>NZ_JBDIVF010000019.1:12622-15465 GCF_039631355.1 Uliginosibacterium paludis | reverse complement strand
AGCGTGGTCTTGCCGTGGTCAACGTGACCAATCGTGCCGACGTTCACGTGCGGCTTCGTACGTTCAAACTTTTCCTTTGCCATTTCTAGCTCCTTGGATCTTGAAAGGGATGATTACTTCTTGTTGATGATGGCGTCAGCGACGTTCTTCGGCGCTTCCGAGTAGTGCTTGAACTCCATGGAGTAAGTAGCACGCCCCTGCGACAGCGAACGCATCGTCGTCGAGTAGCCGAACATTTCTGCCAGCGGCACTTCTGCCTTGATCGCCTTGATCTGGCCAGGCAGATCTTCCATGCCCAGCACGATACCGCGACGCCCGGACAGGTCACCCATGATGTTGCCCATGAAGTCTTCCGGAGTCTCGACCTCGACAGCCATCATCGGCTCGAGAATGACAGGGCTCGCACGGCGGCAACCTTCCTTGAAGGCCATCGAAGCAGCCATCTTGAAGGCGTTTTCGTTCGAGTCCACATCGTGGTAGGAGCCGAAGTGCAGCGTGCACTTCACATCCACCACCGGGAAACCAGCCAGCACGCCATTCGGGATGCTTTCCTGCAGCCCCTTGTCAACCGCCGGAATGAATTCGCGCGGCACGACACCGCCCTTGATGGCATCGACAAACTCGTAACCCTTGCCCGGCTCATTCGGCTCGATCTTGAGCACGACGTGACCGTACTGACCACGACCACCGGACTGCTTGACAAACTTGCCTTCCGCATCCTCAACAACCTTGCGAATGGTTTCGCGATACGCCACTTGCGGCGCACCCACATTGGCCTCAACACCGAACTCGCGCTTCATCCGGTCAACCAGGATTTCAAGGTGCAGCTCGCCCATGCCGGAAATAATGGTCTGACCCGATTCTTCATCGGTACGCACACGGAAGGACGGATCTTCCTGAGCCAGGCGACCCAGTGCGATACCCATCTTTTCCTGGTCACCCTTGGTCTTCGGCTCGACCGCAACGTGAATCACCGGATCCGGGAACTCCATGCGTTCCAGCGTGATGATGCTGTCAGGCGGGCACAGCGTCTCACCAGTCGTCACGGACGACAGTCCGATACAGGCAGCGATGTCACCCGCACGCACTTCATCGATCTCATGACGGTCGTTGGCATGCATCTGAACCAGACGGCCGATACGCTCCTTCTTGCCCTTGATGGGGTTGTAGACGGTATCGCCCGACTTGATCACACCCGAATACACACGAATGAAGGTGAGCTGACCCACGTACTTGTCAGTCATCAGCTTGAAAGCAAGCGCCGAGAACTTCTCGTCGTCGGCAGCGCGGCGTTCAGCTTCTTTCTCGTCGTCATCAATCCCCTTGACAGGCGGAATGTCGACCGGCGAAGGCATGAAATCGATCACGGCATCCAGCATGCGCTGCACGCCCTTGTTCTTGAACGCCGTACCGCACAGCATCGGCTGGATTTCGCAGGCGATGGTGCGATCACGAAGCCCCTTGATGATGTCTTGCTCGGACAGATCACCTGCCTCGAGATACTTATCCATCATCGATTCCGACGACTCGGCAGCAGCCTCGACCATCTTCTCGCGCCACTCCGCAGCGGCAGCAGCCAGATCAGCAGGAATGTCTTCATAGCTGAACTTCGTGCCCTGGCTGGCCTCATCCCAGATGATGGCTTTCATCTTGATGAGATCGATAACGCCGGTAAAGTTCTCTTCAGCACCGATAGGGATGACAACCGGAATCGGATTGGCCGACAGACGGGTGCGCAGCTGGTCATAGACCTTGAAGAAGTTGGCGCCGGTACGGTCCATCTTGTTCACGAATGCAAGGCGCGGAACCTTGTACTTGTTCGCCTGACGCCACACCGTCTCAGACTGAGGCTGAACACCACCCACAGCGCAATAAACCATGCACGCGCCGTCGAGCACACGCATGGAGCGCTCCACTTCAATCGTGAAGTCTACGTGTCCCGGGGTGTCAATGATGTTGATGCGATGCTGCTCAAGATCGCCAGCCATCCCCTTCCAGAAACAGGTCGTAGCAGCGGAGGTGATCGTGATGCCACGCTCCTGCTCCTGCTCCATCCAGTCCATGGTGGCAGCGCCATCATGCACTTCACCGATCTTGTGGTTAACACCGGTGTAGAAAAGGATACGCTCGGTGGTGGTTGTCTTGCCGGCGTCGATGTGTGCCGAGATACCGATATTGCGGTACCTCTCGATGGGGGTAGTGCGTGCCACGGTGTCAGCCTCTACTCAAAATGCTGCATGTTCAAAAAACGTTTTTTCAGATCTGGCAGGCATTTGCGGAAACAAATCGAGCCCCTTTCAGGGCCCGACACTTGCCTGCCGCTTCGATAATCAGAAGCGGAAGTGGGAGAACGCCTTGTTGGCGTCCGCCATGCGGTGCACTTCATCACGCTTCTTCATGGCCGCGCCGCGACCCTCCGAAGCCTCAAGCAGCTCGCCAGCAAGGCGCTGAGCCATGGTTTTTTCGGAACGCTTGCGCGCAGCTTCGCGCAGCCAGCGCATCGAAAGAGCCATACGACGGCTCGGACGCACCTCAACCGGAACCTGGTAGTTCGCACCGCCAACGCGACGGCTCTTGACTTCAACCACAGGCTTCACATTGGCAATCGCACTGGAGAAGATCTCCAGCGGATCCTTGCTCGACTTGCCTGCAATTACTTCGAACGCGCCATACACGATACCTTCGGCAACCGACTTCTTGCCGCTATCCATGATGACGTTGATGAACTTGGAAACATCCTGCGAACCGAACTTCGGATCCGGCAGAATTTCACGCTTCGGTACTTCGCGACGACGGGGCATCTTTATCTCCTCAATTCGTCAGTGGATCAGGACTTCTTCGGG
>NZ_JBDIVF010000019.1:0-12314 GCF_039631355.1 Uliginosibacterium paludis | reverse complement strand
CTTGGTGACCGGAACTTCCCGGCCCTTGCGAACGAGTTGATTAATGGTTGGCATCAAATTTCCTTGGATCTCACCACCAGCCGGAGCCTTCCCCGACACGGGCCGCGATCAAACACGGGACGACTGGCCACCTGGCCAGCCCATCCCAAGACGCGGGAGTATATGCGACTCCCGCAAATACCGTCAAGCGACGTCAGGGGCATCGCCCTCGACAGCCACCGCCGATTCTTCCGGTGCAGCGAACAGCGCCTGAGCCAGATCGAGCCCGCTTGCCGACACAGAGCGACGGTTGCGGTGATAGGCCAGACCCGTACCGGCAGGGATCAGACGTCCCACGATCACGTTCTCCTTCAGACCGCGCAGATCGTCCTTCTTGCCCATGATCGCTGCTTCGGTCAGCACGCGAGTGGTCTCCTGGAACGACGCTGCGGAGATGAACGAGTCCGTCGACAGCGAAGCCTTCGTGATACCGAGCAGCATGTACTCGAAACTTGCAGGCAGCTTGCCCGCAGCTTCGAGCTTGTCGTTTTCGTCCAGCACTTCCGAACGCTCGACCTGCTCCTCACGAATGAAGCGGCTGTCTGCCGGTTCGCTGACGATCACGCGACGGAGCATCTGGCGAACGATCACCTCGATGTGCTTGTCGTTGATCTTCACGCCCTGCAGGCGATACACATCCTGCACCTCGTCGATGATGTAACGGGCCAGCGCTTCAACACCTTGCAGACGCAGGATGTCATGCGGATCGGCCGGACCGTCAACGATCAGTTCGCCACGCTGAACCACCTGACCATCGTGCACCAGCACGTGCTTGTCCTTCGGAATCAGGGACTCGTGAACCGTGCCATCCGGCTCGGTAATCACCAGACGCTGCTTGCCCTTCGTGTCCTTACCGAAGGACAGCGTCCCCGTCACCTCAGCCAGCACGCCGGCATCCTTCGGAGCACGGGCTTCAAACAGTTCTGCCACGCGCGGCAGACCGCCGGTAATGTCGCGGGTCTTGGCAGATTCCTGCGGAATCTTGGCCAGTACGTCACCCACCGACACCTGCTGACCGTCCTTCACCGTGATCAGCGAGCCAACCTGGAAGGTAATGGTCACAGCATGATCGGTGCCCGCGATCTTCACTTCTTCGCCAGCGTCGTTGATCAGCTTGACCTGCGGACGGACGCCCTTGCTGGTGGTGCTGCGACGCTTGGAATCAATGACAACCAGCGTCGACAGGCCGGTGACTTCATCAACCTGCTTGGCAACCGTAGCGCCCTCTTCCACGTTCTCGAACTTGATCGTGCCCGAGTACTCGGTGATGATCGGACGGGTGTGGGGGTCCCACACGGCCAGTTGCGCGCCAGCTTTGACTGCCTGGCCATCATCGACCAGCAGCGTGCCACCGTAGGTGAGCTTGTGACGCTCACGCTCGCGACCGGAGTCATCCGCCACCACGACTTCTGCGGAGCGCGAGATCACGATCTTCTCGCCCTTCGCATTGGTCACATAGCGCATGTTTCCTGCAAAGCGTACGGTACCGGCCGACTTGGCCTCGACCGAGCTTGCGACAGCCGAACGCGACGCAGCACCACCGACGTGGAAGGTCCGCATCGTGAGCTGCGTACCCGGCTCACCGATCGACTGGGCAGCGATGACGCCAACCGCCTCACCGACGTTGACCAGATTGCCCCGACCGAGATCGCGGCCATAGCACTTCGCGCACAGGCCGTAGCGCGTGTCACAGGTGAGCGGAGTGCGCACGCGCACTTCGTCCACGCCGAGCGAATCAATCAGATCACAGGCGTCTTCGTCGAGCAGGCTGCCCGCGTAGATGACGGTTTCCTGGGTTTCCGGATTGACGATGTCGTCAGCCGACACACGACCCAGAATGCGCTCGCGCAACGGCTCGACCACTTCACCGCCTTCGATCATCGCCTTCATGACGAAACCGTTCGCAGTGCCGCAGTCGTCTTCGATCACGACCAGATCCTGCGTGACGTCAACCAGACGGCGCGTCAGGTAACCGGAGTTCGCGGTCTTCAGTGCCGTATCCGCCAGACCCTTACGTGCGCCGTGAGTGGAGATGAAGTACTGCAGAACGTTCAGACCTTCACGGAAGTTAGTGGTGATCGGCGTCTCGATAATGGAGCCGTCCGGCTTGGCCATCAGGCCGCGCATGCCGGCGAGCTGACGGATCTGTGCCGCGGAACCGCGAGCACCCGAGTCGGCCATCATGTAGATCGAGTTGAAAGATTCCTGCTTGGTGTCCTTGCCCTCGCGGTCAACGATGGGCTCCTTGCTGAGGTGATCCATCATGGCCTTCGCCACCTGGTCACCAGTGCGCCCCCAGATATCGACCACCTTGTTGTAGCGCTCGCCATCGGTCACCAGACCGGACGAATACTGCTGCGCGATTTCCTTCACTTCGGCTTCTGCGGTTCCGATGATGGTTTCCTTCTCGGCCGGGACAAGCATGTCCTTGACCGCGATGGAAATACCGGCGCGAGTTGCCAGGCGGAAACCGAACTGCATCAGGCGGTCGGCAAAGATCACCGTCTCGCGCAAGCCGCAACGACGGAAAGACGTGTTGATCAGGCGCGAAATTTCCTTCTTCTTCAGCGCCTTGTCGATCACGGAGAACGGCAGGCCTGCAGGCAGGATTTCGGAAAGCAGCGAACGGCCGGCAGTCGTGTGATAGCGGTTCAGCTTCTCGACCTTGTTGCCCTCGGCGTCCAGCTCGTATTCCTTGATCCGGACAGTGACCTTCGCATGCAGCGAGATCTGGCCCGACTCGTAGGCACGCTTCACCTCGGACACGTCGGTGAAGAGCATGCCTTCACCCTTGCTGTTCACACCGGCACGCGTCGCGTAGTACAGACCCAGCACCACGTCTTGAGACGGAACAATAATCGGCTCGCCGTTGGCGGGCGACAGCACGTTGTTGGAGGCCAGCATCAGGGTGCGGGCTTCCATCTGTGCTTCAAGCGACAGCGGAACGTGCACGGCCATCTGGTCACCGTCGAAGTCGGCGTTGAACGCCGCGCAGACGAGCGGGTGCAGCTGGATAGCCTTGCCTTCGATCAGCGTCGGCTCAAACGCCTGGATGCCGAGGCGGTGCAGCGTCGGTGCACGGTTAAGCATGACCGGATGCTCGCGGATCACCTCTTCGAGGATGTCCCACACCACCGGCTCTTGCGACTCAACCAGCTTCTTGGCTTGCTTGATGGTCGTAGCCAGCCCCATCAGCTCGAGCTTGTTGAAGATGAAGGGCTTGAAGAGTTCAAGCGCCATCAGCTTCGGCAGGCCACACTGATGCAGCTTGAGCTGCGGACCGACGGTAATCACTGAACGACCGGAATAGTCGACGCGCTTACCCAGCAGGTTCTGACGGAAACGACCGCCCTTACCCTTGATCATGTCGGCCAGCGACTTCAGCGGACGCTTGTTGGCGCCCGTCATGGCCTTGCCGCGACGACCGTTGTCGAGCAGCGAGTCAACCGCTTCCTGCAGCATGCGCTTTTCGTTGCGCACGATGATTTCAGGGGCCTTCAGCTCCAGCAGACGCTTCAGACGGTTGTTGCGGTTGATGACGCGGCGATACAGATCGTTCAGGTCGGAGGTGGCGAAACGGCCACCATCCAGCGGCACCAGCGGACGCAGGTCCGGCGGCAGCACCGGCAGCACTTCCATGATCATCCAGTCGGGTTTGATGCCGGACTGGGTGAAGGCTTCCAGCACCTTGAGGCGCTTGACGATCTTCTTGATCTTGGCTTCGGACCCAGTGGTCTCCAGCTCGCTGCGCAGGCGCTCGATTTCCTTATGGATATCGATGTTGCGCAGCAGACCGCGGATGCCTTCGGCCCCCATCATGGCGACGAACTCGTCACCATATTCTTCGGTCTTCGCGATGAAGTCGTCTTCGGTCAGCAGCTGGCCACGAGTCAGCGGCGTCATGCCCGGCTCGACCACGACAAATGCTTCGAAGTAGAGCACGCGCTCGATGTCGCGCAGCGTCATGTCGAGCACCATGCCGAGACGGCTCGGCAGGCTCTTCAGGAACCAGATGTGGGCAACCACCGAGGCCAGCTCAATGTGCCCCATGCGCTCGCGACGGACCTTGGAGAGCGTGACTTCGACGCCACACTTCTCACAGATCACGCCACGATGCTTCAGGCGCTTGTACTTGCCACACAGGCACTCGTAGTCCTTGACCGGGCCGAAGATCTTGGCGCAGAACAGGCCATCGCGCTCCGGCTTGAAGGTGCGGTAGTTGATGGTCTCAGGCTTCTTGACTTCACCGTAGGACCAGGAACGGATCTTGTCCGGCGAAGCGAGGCCGATGGTAATCGCATCGAACTCTTCTTCGTCAGGCAGGCTTTGCTTGAACAGGTCAGCGAGCAGGCTTTTCATCTATCTTTACTCCATTCCAGTCGCAGTTCAGTAACGCTCGAGGTCGATATCGATGGCCAGCGAACGGATTTCCTTCACCAGCACATTGAAGGATTCCGGCATGCCGGCATCGATCTTGTGCTCGCCCTTGACGATGTTTTCATAGACCTTGGTACGACCGGTCACGTCATCGGACTTCACGGTGAGCATTTCCTGCAGCGTGTAGGCTGCACCGTAAGCTTCCAGCGCCCACACTTCCATTTCACCGAAGCGCTGACCACCGAACTGTGCCTTGCCGCCCAGAGGCTGCTGGGTCACCAGCGAGTACGGGCCGGTCGAACGTGCGTGCATCTTGTCGTCGACAAGGTGGTGCAGCTTCAGCACGTGCTTGAAACCCACCGTGACCTTGCGCTCGAACTCTTCACCCGTACGGCCATCGAACAGCGTGACCTGGCCGCCGGAATCAAGGCCGGCCATTTCGAGCATGTTGATGATGTCTTCTTCGGTTGCACCGTCGAACACCGGCGTCGCGAACGGCACACCCTTGCGCAGGTTGCCTGCCAGATCAAACACCTCGGCATCGTTCAGTGACTCGATGTCTTCGCCCTTGCCGCCATTGTTGTAGATCTCAGACAGCAGTTGGCGCACTTCCTTCGCCGTCGCTTCGGCACGGAGCATTCCGTCGATCTTCTGGCCCAGACCGCGTGCGGCCCAGCCCAGGTGGGTCTCGAGGATCTGACCGATGTTCATCCGCGAAGGCACGCCGAGCGGGTTCAGCACGATATCGACCGGCAGACCGTTCTCCATGTACGGCATGTCTTCAACGGGCAGGATCTTGGAAACCACGCCCTTGTTACCGTGACGGCCGGCCATCTTGTCACCCGGCTGCAGACGACGCTTCACGGCCAGATAGACCTTGACCATCTTCTGCACACCCGGGGGCAGTTCATCGCCCTGTGTCAGCTTCTTGCGCTTGGCTTCAAAAGCGAGATCGAAGTCCTTGCGGGTCTTCTCGAGGCCTTCACGCAGTTGCTCGAGCTGCACGGCGATTGCGTCGTCCGCCATGCGGATGTCGAACCAGCTGTACTGCTCGATCGACTCCAGATAGGCCTTGTCGATCTTGGTGCCCTTGGCAAGCTTCTTCGGGCCGCCGTTGGCAGCCTGACCAATGATCAGACGCTCGATACGTTCGAAGGTATCGCGCTCCACGATACGCATCTGGTCAGCCAGGTCGAGACGGAAGCTCTTCAGCATGTCGTCGATGATCGACTGGGCACGCTTGTCGCGCTCGATGCCTTCGCGGGTGAAGACCTGCACGTCGATGACGGTGCCGTTCATGCCGGAAGGCACGCGCAGCGAGGTGTCCTTCACGTCGGACGCCTTCTCGCCGAAGATCGCGCGCAGCAGCTTCTCTTCCGGCGTCAGCTGGGTTTCGCCCTTCGGCGTGACCTTGCCGACCAGCACGTCACCGGCTTCGACTTCAGCGCCGATGTACACGATGCCGGATTCGTCCAGACGACCCAGTTGGGCTTCGCCCAGGGAGGCGATGTCGCGGGTGATGTCTTCCGGTCCGAGCTTGGTGTCACGGGCAACGACGGTCAGTTCTTCGATGTGGATCGAAGTGAAGCGGTCGTCTGCCACCACGCGTTCGGAGATCAGGATCGAATCTTCGAAGTTGTAGCCGTTCCAGGTCATGAACGCGACCAGCATGTTCTGGCCCAGCGCCAGTTCGCCGAGGTCGGTCGAGGCGCCATCGGCGATCACGTCGCCCTTGGCCAGACGGTCACCGATCTTGACGATCGGACGCTGGTTGATGTTCGTGTTCTGGTTCGAGCGGGTGTACTTGATCAGGTTGTAGATGTCGACGCCGACTTCGCCCGGCACCGTTTCATCGTCATTCACACGGATCACGACACGGTTGGCATCGATGTAGTCCACGATACCGCCGCGCAGCGCCTGCACCGTCGTACCCGAGTCCACTGCCACGGTACGTTCGATACCGGTACCGACCAGAGGCTTCTCCGGACGCAGGCAAGGCACAGCCTGACGTTGCATGTTCGCGCCCATCAGTGCGCGGTTCGCGTCGTCGTGCTCCAGGAACGGAATCAGCGAAGCAGCCACCGACACGATCTGCGATGGCGACACGTCCATGTACTGAACCTGCATCGGCTCGACAAGCATGGCTTCACCCTTGTAGCGGGCGGACACGAGGTCGCCTTCCAGGGTGCCGTCATCGGTCACCTGGGCGTTGGCCTGGGCGATGATGTACTGACCTTCTTCGATGGCCGAGAGGTAATCGATCTGGTCGCTCACCACGCCATCAGCCACGCGGCGATAGGGCGTCTCGAGGAAGCCGTGACGGTTGGTCGTGCCATAGACCGCCAGCGAGTTGATCAGACCGATGTTCGGACCTTCAGGTGTCTCGATCGGACAAACGCGACCGTAGTGCGTCGGGTGCACGTCGCGCACTTCGAAACCTGCACGCTCACGCGTCAGACCACCCGGGCCAAGAGCCGACACGCGGCGCTTGTGGGTGATTTCCGACAGCGGGTTGGTCTGGTCCATGAACTGCGACAGCTGCGAGGAGCCGAAGAATTCCTTGATCGCGGCCGAAATCGGCTTGGCATTGATCAGGTCATGCGGCATCAGGTTGTCGCTCTCGGCCTGGCCGAGACGTTCCTTGACAGCGCGCTCGACACGCACGAGACCGGCACGGAACTGGTTCTCGGCCAGTTCGCCCACGCAGCGCACGCGACGGTTACCCAGGTGATCGATGTCGTCGATTTCACCGCGGCCATTACGGAGCTCAAGCAGCACGCCAATCACGGCCAAGATGTCGTCGTTCGCCAGAACGCCCGAGCCTTCTTCGCCTTGCGGGCCGACGCGCTGATAGAAGCGCTTGAGCCACTCAGGCGACTTGTCATCCATCTTTTCCGGATAGGCGCGACGATTGAACTTCATGCGGCCCACGGCCGAAAGGTCATAACGCTCTTCGGAATAGAACAGGCTCTGGAAGAGCGATTCGACCGCATCTTCGGTCGGCGGCTCACCAGGACGCATCATGCGGTAGATCGCCACGCGCGCCTGCCACTGGTCGAGCGTTTCGTCCGAACGCAGGGTCTGTGAGATATAGCCGCCACGATCAAGGTCGTTGATGTAGAGGGTCTTGAAACCCTTCACACCTGCAGTCGAGAGCTTGGCCATCAGGTCTTCGGTCAGCTCATCGTTTGCACGCGCCAGCACTTCGCCGGTTTCCGGGTCAGCAACGTCGTGAGCCAGCACACGGCCCACCGCGAACTCTTCCGGCACGATCACGGAAGTGATGCCGGCAGCGGCGATGTCGCGCGCATGCTTGGCATTGATGCGCTTGTCCTTGCCGACGATCAGGTTACCCTTTGCATCCGCGATATCGAAACGCGCAATCTCGCCACGTAGACGGTCCGGAATCAGCTCGAAACGGATCTGGTCGCCCGCGAGTTCGAAGCTCTCGAAGTCGTGGAAAGTCGACAGGATCTCTTCGTTGTTCATCCCGATCGCCTTGAGCAGGATGGTGACCGGCATCTTGCGACGACGGTCAACGCGGAAGAACAGGAAATCCTTCGGGTCGAATTCGAAATCCAGCCAGGAGCCGCGATAGGGAATGATGCGGGCCGAGAACAGCAGCTTGCCCGAACTGTGAGTCTTGCCGCGATCATGCTCGAAGAACACGCCCGGGGAGCGGTGCAGCTGAGACACGATGACACGCTCGGTGCCATTGATCACGAAAGAGCCCGTCGTCGTCATGAGCGGAATCTCGCCCATGTACACTTCCTGCTCCTTCACTTCCTTGATGGTTTCCTTGGAAGCTTCCCGGTCGAGAATGACCAGACGAACGCGCGCACGCAGCGGCGACGCAAAGGTCAGACCGCGCTGCTGACATTCCTTCACGTCGAATGCAGGCTCGCCCAGGATGAAGTGAACGAACTCCAGGCGCGCATTGCCGGAATGCGAGGAAATCGGAAAGATCGAGGTAAACGCGGCCTGCAGGCCTTCGTTGCGCCGTGCCTGAGGCGGAACATCCGCCTGAAGGAACGAGGTATATGACTCCAGCTGAGTAGCCAGCAGGAAGGGAACATCCAGAACAGCTGCGCGCTTGGCAAAGCTCTTGCGAATGCGTTTTTTCTCGGTGTAGGAGTACGCCATAGAAGCTCCGGGTCAAGAGTCCGACGTCAGAGGACACAAGGCAGCACTGAGTGCGGGGGATTCCGCGTGGTCAATGCTGTATTCTGGCCACGTCTGTGGTATCAGCAACAACACGCCGCTTTTGACGGCCTTTCACAAAACGACAAAAGGGCTGGCGGCACCAGCCGCCAACCCCAGGTGCAGAAGTCGGGATTACTTGATCTCGACCTTTGCGCCAGCTTCTTCCAGCTGCTTCTTCAGGGCTTCTGCGTCAGCCTTGGAAATGCCTTCCTTGACGGGCTTCGGAGCGCCATCAACGACGTCCTTGGCTTCCTTCAGGCCCAGACCGGTCACGGCGCGGACCACCTTGATGACTTCAACCTTCTTGTCGCCGGCAGCAGCCAGGATGACGGTGAACTCGGTTTGCTCTTCAGCAGCAGCAGCGCCAGCAGCAGCACCACCAGCAGCCGGAGCGGCCATGGCAGCAGCGGACACGCCGAACTTCTCTTCAACAGCCTTGACCAGCTCGTTGAGTTCCATCACGGACATGGTGTCGAGGGCCGCCAGGAATGCGTCTTTATCGAATGCCATTTTGATTTCCTAAATTTGAAAGTGTTTGATTGGTTTCAGCGTGTGATCAGGCAGCAGCAGATTCGCCCTTTTTCTCGGCAACCGCGGCGATGACGCGCGCGAAACCGGAAATCGGGGCCTGCATGACGCCCAGCAGTTGTGCCAGCAGCACTTCACGGCTCGGGATGGTAGCCAGCGCTTGCACGCCGCCCTTGTCCAGAACCTTGCCGCCGTAAGAACCGGCACGGACCACAAGCTTGTCGTTGGTTTTTGCGAAGTCAGCCAGCACGCGCGCCGGAGCAACCGCATCCGAGCCGATCGAATAGATCAGCGGACCGGTCATCTGGTCGGCGAGGCCAGCGAACGCCGTGTCTGCCACAGCGCGCCGTGCCAGGGTGTTCTTCAGCACACGCAGGTAAACGCCCTGTTCGCGGGCCTTTGCACGCAAGGCAGTGAGGTGTCCCACCTCAATACCCCGGTACTCGGCGACCACGATGGTCTGAGCGTTCGCAACCTGTGCAGACACCTCGGCAACTACAGCCTTCTTGTCTTCAAGATTGAGACTCAAGGTCAACTCCTAACTCAAAAGGGCATCCGGAAACCCGGTGCCCAACCACGGCGACCTCAAATTCAGGCACAGCCATTGGCTGCATTCATCCTGTTTTCGGGAAACGCCATCTGCGCTGGGCGGAACTGATCCGATTAAGTGCCATCCGGATGGCTGACACCCCAACGGTCTTTGACAACCCCGGGCGGACGTTGCCGTCCGATCGGGCCCAAAGTTCGAAAGGGGCGACCCTCGCGGAGCGCCCCTTGATTATTTGTTACTGTGCGTTGACCGAAGTCGGTTCGACGCGAACACCAGCACCTTGCGTCGACGACAGGGCGATCTTGCGCAGATACACGCCCTTCGATGCAGCCGGCTTTGCCTTGACCAGTGCACCAACAAGTGCGCCAAGGTTCTGCTGGAGCGCTTCGACGGAGAACGAAGCACGACCAATGGTTGCATGAATGATACCGGCCTTGTCGGTACGGTATTGCACCTGACCAGCCTTGGCATTCTTCACAGCGGTCGTGACATCCATCGTCACGGTACCAACCTTCGGGTTCGGCATCAGGCCGCGCGGACCGAGAATCTGGCCCAGTGCACCGACGACACGCATGGCGTCAGGCGTAGCGATACACAGATCAAAGTCGATATTACCGGCCTTCACCTGCTCGGCCAGATCATCAAAACCGACGACATCCGCGCCCGCAGCCTTGGCCTCTTCAGCCTTGGCGCCCTGGCAGAACACGGCAACGCGCACGCTCTTGCCGGTACCGGCAGGCAGCACGACAGAGCCACGGACAACCTGGTCGGACTTCTTGGCGTCCACGCCAAGGTTCACCGAAACGTCGACGGATTCGTCAAACTTGGCCGTTGCATTCTGCTTGACCAGATTCAACGCTTCATCAGCCGCATACAGCTTGTTGCGATCAACGGCAGCGCGCAGCGCCTTCACTCGCTTGGAAATCTTTGCCATCTCACACGCCCTCCGTGGTGATGCCCATGCTGCGGGCGGAGCCTGCGATGGTGCGAACAGCTGCATCCAGATCGGCTGCAGTCAGATCCTTCATCTTGGTCTTGGCAATTTCTTCAAGCTGGGCACGCGTCACCTTGCCGACCTTGTCGGTATGCGGACGAGCAGAACCCTTTTGCACGCCAGCAGCCTTCTTGATCAGCACGGTCGCCGGCGGCGTCTTCATGATGAACGTGAAGGACTTGTCCGCGAAGGCGGTAATCACGACAGGAATCGGCAAGCCCGGCTCCATACCCTGAGTCTGGGCATTGAAGGCCTTGCAGAATTCCATGATGTTCAGGCCGCGCTGACCGAGAGCGGGACCGATGGGGGGCGAAGGGTTGGCCTTGCCCGCCGGCACTTGCAGCTTGATGTAGCCGACAATTTTCTTTGCCATGATGGCTCCTTGAAATGAGTCTTAACGCATGCACGCAGGCATGCTCCTCAAACCGGGAAAGTAAAACAGGGGACCCGGCACCCCCTGAAATCGATCAGGTTTTCTCAACCTGGCTGAACTCGAGCTCGACCGGCGTTGCACGACCGAAAATCGTGACGGAAACATGCAGACGGCTCTTTTCGTAGTTGACGCTCTCGACCGAGCCGTTGAAATCCGTAAACGGACCTTCCTTGACGCGCACGAGTTCGCCCACCTCGAACAGAATCTTGGGACGCGGCTTCTCGACCCCGGCCTGCATCTGCATCAGGATGTCATCCACCTCACGCTGCGAGATCGGAGTGGGCTTGTTGCCGGCACCACCGACAAACCCGGTAACTTTCGGAGTGCTCTTGACCAAGTGCCAGGAAGCATCATCCATGTCCATTTCGACCAGAACGTAGCCCGGAAAAAACTTGCGCTCCGTGACACTTTTCTGCCCACCCTTCATTTCCACGACCTCCTCTACAGGAACAAGAATCTGACCGAACTTGTCCTGCATGTCAGAACGGGCAACGCGCTCCAGGAGCGCGCGCTGTACCGACTTCTCGAAGCCTGAATAGGCGTGAACGACATACCATCTCTTGCTCATTGATTCCACCCCAGCAAAGCGCCGATCATCTTGCCGACCGCAAAATCAACAATCCAAAGCACTACGGCCATCACAACAACAAAGGCAAAAACAGCACCCGTGGTCTGAACCGTTTCCTTGCGCGTAGGCCACACAACCTTCTTGGCTTCTACGATGGCCTCACCACCAAACGTCGCCAAACGCTGCCCCGGCCCGGTAAACCAGCCCACGGCAACGCAAGCAGCAAGACCTGCAAGCACGCTGAGCACCCGGAAGAACACAGGCTGGCCGGAAAGAAGGTAGTAACCAGTCAGGCCCGCGACCAGCAACAGCAGCGCGAGCACAAACTTCAGTTTATCCGCCATGGGAAAATGCCTTTGCATTGAAGTGGCAGGGGCAGAGGGTCTCGAACCCCCAACCTTCGGTTTTGGAGACCGACGCTCTGCCAATTGAGCTATGCCCCTGCAGCAGAGACTACAAAAGCGCCCCGAAACCGACTTTCAGGGCGCTTTTTCAACCCGGCGAACCGGGCAGATATCGATTACTCGACGATCTTCGCCACCACGCCGGCGCCGACAGTACGGCCACCTTCGCGGATTGCAAAGCGCAGACCTTCTTCCATCGCGATCGGAGCGATCAGCTT
>NZ_JBDIVF010000018.1:0-20412 GCF_039631355.1 Uliginosibacterium paludis | reverse complement strand
GGCTCCAGTTGCACAGCCTGTACTGTACAAATAGCAAAGGCCCCGAGGGGCCTTTGCTTAACTGAGCGGCATTGCCGTCAAGCGGGGCGTTTTTCATCGCAAGGCAAGCGCATCAGGGGCGCTCGCCCCCATCAGAACCAGTGGGCGAAGCATGTGGCGCGGTGAGCGTCATCAGCACCTTGTCAACACGATGGCGGTCCATGTCGACCACTTCGAAGCGCATGCCCTGGCATTCGAAATGGTCCGCCGGGCGGGGCACCCTGCCCAGCATATGCATCACGAAGCCACCAATGGTGTGAAAACCACCGGTATCGGCACCAGGCAATTCGCTCATGTCGAAAAGATCGTCAAAGCGCTCGATCGACATCGAGGCTTCGAGCAACCAGCTGCCATCCTCGCGGCGGATGGCGTCGGCGTCCGGCTCCTCGTCATCCGCCGGCAGTTCGCCAACGATCGAGGTCAGCACATCGGTCAGCGAGACCACACCTTCGAGTTCGCCATATTCGTCCACCACCAACGCAAACTGCACGCGGGTCTTGCGGAAGTTTTCCAGCAACTGGGAAGTCGTCACCGTTTCCGGCACGAAAAGCGCCGGACGGGTAACGGACTCCACATCCAGCGGATCGCCGGCCAGGGCCGGCTTGAGCAGATCCGCCACATGGAGGATGCCGAGAATGTTCTCGAGACCACCGCGACAGACCACCAGGCGGCCATATTCGCTGTCCGAAATGGCCGCGCGCAGCTCGTCTGCCTCGTCCAGATCCACGAAATGCACGTCCTTGCGCGGCGTCATGATGGTGCCGATGCGTTGCTCATCCAGACGCAGCACGTTGGAGACGATTTCCTGCTCGCTTTCGTGAAAAACACCGGCTTCGGCGCCCTGCTCCATCAGCACCTTGATCTCCTCGTCAGTGACCGGCGGCTCATCGGCACGGCGGGCATTGAACGGGCGAAGCAGGATGTCTCCCGACACAGAGAAGAGCCAGACCAGCGGCCCCGCCGCTTTCGAAAGCCAAGTCAGCGGACCGGCAATGAAAGACGCAATGGCTTCCGGCGCCAGCAGCGCCAGACGCTTGGGCACGAGTTCGCCCACCACGACGGAAAGATAGGTGATCAGCACAACGATCACGCCCACCGAGAAGGGACGTGCATAGGGAAGCAGCGCAGGAAACTGCTGCAGCCAGGCAGCAATCGGTTCGGCCAGAGCGTCTTCGCCGACCACGCCGCTCAGAATGCCAATGGAAGTAATGCCAACCTGGATGGTCGACAGAAAGGAGGAAGGCTCGTCGTTGAGCTTGAGCGCAGCCTTGGCGCCCAGCGAGCCGTCGTCGGCCATTTTCTGGAGGCGCGCCTTGCGCGATGACACCACGGCAATCTCAGCCATGGCGAAAATGCCGTTCAGCAGGATCAGAAGCAGCAGCAGGAAAGCTAGATTCATGAAGTTCGCCGGCCATTCCCGGCGAGGTATGCACAAGGGAAAGAGAATAGCATGAGCATCCCCGCACTCATGCTCCCCTTGGCAGCGCCTTCCTGCGCGGACCTCTGGCCACGCCCCGCGACATGCCAGGCGTGTGACGGACGCGCAAAAACAGAAAGGCCGATGACGAATCATCGGCCTTTCATGAAAACCTGGTCGGGGTGAGAGGATTCGAACCTCCGGCCTCTACGTCCCGAACGTAGCGCTCTACCAGGCTAAGCTACACCCCGTAATTGCCGTTGCGTTTTTATTTCTCAATAAGTTCGCGCAACTGCGAAAGAACATAATTGTAGCAGTGACTCTTTGAAAATGGAAGGGGGAAGTTCAGTAATATTTTCTGCCGCCAGCTTCGCTTCGGCCGCGGCACAGGCACTCGCGGCCTCGAGCGCCCCGCACGCATTGACGGCAGCAATCACTTCGGCGAACGCGTCCCGCCCGCCCTCTTCGATTGCGGTCCTGACCAGCGAAGCCTGCTCCGGCGTACCGTGCTGCATGACATGGATCAGCGGAAGCGTGGGCTTGCCCTCCGCCAGATCATCACCGAGATGCTTGCCGGTTTCAGCCTCGTCGCCGGAGTAATCCAGCACGTCATCCACGATCTGGAAGGCAGTCCCCAGATGGCGGCCAAACGAGGCCAGCCGCTCCTGCCCTGCAAGATCCTGCCCGCCAAGGATTGCACCGATCCGGGCCGACGCCTCAAACAGGGTTGCCGTCTTGTAATGAATCACCCGCAGGTAATCCTCAACCGACACGTCCGCGTTATGAACATTGAGCAGCTGGAGCACTTCGCCTTCTGCAATGATATTGGTCGCATCGGCAAGCACCTGCATGATCTGCATGTTGCCGACACCGACCATCATCTGGAAAGCGCGGGAATAAAGGAAGTCGCCAACCAGCACGGCGGCCGCATTGCCGAACATCGCATTGGCCGTGCTGCGCCCGCGCCGCAGGTCGGACTCGTCAACCACGTCATCGTGCAGCAGCGTCGCGGTATGAATGAATTCCACCACGGCAGCCAGCTCGTGATGATGACCCCCCTGATAGCCCAGCGCGTTGGCCACATAGAGGAGTAGTGCCGGACGAAGGCGCTTGCCACCCGCTCCGATGATGTAATCGGAGACCTGATTGATCAGGACGACCTCGGAAGACAGGCTCCTGCGGATGACGCGGTTGACGGCTTCCATGTCAGCCGAGACCGGTTCGTAGATTTTTTCGAGCTGCAAGGCAGTCACACAGGGCGTTTTTGGGGAAACGCGGATGTTAGGGGGGCAGCAGCGGGAGCGTCAAGCCAGCCCGATGATTTGCTTGACATTATTGCGACGGCAACGCAAAATCCACGGTTTCCCACGCTCTTTGTAATTGGAGTCCAAATGTACGCGGTCATAAAAACCGGTGGCAAGCAGTATCGCGTTGCCGCTGGCGAAAAAATCAAAGTAGAACAGATACCGGCAGACGTTGGCACTGAAATCACGCTCGACCAGATCCTGATGGTCGGCGAAGGCGATTCCGTGAAAATCGGTGCGCCGCTGGTTGCTGGTGCAAGTGTCAAGGCCACGATTCTGGCTCAGGGTCGCCACAAGAAGGTCGAGATCTTCAAGATGCGCCGCCGCAAGCACTACCAGAAGCACCAGGGTCACCGTCAGAACTACACCGAAATCCGCATCGACGCGATTTCGGCCTAAGCAGGAGCTAATGCGCCATGGCACACAAAAAAGCAGGCGGCAGTTCACGTAACGGCCGCGAATCAGAAGCAAAACGACTGGGCGTGAAGCGCTACGGTGGTCAACTGGTTCTGGCTGGCAACATCATCGTCCGCCAGCGTGGCACCGAGTACCATCCCGGCGACAACGTCGGCATGGGCAAGGATCACACCCTGTTCGCACTCGTCAAGGGTCGCGTGCAGTTCGTGATCAAGGGTGCTCAGCGTCGCCGCACCGTGACCATCGTTCCGGAAACCCAGGCCTGACCTGTTTCC
Source organism: Uliginosibacterium paludis (assembly GCF_039631355.1). Lineage (NCBI taxonomy): Bacteria > Pseudomonadati > Pseudomonadota > Betaproteobacteria > Rhodocyclales > Zoogloeaceae > Uliginosibacterium > Uliginosibacterium paludis. Next base: position 16,960 of record NZ_JBDIVF010000018.1, on the reverse strand, counting down.
CGCGCGATTGCAGGAAAGCCCCTTCGCGCAGCGACGGGGCTTTTTCATTTTCAGACCGAGCAAACAATCATGAAATTTTTCGACGAAGCGCGCATTGATGTCTATGCCGGCGACGGTGGAAACGGCAATGCCTCGTTCCGTCGCGAAAAATACATCCCAAAAGGCGGTCCGGATGGTGGCGATGGTGGCCGTGGCGGCAACATCTTCGCCGTAGGTGATCGCAACCTCAACACCCTGGTCGACTTCCGCTACACGCGGACCTTCCGCGCCGAGCACGGCGAAAAAGGCGGTTCCACGGACTGCTACGGCAAGGGCGGAGAAGACCTTTTCCTGCGCATGCCGGTAGGCACCATCATCAAGAATCATGAGACCGGCGAACTGATTGCCGATCTGAACGAGGATGGCAAACAGGTCCTGATTGCGCGGGGCGGCAAGGGTGGGCTGGGCAACCTGCATTTCAAGAGCTCGACTAATCGTGCCCCCCGCCAGAAGACCAATGGCGAACCGGGCGAACATTTCAAGCTGGCGCTTGAGCTCAAGGTGCTTGCCGATGTGGGGCTGCTGGGCATGCCCAATGCGGGGAAGTCCACTTTCATCCGCGCGGTTTCTGCTGCCAAGCCCAAGGTTGCCGGCTACCCGTTCACGACGCTGGCGCCGAATCTCGGGGTCGTCCGGACCAGCGAAGGCCGCAGCTTTGTCATTGCCGACATTCCCGGCCTGATCGAAGGCGCCTCGGAAGGCGCCGGTCTGGGTCACCGCTTCCTGCGCCACCTGCAGCGCACCCGCGTGCTGCTGCATCTGGTCGATCTCGCCCCCTTTGACCCGGAAACCGACCCGGTTTACGAGGCTCGCGCCATCGTCGAGGAGCTGCGCAAGTACGACGAATCGCTGGCCGACAAGCCTCGCTGGCTGGTGCTGAACAAGCTGGACCTGATCCCCGAGGAAGAACGCGACGCACGCGTGCGGACCTTCCTCGACGCCTATGGTGAGCCGGATCGCTGGTTCGCGATTTCCGGTATCAGTGGCAACGGCTGCCAGCCGCTGATCTTCGCCCTGCAGGACTTCATCGATGCGCTGCCGCGCTGGACGGAGGAAGAACAGCTTGCCGCGGTCGCCGCGGGGCCGGACGCCTACCCCATCGGCTCTGACGACGATGAGGACGAAGAGGAAGATGACGATGACGATTTCGAGGGCGAGATCATCTACGCCCGCTGACCGCGCCTCAATCTGACTCGGCTCCGCCCTGCGGAATCCGGGCATAGCCCACGCTCACACCGGAAACCGGCCAGTGGCCACCTTCCGGACGATCTGACCGAAAAACCTGGACACCATGCGCAACACCATCCGCTCTGCCCGTCGCCTTGTCGTCAAAGTAGGCTCCGCGCTCGTCACCAACAACGGGGCCGGCCTGGATCTGACCGCCATCGGTGACTGGGCCCGGCAGATCGCGGCGTTGCGCGCCGAAGGCCGTGAAATCGTGCTGGTCTCGAGCGGTGCCATTGCGGCCGGCATGCAGCGCCTGGGCTGGAGCGAACGCCCTGCCGAAACGCATGCCCTGCAGGCCGCGGCTGCAGTCGGACAGATGGGATTGGCTCAAGCCTATGAAGGTGCGTTCAACCAGTACGGGCTGAAAACCGCTCAACTCCTGCTGACCCATGCGGATCTTGCGGATCGGCTGCGTTACCTGAACTCGCGCTCGACGCTGTCGAAGCTGCTCGAGCTCGGCGTGGTGCCGATCATCAACGAGAACGACACAGTCGTGACCGACGAAATCAAATTCGGTGATAACGACACGCTCGGCGCGCTGGTTGCCAATCTGATCGAAGCCGATGCGCTGATCATCCTGACCGATCAGAAAGGTCTCTACACCGCAGATCCGCGCAAGGACCCGACGGCCACGCTGATCTCGGAAGGCCATGCGGAAGACCGCAGCTACGAAGCCATGGCGGGAGGCGCCGGTACCGGCATCTCGCGTGGCGGCATGATCACCAAGATTCGCGCGGCTCAGCGTGCAGCGAGCTCCGGCGCCCACACCCTGATCGTCTCCGGCCGCGAGGAAAACCCCTTGCTGCGTCTGGCTGCCGGTGAAGCACTGGGCACCCTGCTCTACGCCTCCCGCACGCCACTCGCCGCCCGCAAGCAGTGGCTGGCAGACCACCTTCAGCTCGCCGGCAGCTTCGTGCTGGATGCGGGCGCAGTGCGGGCGCTTCAGGGGGGCGCCAGCCTGCTTTCAATCGGCGTGATCGAAGTCAGGGGAGAGTTCGGTCGGGGTGCGGCCGTGGCATGCGTCGATACGGCCGGAAACGAGCTGGCTCGCGGCCTGAGCAACTACGCCAGCCCGGAAGCGCGCCGCATTGCGCGCCATGCAAGCAGCGAATTCGAAATGCTTCTGGGCTACATCGAAGAGCCCGAACTGATCCATCGCGACAATCTGGTGCTCAGACAAGTCTGAGCACCAGACCGGTCAGATCCCCGCGCCCAGATCGAAGTCGCGGGAGTCGACCATGTCGTTTCCCTGGAATACCCGAAGCTTGCGCGGCCGCAGCCACACGATTTCGCCCGCGGCCAGTGCCAGCGCCTGATGCTGCTCGCGCGTGAGCTCGACCTCGATGACCTCGCCCTGATGCTCGACCTCGACGCGCACCAGCGGACCGATGGCCTGCACATGTTGTACGCCCGCCTGCAGCGCGCCGCTGGACGCCTCGCGCGTGATTTCGATGTCATGCGGCCGCACGAAGGCCAGCGAGTCGTCCTTCGCTTTTCCAATGGCGCTGTCGACCTCGGCCCATTTTCCGTGCAGCCGGCTGTGAAAGACGTTCACATTGCCCAGGAAGCGATAGACGAAAGGACTGGCCGGCGCTGAATACACTTCGTCAGGCGTGCCGAGCTGCTCGATGCGCCCCTTGTTCATCACCACCACGCGATCGGCGACTTCCAGCGCCTCTTCCTGATCGTGCGTCACGAAAACCGAGGCGATATGCATCTCGTCATGCAGGCGGCGCAGCCAGCGGCGCAGCTCCTTGCGCACCTGGGTGTCGAGCGCGCCGAAAGGCTCGTCCAGCAGCAGCACCTTGGGCTCCACCGCCAGGGCGCGCGCCAGGGCAATCCGCTGACGCTGGCCACCGGAGAGCTGTGAAGGATAGCGATCCGCCAGCCAGTCCAGTTGAACCAGCTTGAGCAGATTCATCACCCGTTCGCGGATTTCGGCTTCAGCCGGACGTTCGGCCCGCGGCTTCACGCGGAGCCCGAAAGCCACGTTCTCGAACACCGTCATGTGCCGGAACAGCGCGTAGTGCTGAAAAACGAAGCCCACCTGGCGCTCACGCGTATGGACATGCGTCGCCTCCGCTCCGTGAAACAGGACGGAGCCGGAATCCGCGCTCTCCATGCCGGCAATGATCCGCAGCAGCGTCGTCTTGCCGCAGCCCGAAGGACCAAGAAGTGCCACGAGTTCGCCCGTGGGAATTTCCAGCGAAATATTGTCGAGCGCAGCGAAATTCCCGAAGCGCTTGCTGATGTTCCTGACTTCAATGCTCATTTCAATTCCTCACGCACGCGCTGTGGCAGGCCGCCGGCGCAGTATCCCGATCATGATTCATGTTTTACCGCTTCCGGCGGCAGATCCGCCTCGAGCATCGCGGTTTCCCGGGCCATGCGCCACTCGACAAAGGTCTTCGCAGCCAAGGTCACCAGGGCCAGCAAGGCCAGCACCGACGCTGCGGCAAAAGCGCCGACAGAGTTGTATTCGTTGTAAAGGATCTCGACATGCAATGGCAGCGTGTTGGTCTCGCCCCGGATGTGACCACTGACGACACTCACCGCGCCGAATTCGCCCATGGCCCGGGCGTTGCACAGGATCACGCCGTAGAGGAGGCCCCATTTGATGTTCGGCAGGCTCACCCGCCAGAACATCTGCCAGCCCGAGGCGCCGAGCGACACCGCGGCCTCCTCCTCGTCCTTGCCCTGCGCCTGCATGAGCGGAATCAGCTCGCGCGCGATGTAGGGCACGGTAATGAACATGGTCGCGACGATCATGCCGGGCAAGGCAAAAATGATCTTGATGTCATGCTCGGCCAGCCACGGCCCCAGCCAACCCTGCCGGCCGAAGATCAGGATGAAAAGCAGCCCCGCGACAACCGGGCTCACCGCAAACGGCAGATCGATCAGGGTGGTCAGCAGGCTCTTGCCGCGAAAATCGAATTTCGCGATCGCCCAGGCCGTGGCAACGCCGAAGAGGATGTTGAGCGGCAGCACCAGCACTGCAACGACCAGCGTCAGCCTGATCGCGGCCAGGGTCTCCGGCTCCTGCAGCGAGCTCCAGTACGGGCCAAACCCCTGACGCAGCGCTTCGCTGAACACGGCCAGCAGCGGCAAGCCGAGGAAGAAAAACAGAAAGCCGAGTGCGAAGGCGATCAGCAGCCAGCGCATCAGGCGGGATTCGGTGTTGACCTGGCGGATGGCGTTCATGCCTGCACTCCTGCGTCAACGTGGCGGCCGCTGTGCCGGTTGGCGGTCCACCACTGCAAAAGATTGATCGCAAGCAGCAACAGGAAGGAGATCACCAGCATCACGACCGCCAGCACGGTCGCTCCCGCAATATCGTACTGCTCGAGCTTGGAAATGATCAGCAGGGGCGTGATTTCAGACACCATCGGCATATTGCCCGCAATGAAAATGACCGAACCATACTCACCCACTGCCCGCGAAAAAGACAGGGTGAAGCCCGTGAGCAGCGCGGGCGCCAAGGCCGGCAGCAGGACTCGGATGAATGTCTGGATTCGCGAAGCCCCCAGACTCGCAGCAGCCTCCTCCACCTCCGGCTCGATATCCTCGATCACCGGCTGTACGGTTCGCACGACAAAGGGGATGCCGATGAAAATCAGCGCCACCACGATACCGGGTGGCGCAAACGCCACCTTGTAGCCGAACACGCCTTCCACGAACCGCCCGATCCAGCCGGTATTGGCGTAAAGCGTGGTCAGGGTGATGCCCGCCACTGCGGTAGGCAAGGCAAATGGCAGATCGACGAATGCATCGACGAGCTTCTTGCCGAAAAAATCGTAACGCACCAGCACCCAGGCCACGAGCAGACCGAACACCGCATTCACCAGCGCGGCAATCAAGGCGCAGCCGAAAGTCACCCGATAGGCTGCCAGCGCCCGATCAGCCGTCGCAATCGCCCAGAATTCGGAAAGCGACATCTGCGCGCTGCGAGCAATCAGCCCTCCCAGGGGGATCAGCACCAGCAGCGAGAGATAAACGAGCGAGTAGCCCAGCGAAAGACCAAACCCCGGCAGGACGCGATGTTTTCTGCTTGTCATGATGAAAACGGGCCGGCTAGGCCGGCCCGGTCTTGTGGAAGTGATTGAACCTTACTTTGACTGATAGACCTTGTCGAAGCTGCCGCCATCCTTGAAATGCAGGGCGGTTGCCTTGTCCCAGCCCCCGAACACCTCTTCTACGGTAAAGGTCTTGATCGCGGGAAACTGCGCGGCATACTTCTTGAACACTTCGGCATCGATCGGGCGCAAGTAGTTTTCGGCCGCATTCTCCTGACCTTCCTTGCTCCACAGGTATTCAAGATAGGCTTGAGCCTCCTTGCGAGTGCCCCGCTTGTCGACAACCTTGTCGACGATCGCTACCGGGAACTCCGCCCGGATCGATTGCGACGGATACACCACTTCAAAACCGCCACGACCGAACTCGCGGGCGATCAATTCCGCCTCGCTCTCGAAGGTAATCAGCACATCGCCCTGCCCGCGCTGCATGAACGTAGTCGTCGCGTCACGACCGCCTGAGGCAAACAAGGGCGTGTTCTTGAGGAAGGCCTGAACGTAAGCAGCCGCAGTGGCGTCACTGCCGCCCGGCTGACGCAGCGCCTGGCCCCAGGCCGCCAGATAGGTATAGCGGCCGTTGCCGGTGTTCTTGGGATGCGGAATGATGATCTGCGTTCCGGCCTTCACCAGGTCAGCCCAATCCTTGATTGCCTTCGGGTTGCCCTTGCGCACGATGAAGACCATGGTCGAGGTGTAGGGCGAAGCTGCATTCGGAAACTTCTTCTGCCAGTCAGCGGCAACGAGCCCTTTCTCGGCGAGGAAGGTGATGTCGGTCGCCTGGTTCATGGTCACTACATCCGCTTCAAGACCGTCTGCCACCGCACGCACCTGCTTGGTAGAGCCTGCGTGGGATTGCTTGACGCTGATCGTCTCACCCGTCCTGGCCTTGTAAGCGGCCTGGAATTTCGGGTTGTAGTCCTTGAACACATCCCGGGCAACGTCGTAGGAAACGTTGAGCAACTCCTTTTGCTGGGCCGAAGCGCCTTGCGCCACGCCTGCGAGCACCAGTGCGAGCGCGGCAATCCTGAAAATCGTCTTCATGCTGACTCCTGAAGTCTGAGGGGTGAGTACAGTATGCCGCAAGCCCATATCCATCGAACCAAGATCAAATCATTGACTTATACAAAATAAGAATAAGCGCAACGCTCCGCTCAAAACCCTTGCGGCAGATGCGCCTTCATGAGCCGGCGATAGAACTCGTGAAAATGCTGCATGCCGTCTTCCATGGGGGACTGATAGGGGCCGGTCTCGTTCAGCCCGGCATTGAGCAGCGCACGACGTCCGCGGTCCATGCGCTCGCCGATCTCGTCATCCTCCACCGCGGTTTCCATGTAAGCCGCGCGTTCCGCCTCGATGAACTCAGGCTCGAACGCGGCAATCTCTTCAGGGTAATAGAACTCGACCACATTCAGCGTCCTGTCCACCGCCAAGGGCTGCAGATGACTCACGACCAGCACATGCGGATACCACTCCACCATGACGTTCGGAAAATAGGTCAGCCAGATCGCCCCATGCGGCGGCATTTCACCGTTGTAGTAATCGAGCACCGCCTTCTGCCACCGCTCGTAGGCAGGGCTGCCTGCTTTCTTGAGAGCAGTGATGCCGACCCGCTGAACCGAGTACCAGTCGCCAAACTGCCAGGTCAGGTCATCGCAGGTCACGAAATTGCCCAGTCCCGGGTGAAAGGGAACGACGTGATAATCCTCGAGATAGACCTCGATGAAGGTTTTCCAGTTGTAGTGGCATTCATGATGCTCGACATGCCCCAGCACATAACCGGAAAAGTCCAGCTCTGGCGCCAGCCTCATGCCGGCGAGGTCTGCGTTCGCCTGCCTCGGCCCCTTGAAGAGCAAACCTTGCCAGGACTCCAGCTTGGTACGTCCCAGATTCAGGCAGGGGTTCTGGGGAAAATGAGGCGCACCGATCAGCTCTCCCTCGGTGGAATAGGTCCAGCGATGAACCGGACACACGACATTACGGGCCTTGCCCCGCCCTTCAAGCATGATGGCCTGGCGATGGCGGCAGATATTCGACATTTCATAGACGGCGTCTTCCGCACGCATCAGCATGCGGCCATGGTCCTGCCAGCCCAGAGTATGGAAATCCAGAGGCTCCGGCACCATCAGCTCATGCCCCACATAACCCGGCCCGGCATCGAAAAGCAGCCGCTTCTCGTGTTCGAACAGTGTCTGGTCAAAATAGGCGGCCACCGGCAGCTGCGAAGCAGCCGGAGCAAGGCGGGTCTGACTTTCGTTCAACAACATGGTCCGTGCGATCCTTTCAAACCGGATACGGCGCTCATCAAAGCGGAGCATTAAATTATAATTGTGAGTTTACCCGAGCCGGCAGCGAACAAACCCGCCTGAACAGAATGGTCAAGAAACAATCCGAACCGCCGCTCAGCTTCGAAAGAGCGGTCGCCGAACTCGAGGCAATCGTCGCGGCAATGGAGCAGGACGAGCTGCCGCTGGAAGAAGCCCTGTCCCGCTATCAGCGGGGAATCGAATTGCTCCGGCAGTGTCAGGGAACGCTTAACGCTGCGGAGCAGAAAATCCGCATCCTGGAAAACGGAAACCTGCAGGACTTGTCCGGAGAAACCGATGTCTGACCCCAGATTTTCCGAATGGATGGCACAGCAGCAGCAGCGTGCCGAGCGGGCGCTCGACGCAGCCCTGCCGGGAGCGACCATTGCCCCGAGCCGTTTGCACGAAGCCATGCGTTACACCACGCTGGGCGGCGGCAAGCGTGTTCGCCCCCTGCTGGCCTTTGCAGCAGGTGAAGTTTCCAAAGCCTGCACTGCGGCGCTGGAAGCGGCGGCCTGTGCGGTCGAATGCATCCACGTCTACTCCCTTGTTCATGACGATATGCCCTGCATGGACGATGACAGCCTGCGCCGTGGCAAACCCACGGTACACGTCCAGTATGACGAGGCAACCGCACTACTCGTCGGCGACGCGCTGCAGACCCAGGCCTTTGACCTCCTCTCGGCGCCCGGCCTGTTTGGCGACGCGTCCCGCCAGTTGCGTGCCTTGCACACGCTGGCCCAGGCTTCCGGCTCGCGCGGCATGGCAGGAGGCCAGGCCATCGACCTGGGCTCCGTAGGCAAGGAAATCAGCCTGGCCGAGCTGGAGGTCATGCACCTCCACAAAACCGGCGCGCTGATCCGTGCCGCGGTCTTGCTGGGAGGCCTGGCCGGCGATCTGAATGACGAAGCGCTCCGGCAACTGGACCAGTACGCAAAATGCATCGGCCTGCTGTTTCAAGTGGTGGATGACGTCTTGGACGCCACGGCCGACACCGCCACGCTGGGCAAGACGGCCGGCAAGGATGCCGCCAATAACAAGCCGACCTATGTCAGCCTGCTAGGTCTTTCCGAGTCCAGGAAGCTGGCCGAAGAGCTGGCGCGCCAGGCAGAGGAAGCCATCGCGACGCTGGGCGATCGTGCCCTGCGCCTGCGCGAAATGGCGCGATACATCGTCAGCCGCCAGTTCTGAACTGCCGCGCTTACCCAACACAAGACAAGGCTCCCTTACATGACCGCCTATCCACTGCTGGAGTCCATCAATTCGCCGGCAGAGCTGAGAAACCTCGAACGCAAGCAGCTGGCCGTCCTCACGGACGAGCTGCGCGACTTCCTCGTCGAGTCCGTTTCCAGAACCGGAGGACACCTTTCCTCCAATCTCGGAACCATCGAACTCACCGTTGCGCTGCACTACGTTTTCAACACGCCCGAAGATCGCATCGTCTGGGATGTGGGACACCAGACTTACGCCCACAAGATCCTGACCGGCCGCCGCGAGGCCATGGCCGGGCTGAGGCAGTATCACGGCATCTCGGGCTTCCCGCGACGCAGCGAAAGCGAATATGACACCTTCGGCACTGCGCATTCGTCCACATCGATTTCTGCCGCGCTCGGCATGGCCGTGGCCGCCAAACTCAAAGGCGAAAGCCGGCATGGCATTGCCGTCATCGGCGATGGCGCCATGTCGGCCGGCATGGCTTTCGAAGCTCTGAACAACGCCGGAGTGAGTGATGCCAATCTGCTCGTGGTGCTCAATGACAACGAGATGTCCATCTCTCCTCCCGTCGGCGCCCTGACCAAGATCCTGGCGCGCCTGCTGTCGGGACGGACCTACGCTGCAGCACGCCGGGCAGGCGAAAAAGTCCTTGGCGCCTCTCTCACCCGCAAGGTCGAAGAGCATGTAAAAGGCTTCGTGACCCCGAGCACACTGTTCGAAGAATTCGGCTTCAACTACATCGGCCCGATCGATGGACACGATCTGGACGCACTGATTCCGACGCTCCAGAACATCCGCAATCTCAAGGGCCCCCAGTTCCTGCACGTCATCACTCGCAAGGGGCACGGCTACAAGCTTGCAGAGGCCGATCCGACGCTCTACCACGGCGTTGGCAAGTTCGACCAGCAGGCCGGCATCCAGAGCAGCAAGGGCGCGGGCAAGCTGACCTTCACACAGGTTTTCTCCGACTGGCTGTGCGACATGGCTTCCCGGGACGACCGGCTGATCGCCATTACGCCTGCCATGCGGGAAGGCTCGGGACTCGTCCGCTTCGAACAGGAATACCCGGAACGCTACTTCGACGTGGGCATTGCGGAGCAACACGCCCTGACCTTCGCCGCGGGACTTGCCTGCGAAGGCGCAAAGCCGGTAGTCGCCATCTACTCCACCTTCCTGCAGCGCGCGTATGACCAGTTGATTCACGACATTGCCCTGCAGAACCTCCCTGTCATGCTGGCGATTGACCGGGGCGGCCTCGTCGGCGCAGATGGCGCGACCCACCACGGCGCGTTTGACCTCTCCTATCTGCTCAGCGTGCCCAACATCGTCGTCATGACGCCGAGCGATGAAAACGAATGCAGGCAGATGCTGTTCACGGCCTACCGGCAGGATTGCCCAACGGCAGTACGCTATCCGCGCGGTAGCGGCTGTGGTACAACGCCGGCCACCGAAATGACGGAAGTCCCGCTAGGCAAGGGAGAGCTGCGTCGCAAGGGGCAGAAGATTGCACTGCTGGCGTTCGGAACACTCCTCCACGAAGCCCTGAAAGTCGCAGACCAGCTCGATGCGACAGTCGCCAATATGCGCTTTGCCAAACCGATTGACGCCAAACTCGTTCAGGAGCTCGCCGCAGATCATGAGCTGCTGGTCACGCTCGAAGAAAATGCGGTGATCAGCGGAGCCGGCAGCGAAGTCGCCAGAGTTCTCGAAAGCGCCGGAGTGCTCACACGTGTTCTGCGCCTGGGCCTCCCCGACCGTTTCATTGATCACGGGGATCAGACTCAGCTGATGAAGGAAATCGGCCTTGATGCAGAGAGCATCGTTCGCAGGATTCGTCAGCACATCGACCCCTGAACCACGGCAAAGGCTAACCCCCGAAAGGACCGCGCATGCGGTCCTTTTTCATGCCATCGATTCGAATCCTGCGGCAACATAACGGACGGGTAAACGAAAAAACCCGCCGAAGCGGGTTTTTCTCGAGTCTGAAACGATTAACGCTTCGAGAACTGCTTTGCGCGGCGAGCCTTGCGCAGACCAACTTTCTTACGCTCGACTTCACGAGCATCACGAGTCACGAAGCCAGCCTTCTTCAGAGCGGGCTTCAGCTCGGGGCTGAAGTCGATCAGGGCACGAGTGATGCCATGACGCACGGCACCGGCCTGACCCGATTCACCACCGCCGGTCACGTTGACCATGATGTCGAAACGATCTGCAGTTTCGGTCAGCTGCAGCGGCTGACGCACAACCATGCGACCGGTTTCGCGCGAGAAGAACTCGTCAACCGGCTTGCCGTTCACAACAATCTTGCCGGAACCGGCCTTGATGAATACGCGAGCCACCGCAGTCTTGCGACGACCCGTGCCGTAGTTATATTGACCAACGGGCATTTTCTCGCTCCTAGATTAGATGTCCAGCACCTTGGGCTGCTGCGCAGCGTGCGGATGCTCTCCACCAGCGTAGCACTTGAGCTTCTTGAGCATTGCGTAGCCGAGCGGGCCCTTGGGCAGCATGCCCTTCACGGCCTTCTCCAGCACACGAGCGGGGAAGCGCTGTTGCAGCTTGGTGAAATTGGTTTCGTAGATACCGCCCGGGTAGCCCGAGTGACGGTAGTACTTCTTGTCCAGTGCCTTGTCGCCAGTCACACGCAGCTTTTCCACGTTGGTAACGATGATGAAATCACCGGTATCGACGTGAGGCGTATAGATAGCCTTGTGCTTGCCACGCAGACGGCGGGCAATCTCGCTGGCCAGACGACCAAGCACCTTGTCGGTCGCATCGACGACGAACCAGTCGTGCGTCACTTCATGCGGCTTGGCGGAAAAGGTCTTCATCAGAGTTTCCTCTAGTCTTGTCTTATTGTGCGCAAAACGGACACCCGTGCGCGGAAAGTCGGCAAGTATAAGCCCGCAAAATCCTCCGTGTCAAACAGATTTGCGCACAGAAGCAGGCTCAGACGACCGGGATACATAAAAAAACGCAGCCCTTGTGGGGCTGCGCCAAGTCCACACCAAAGGAGGAGGGTGGAGGAGACAATCGGGGGATCACGGATAACTCAACGCGATCAACGTGAGCCCATTATGCGAAGCGAGATGGTCCAACGCAAGAACTAACATCCATCTCAGACCCAGAATCTTTCTATGTGCAAATAGTTTTTCTTGATGCACTGCATCAACGAAGCAGTGTGGGAGTGTTTGGAAGCCGCGCAGGCTTGATTCTCCGTGATCTCCCCCTACCCGGAAGGGGTGTTGTATGGCATAAGAGAAAGTTTGTTGGACTACAGGGAGAAACACATGAAATGCAAGCTTAAATGGGACGGCGATGCCCGCTTTGTTGCCGAAACAGAAAGCGGTCACGCGATCAGGATGGAAGGGGCTGCAGAGCTTGGCGGCCAGAACCAGGCCCCCCGCCCCATGGAACTGATCCTGGCTGGCGCCGGCGGCTGCTCCGCCTATGACGTAGTACTGATCCTCAAGCGCGGACGGCATGCCGTCAAAGGCTGCGAAGTCAGCCTCTCAGCCGACAGGGCAGAAGCCGACCCAAAGGTCTTCACCCGGATTCACTATCACTTTACCGTGAGCGGCGAGAATCTGAAGCCGGAGGCTGTCGAGCGAGCAATCAAGCTCTCTGCCGAAAAATACTGTTCAGCGTCCATCATGCTGGGCAAAACGGCGACGATCACGCACGACTACGAAATCATCGACACGACAGCGTAACCTCGGGCACAAAACCCATCGCCGCGTCAGATCCTGTAGGCAACCGTCGTCATCACTTTTGACGCCAGCTTCATTGCCAGCCTGGCCGGCGGTGGCAATTCAGCCCCGCCGAGCCTGACAGCCATTGCGGCATGAGCGGCTTCATCAGCGCTCATTTGCTCAAGAATGCGGCGCGTTTTTTCATCCCGCGCGGAAATGCGTTCCAGATGAGACGCCAGATGGGCTTCAACCTGACGTTCGGTTTCCGCGAGAAACCCGAGACTCCATCGGTCTCCGGCGACACCTGCGCCTACGCCAATAGCCAACGCACCGCCATACCACAAGGGATTGAGCAAACTGGTCCGGCCGTTCAGCTCCTTGATGCGGTGAAGCGTCCAAGCCAGATGCTCGGTCTCTTCATCGGCGGCATGGCTCAGCGCCTCTCGCGCATCGTCAGTCCGAGCGGTCAGAGCCTGCCCCTGGTAGAGGGCTTGTGCACATATCTCACCAACGTGATTCACACGCATCAGGCCGGCAACATGCCTTTTTTCCTGTGAATCGGTGACGGTCTCCGGCAGATCCTTGCCTGGGATAACCCGTACCGACCGAGGCGCAGCAGCCAGCGTCCGCAAAGCCCGATCAAAGCCCGCAATCATCTTGTCCAGACGCGACATGTTAGCCCTGCCTTGCATGGATTTCGATATCGTAAGCACGGGGACGGGACTTGAAGTCGCCGTCAAAAAGCGAGTTGCCGAGCTCATTCAGCGCATACTTGTAGACGCCGCGCTTGAACTCAATGACGCCTTCCAGTGGAACCCAGTACCCAGCCCAGCGCCAAGCATCAAACTCCGGATGACCGCTGGCACGCAAGTTGATATCGCAGTCACGGGCCGTCAGGCGCAATAGAAACCAGATCTGCTTCTGGCCACGGTAGGTACTTCTCCACTCGCGTTTGATCCAGTGCTTAGGCACGTCATAGCGCAACCAGTCACGAGTCCGGGCAAGCACGCGAACGTGCTCGGGACGCAATCCGACCTCCTCGTAGAGTTCGCGGTACATCGCCTGCTCGGGCGTTTCGCCCTGCTTGATGCCACCTTGCGGAAACTGCCAAGAATGCTCGCGGATGCGTTTGCCCCAGAAAACCTCGTTGTTCGGGTTGACGATAACGATGCCGACGTTCGGCCGGTAGCCGTCGCGATCGAGCATGGGTATCACCCTGAATTTCATGAACTGCCCTGATTCTTTCACAGTTCGGCGCCCAAGGAAACCTTCTGCAAGGCCCATCTGCACAGCTTTTCAGGGCGTCGGGTACAATCAGCGATTGTCTACCAATCCTCTTCGACAGCCCGACCATGCGCGCCAGCCAGTTCTATATCTCCACCCTCAAGGAAGCCCCCTCCGACGCCGAGATCGTCAGTCACAAACTCATGATGCGCGCGGGCTTCATCAAGAAACTGTCGGCAGGCATCTACAACTACATGCCGATGGGTCTGCGAGTCATCCGGAAAATCGAAAACATCATTCGTGAAGAAATGAATCGGGCGGGCTCCGTTGAGCTTTCCATGCCGATTGTTCAGCCCGCCGAACTGTGGCAGGAGACTGGGCGCTTCGAAAAAATGGGCGATGAACTGCTCCGCTTCAAGGATCGGCATCAACGCGACTTCGTGATGCAGCCTACATCCGAAGAGGTGATTACCGACATCGTCCGCCAGGATGTACGCAGCTACCGTCAACTGCCGAAGAGTCTGTATCAGATCCAGACCAAGTTCCGTGACGAACGCCGTCCCCGCTTCGGCATCATGCGCGGGCGGGAGTTCACCATGAAGGACGCCTACTCTTTCCATGCGAGCTTTGAAGATCTCAAGCGCGAATACCAGAACATGTTCTCGGCTTATTCGCGGATTTTCGAACGCCTCGGGCTGGAGTTCCGGGCGGTTTCTGCGGATACGGGCGCTATCGGCGGTACCGGGTCACATGAGTTTCATGTAATCGCGGAAACCGGTGAAGATGCAATTGCCTACTGCCCCGATTCCGATTTCGCCGCCAACGTTGAACTCGCCGAAGCCCTGCCCCCCGCCTTATCGCGCCCTGCACCGACAGAAGCGCTCACCAGGATCGCTACGCCCGGCGTTAAGACGATTGCGCAGCTTGCTGAGTTTCTGAAAATCGCCGAAACCAGGACCGTCAAGGCCATCGTGGTCGAAGGTGACGACGGTGCGCCGGTTTTGCTCCTAGTCCGCGGCGACCATGAGCTCAACGAAATCAAGGCAGCGAAGCTCGAAGGCGTGTTTTCGCCCTTGCGCTTTGCAAGCCCCGCCAGCATTCGCGCAGCCTTCGGCGCGGAGCCCGGCTCTCTTGGCCCTGTCGGTTTCAATGGCCGGATTTACATGGATCGCTCGGTTGCCGTGATGGCCGATTTTGTGATCGGTGCGAACGAAACCGACCAGCACTTCACTGGTGCGAACATTGGTCGCGATTTCCCTGAGCCCTTGGTTGCAGACATCCGGAACGCCGTTGCCGGAGACCCCTCGCCTGACGGCAAAGGATTGCTGGCGATCTGTCGCGGCATCGAAGTTGGCCACATTTTCCAGCTGCGTACGCGTTATTCCGAAGCCATGGGCTGCAAGTTCATCGGTGAAGACGGCAAAGAGCAGATCATGGAAATGGGCTGCTATGGTGTGGGTGTCACTCGTATCATGGGCGCAGCCATTGAACAGAATTTCGACGACAAGGGCATTATCTGGCCCACAGCCATAGCCCCATTCCAGCTTGTCATCTGCCCGATGGGCTGGAGCAGATCCGAAGTTGTTCGCGATAGTGCAACCCGTCTGTACGAGGAGCTCGTCCAAGCCGGTTTTGACGTCATCCTGGATGATAGAGATGAACGCCCTGGCGTCATGTTTGCTGACTGGGAGTTGATTGGCGTCCCACATCGTGTCGTGATCGGAGATCGCGGTCTCAAGGAAGGGATGATTGAATACCAAGGGCGACGGGATCCCGAGGCCACGAAAGTATCGACGGCCGATGCGCTGGATTTCGTCCGCACACGCATTCTTGGCTGACTGAACGTGAAAAGGATTGTCCTCGTACTGCTGGCCTGCTTGAGCTTGGTGAGCGCTACTGCTCACGCTGGCGCACAGCGGGAAGAGTTCCTGGCAGCCAGCGTACGGGCAGTCCTCCAGTCCAGCGTTGCAGACCAGAGCGCACCAGAGCCGATTTTTCCTTCCGTTGAAGAAAAAATCCGTTGGCTCAACGAAATGACACCACGGCTTGCGCGACGCATGCCCGACATCCAGGAACGAATAGAATTTCTGAAGACCGTCTATTACGAAGCGCAACGCGCCGGCCTTGACCCTCAATTAGTACTTGGACTTATCCAGGTCGAAAGCGGCTTCCGAAAGTACGCGGTCTCAAGCGTCGGCGCGCGTGGCCTTATGCAGGTCATGCCGTTCTGGGTCAGGCAAATAGGCAGCCCGGACCAAAACCTGTTCCATCTGCGCACGAACCTCAGATACGGATGCACAATCCTCCGACATTATCTGGACATCGAAAAGGGCGACCTCTTCCGGGCCTTGGGGCGCTACAACGGAAGCCTCGGCAAGCCAGAATATCCAAACGCTATTTACGCCGCCTGGCAAAAAAGCTGGTCCTATTCGCCCGCAGCACTTCCTCAAACTGCTTCACGTTGAGTCAGCCAAAGCTCTGTGGGGTCCTTTAGTGGGTCTTGCCCGACAAAAGCCTGACAGGCTACCGCCCACGCCAGATAGTACGGCCCGCATGCAAGGTGCGATTCGCAACCAGCGAACCCGGCGTGGCGGGATGATCCGCGTTGACGAATGTCTGGCTGTCGCCGTCATCGGCTGAGGCCCTGAGTCGCGCCAAACGTTTGCATGCATAAGGCGCGATGGCAGGCGCATGCACCTCGCATGCCCTCGAAAGTCGGGTAATCCCCCCGGAAAGTGGCGGTGGTCAGAAGTAGAATTTTCTCGAAATGGATGGGAGGAAGTTTTACATGCAGACCTCGCGGTTTTCAGACAGTCAGATCATTGCCATTCTCAAGCAGGCTGAGGGCGGCAGCCCTGTGCCGGAACTATGTCGTGAGCACGGCATCAGCTCGGCGACTTTCTACAAGTGGCGGGCCAAGTACGGCGGCATGGACGCCTCACTGATGGCGCGGATGAAGGAGCTGGAGGAAGAGAATCGTCGGCTCAAGAAGATGTACGCCGAAGAGCGGCTCAAGGCCGAGATCGTGGCGGAGGCGCTGGCAAAAAAGTGGTGAAGCCATCTCGTCGGCGCGAGATGGCACAGCGCGTGGTCCAGAATAGGAAGGTCAGCGTGCGCTGCTATCGCTACTCACCCAAGCTGTCCTCGGAGAACGCTGAGATTGCCGACCACCTGGTTCGCCTGACCCACA
>NZ_JBDIVF010000017.1:0-48605 GCF_039631355.1 Uliginosibacterium paludis | reverse complement strand
ACCGCTGCGTTGAGCGCGAGGATGTTGGTCTGGAAGGCGATGCCGTCGATCACGCCGATGATGTCGACGATCTTGCGCGAGCTCTCGTTGATCGCGCCCATCGTGGTAACGACCTGACCGACCACGTCGCCGCCCTTGCCCGCCACTTCGGATGCACCTTCGGCGAGCTGGTTGGCCTGGCGGGCGTTCTGCGCGTTCTGCTTCACCGTGGAGGTGAGCTCTTCCATGCTGGAGGCGGTCTCTTCGAGCGAGGCGGCCTGCTCTTCGGTGCGCGACGACAGATCGGTGTTACCGCTGGCGATTTCGGAAGCCGCGGTATGGATGGTTTCCGAGGCTTCGCGGATCTGGCGCAGCATCTGCTCGAGGCTGCGCACGGTGCCATTGGTGTAGTTCTTCAGGTTGCCGAAGGTGCCCGGGTAGTCGGCCGTGATTTTTTCGGTGAGGTCGCCCTTGGCGACGGCTTCGAGTACGCGCGCAATGTCCTTGAGGCCGGTGTCGGTCACGTCGGAGAGGCGGTTGAGCAGCTCGGAGAGTTCGCGGGTGTAGCCGCGCTTGTCGGAGAGGTCGATCTTCACCGAGAAGTCGCCGCGCACGGCGGCGGCTTCCACCGTATTCTTGATTTCGCCCACGATCTTGGCCAGCGCCTGCGCCGTGCCGTTCACCCCGGTCTTGGTCTGCCCGAAGAGGCCCGGGTAGTCCTTGGTGATGGTTTGCGAAAGGTCACCGGCGGCCAGCGCATTGGCCACACGCAGCACGTCGTTGAAGCCGACGTCGCAGGTTTCGGCGAGCGTGTTCAGATCCTGCACCATGTCGCGGAACATGAACTCGAAACGGCTGGTATCGATGCGGCGCGAGAAGTCCCCCGCCACACCGGCGGCCACCACGTTCTTGATCTCGGAGCTGACGCCAAGCAGGCTCTTCTTCACCTCGTCCATCGCCGCGGTAATCTTGGCCTTGTCACCGGGCAGGCGGTCCATGTCGATCGAGAAATCGCCCCGCGCATACAGCGAGATCACTTCGACGACACGCATCTTCACCGCGATGTGGGAGGCCACCAGTTCATTGATGTCCGTCGCCATCTTGCCGAAGGTGCCGGGGAAGGCACTGGCATCGATGTGCTCCTTGATCCAGCCTTCGGCATGGCGCCGCGCCATGGTCTCCTGGGCCGCGACAAAGGCGTTGAGCGAGTCCTGCATGGCCTTCATCGTGGCCATCATGCTGGCGGAGTCTCCACTGCGCAGGACAATGGCATTATCGAGCCGGCCCCGGCCGATATTGGCCAGCACCTCGCGTGCGAGGTCGGGCTCACCGCCGAGCTGCGCCGAGATGCGGCGGATGATGAGCCAGGCCAGCACGGCAGCCAGGATCACGCTCGCAATCGAGAGCGAGACGAGCACGATGGTGTCGGCCCTCACCGCATGCGCGGCGGCGTTGCCGTCACGCTCGACGAGTCCCTCCTGGAACTCGATGAGCTTCATCAGCGAATCCATGTAGTCGTTCTGCGGCCCGCGCATGGTCTCGAGCAGGAAGCGGCCGAGGTCATCGCGCTTGGCGGTCTGCGTCATTTTCATGAGCTCGTCGAGCACCTGCACATAGGCCGCACGCTTGGTCGTCATCACGCCCAGCAGGCGACGGCCCTCCTCCGACGTGATGGAGGCGTCGAGCTTGTCGAGATTCTCCTGGATGATCCGACGCGCGTCGGTAATCCGCTCCATCTCCTTCTTGACCGCCGCCTGATCGGACACCAGCGCGATGTTGCGCGTGCTGCGTGCGACCAGGTTCAGCGCATCGATGATGTCATGAGCCTGGCGGGTTTTCGGAAAGCGGTCCTTGATGACCAGGGTGATCTGGTCATTGACCTGGTTCAGCGACACGATGGCCCACACGACGCCGACCAGCATCAGGCCCACCACAGCAGCAAAGGCGAGGCCAAGGCGGGTAGCGAGCCTCATTCGGGATGCACTCATTTTTCATCTCCTCGGTGTGCGCGCCCGTCTCAGGCGACGGCTTCTTCCATGAGCGCCATGTCGCGACTGCTCATGAGTTTTTCGATATCGACAAGAATGATCATGCGTTCGTCCACGGCGCCGAGCCCGCGGATGTAGCGGGTATCCATCGCGGCGCCGAATTCGGGCGAAGCCTTGATCTGAACGGGTTGCAGCGTGATCACGTCGGAGACGCCATCGACCACGATGCCGAGCACACGGCCCAGCACGTTGAGGATGATCACGACAGTGAATTGATCGTAGGTCGCCTCCCCCACGTTGAACTTGAGGCGCATGTCAACGATCGGCACGATCACGCCGCGCAGATTGATCACGCCCTTGATGAAGGGTGGCGAGTTGGCGATGGCCGTGACGGCGTCATATCCCCGGATCTCCTGGACCTTGAGGATGTCGACGCCGTACTCCTCCTTGCCGAGCGTGAAGGTGAGGTACTGCGCACTGTCCGCATTGCTGACCACGTCCGCCGAGATCAGTGCATCGGATTCCTGTGTGGCCTGTGTCATAGATACTCTCCCGCAAAGAAATCAGTGCTCGTCCGCTCAGCCGCCAAGGCCGATCCGGATGACGCCGGGCACGTCGAGAATCAGGGCCACATGCCCGTCTCCCATGATCGTGGCGCCGGAGATGCCCGGCACGCGCCGGTAGTTCGCTTCCAGACTCTTGATCACCACCTGATGCTGCCCCAGCAGATCGTCTACCTGCAGTGCCGCGCGCGTTTCGCCCGCCTGCACCAGCAGCAGGATGCGGTTGCCGCCTTCGGGCGCGGCGGGCGTGCCGAGCACTTCGGCCAGCGGAATCAGCGGCAGGTAGTCACCGCGCACATGCACCACTTCGCGCTGGCCGGCGATCGGGCGGATCTCGCTCTGCTCGGGCTGAAGCGACTCGAGGATGTAGGTCAGCGGAATGATGAAGATCTCCGGCCCCACCGCGACCGACATGCCGTCGAGGATCGCCAGCGTGAGCGGCAGGCGGATCACGAAGCTCGCCCCCTGGCCTTCGGTAGAGCTGATCTCGATGCGCCCGCCCAGATCGGAGATGTTGCGGCGAACCACATCCATGCCCACACCGCGGCCGGACACGTCGGTGACCTGCTCGGCGGTGGAGAAACCCGGCGCGAAGATGAGCTGCCAGACTTCGGCATCGCTCATCGCATCGGATACGGCGATGCCCTTCTCCGAAGCCTTGGCGAGAATGCGCTCGCGGTTGAGGCCGGCGCCGTCATCGATCACTTCCACCACGATGCTGCCGCCCTGCTGCGAGGCACGCAGAATCACCGTGCCGCGTTCAGGCTTGCCGGCGGCCAGACGCTTTTCGGGTGACTCGATGCCATGGTCGATGCTGTTTCGCACCAGGTGGGTCAGCGGGTCGACGAGCTTCTCAATCAGGCTGCGGTCGAGCTCGGTGCCCTCGCCCTGGATGATGAGCTCCACGCCCTTGCCGAGCTTGTGGGAGAGGTCGCGCACCACGCGCGGAAAACGGTTGAACACGAAACTGATCGGCAGCATGCGGATCGACATCACCGCCTCCTGCAGATCACGGGTATTGCGCTCAAGCAGGTTCAGCGAGTTCTGCAGTCGCTCGGCCATCGGCCCTTCGATCTTCGCGCCGGTTTCGTTGAGCATGGCCTGGGTGATCACCAGCTCGCCGACCAGGTTGATCAGCTGGTCAACACGCTCGACGCTGACACGGATCGACGCCGCATCGGGATTCGCGGGGGCCGCCCGCGGAGCGGCGCGCGCAGGACCGGCGGCCTCCGCCTTGCCGGCTGGAGCACCCGATACCGGGGCCTGAGCAGGCGGAACCGGCTCGAAAAGCCCGAAGCCCTCAATGTCCGGGCTCCCGGCCGGAGCTGCTGCGGGCGCCGGGGCCTGTGGCTCGAAAAAGCCGAAGCCTTCATCCTGCTCATTCTGCCCTCCTGTACCGGGCTGAGGCTCGAAGAAGCCGAAGCCCTCGTCCTGCGGAGCGGACGGAGCATCGGGCTGCGGTGACGGCTCGAACAGACCGAAACTGCCGTCGTCTTCCGCAACAGCCGGCACATTCGTGCGGGCGGCGGTCTCGCCCAGATGCTCGTAGCGCGCGCACATGGCGACATACTCGTCTTCATCAACCTCGTCACCACTGCGGCAGGCCTGCAGCAGCAGACGCAGATAGTCGACCGCCGCCAGAAACTCGTCGGCCAGCGCTTCGCTCATCGCGGCACGGCCCGAGCGGATGCGGTCGAGATGGGACTCGAGGATGTGAGTCAGCCCGGCAAGCTTCTGGAAACCGAAAATGCCTGCGCCGCCCTTGATCGAGTGCGCAGCGCGGAAAATGCTGTCGAGGTCTTCGGCCTGCGGAGCTGCCGGATCAACGGCCAGCAGCAGTCGCTCCATGTCGGCCAGATGGTCGGTGGCCTCTTCGAAGAAGGTCTGGAAGAACTGGGAGAGATCGACGGACATGGCAGCGCCCTCGTCCGCGGTTCAGACCAGAACCTTCGCCACGACCTGGAGCAGCTTCTGCGGGTCGAAAGGCTTGACCAGCCATCCCGTCGCGCCCGCTTCACGCCCCTTGGCCTTCATGTCTTCACCGGCTTCGGTGGTGAGCATGAGAATGGGCGTTCTCTTGTATTCATTGAGTGCGCGGAGACTGCGAATGAGGGTCAGGCCGTCCATGACCGGCATGTTCTGATCCGTAAACACGAGGTCAAAGACCTTGAGGCGTGCCTTGTCCAGCGCGGCCTTGCCGTCTGCGGCCTCTTCGGTCTCGAACCCGGCGCCCTTCAAGGTGAAGTTCACCATCTGCCGGATCGACACCGAGTCATCCACGATCAGGATTTTCTTTCCCATCATCCGCTCCTCATGTCTCCACTCTGTCCATTACGGAAGGGAGCGACAGTTCCTCATGTGCATCAACGGGCAGCGCGGGTAAACACCCAGCAAGGGCCGGACTTCAGAGCAGGTATTCCGCCTCGACGCGGTTGCCCGCCCCCCGGTACCGGACACTGCGGCACAGGCTGCGAATCAGGCGCACACCGCGTCCGCCCGCGAGGAGCTCAGGGTCTGAGAGGGCATGTTCGAGCCGGAGGTTTTCGTCCGAGCGCTCGCCGACTGCGTCGCAGTGCGCGCAGAGGCCGCGACAGAAGCCCTTGCCTGAATCCTCGATGCTGATCAGCAGCACGCCGACAGCGCCCTGCAGCCGGTAATCGAAGCGGATGGCGACAAAGCCCGTCTGCAGTTGCTCGAGCTTCTGCTGGCGTTGCGTGTAGTAGGCCATGAAGCCGTCATCGCTGTTCTTCATGGCCGAATCGAGACCGAGCACACCGTGATCGAGTGCGTTGCTGAACAGTTCCATGACAATCACATAGATCTGCTGCAAATGGCGCGGTGGAATGCCGAAACTCTCGAGGTGATGCATCGCCAGCGGAACCGGATCGACCCTTTTCAGGTTGGCGCCTTCAAGGCGCAGCGACCATTCCCAGGGATCCGACGGATGCCGCGGTGCCGCTACTTCGCCGGCATGCCCGGCGCCGGCCAGCAGTCCCTCGCAACAGGGCATCACGACCAGACTGATGTCATCCCGCTGCTCCGCGCTGCCGGTAAATCCGGTCAGGGCCGTTTGCAGGCGCTCGAAGGCATCCATCCCCCGGGAAGCTTCGAGCTGCGCCAGGAAACGCGCCTCGCCGAAGGCCTCGCCCTGCTCGTTGCAGGCTTCGGTCAGCCCGTCGCTGCACATGACAAAAACATCGCCATGAACGAGAACGATCCGCTCGGGCTGCGTGCCCGGCATGAAATCCGACAGTACGCCCAGTGGCGGATGATGGGAGGCGATCATGCGGCGGCTGCCATCTTCGCGACAGAGGATCATCTCGGGCATGCCGCTGTTCCAGGCCAGCGCGGTCTTGAGATCGGGATCGATGCGCAGGGCTGACGCCGCCAGGAAGATGCCGGTGGGCAGCAGGCGATTGAGCTTGCGATTGATTTCCGCCATGACGTCGATCAGCGTGAAGCCCTTGGCCGTCATGGTCCGGAAGGTTTCCGAGGTTGGCAGCGCGCCGATCGCGGCGGCCAGCCCGTGACCGGTGAAATCCCCCAGCAGCACGGCAATGCCGCCGCCGGGCGCATGGCAACTCAGGAACAGGTCTCCGTTGAAGACGCTGGCCGACTTCAACCAGCGCCGGATCGGCGGAATGGACACGTTCGAGGCCATGACAAAGTCATTGAACACCTGCTCGGCAATCGACTGCTCGAACTCCATGCGGCCATACAGATCGGCCAGCTCCTGCCGCTGCGCGCGCAGGTTTTCATAGAGCCCGCGGATGCGCTCGATGGCGAGAATTCTGGCCCGCAAGGTCACGAAGTCGACCGGCTTGGACAGGAAGTCGTCCCCTCCCGCCTCGATGCAGGCGGTCAGTGCCTGCTGCTCGCTCAGGCCGGTCAGGAACAGGACCGGCACGAAACGTTCGCCGGACAGGCGCTTGATCGTGCGCGCCACTTCATAGCCATCCAGGTCGGGCAGCATGACGTCGAGGAAGACGATCCCCGGCTGGAGGCGCTCGAAACTCGCAATGGCCTCACGGCCGTCAGCGGCCAGCACCACTGCGTAGCCCTGCCCGCGCAGTTGCGCGGCCAGTACGAGTCGCGTCGTGGTGTCGTCGTCGACGACCAGGGCCACGCCGCAGAAGGTCGCGCTGTCGAGACCGGCCTTGACAGGCGACAACATGCCTCAGTCCTCGATCCGGAACAGCTTGTCGAAACTGGTGATTTCCAGGATACGCCGAATGACGGGAGAAGGCCGGTGCAGCACGACCGTGCCGCGATGCTGCTTGGCGTGCTCGTTGAGCAGCAGCAGCATGCCCAGCGCGGCGCTGTCCATGTATTCCGCCTGCGTCAGGTTCAACCGGATCAGACTGTCGGGAACGGTGTATTCACGATAGGTGTCGCGAAACTCGCGGTGAAGGGAGAACTGGAAACTGCCTGACACGCTGATTTCGAGCGTCCGGCCGTCCTCGCTCCTGATTGCGGTAAATGCCATGAGATGCTCCTCCGGAATGACGGATCAGCGCGTCAGAAGAGATCGACGCTGCCTGCTTGCATGGACGTCTGCGACACGATGCCGTGCCGGTGAGTCTGCTCATGCTCGGCCCGCAATGCCTGGACAGCTTCGCGCAAGCGGTCGGGATCGTCCCCCGCCTGACGCGAGAGCAGCATGCCGACCTCGCGCAGATAGGCCGCACGCTTGCGGGCATCGTCCAGCGCCTGGCGGGCGATGTCCTCGAACTGCAGGGAGCGGATCGAGTCGTCCACTGCGTGGCCGATTTTCGACGCGACATCCCCCACCTTGTTGGCACTCGCGGAGAATTCGGAGTTGAGCTGTTCGACATTGCCGAGCATGTTCTCGACACGCTGCTTGGTGAGGATGCATTCGTTCATGTCACGCGAAGCCATGCTCGAAACGGTTTCCCGCACGCGTTCGATGGAGTCGCGCGCGCCCACCATGCGGTCGCGGATCCGGCCATTGATCTTCTCGGAGACCTGGGCCAGATTGCGAACCTCGTCGGCCACGACGCCGAAGCCCTTGCCGGCTTCGCCCGCGCGTGCCGCCTCGATCGAGGCGTTGAGCGCCAGCAGATTCGTTTTCTTGGCGAGCCCCTCCACTTCGTCAACGGCTTCGAAGATGGCTTCAGTCTGGGTCACCATGTCATCGATGTTGTGCACGGTGGTCATGCTCTGCACACTCACCTGGATCAGCAGCTCGACAAAGCTGTTGAGCATGCGGCCCACCTGTTCGGCGAACTCCTGCATGTCCATGCCACCACCCGTCGTGACTTTCTCCGAATGGACCAGCACGTCCCGCACCACGCCCTGCTGATAGACGGACTGCCCGGCAATAGCCTGAAGCCCTTCACTGAGCGTGGCGACCGATTCGTGCAGAAGCGCCTGGGTTCGTGCGATCTCCTCCTCGATGGCGCCCAGTTCGTGCTCGAGCGCACCATCAAGCGCCTCGCACAGCCCGCGCAGGTCGGCAGGTGGCGGTATCGCATCAGGCTGGGCGAGTTCCGCAGGCGCCTCGGCCCCGCGCGCAGTTCGCACGCCCAGAATCACGCCGGCGGCCACGCAGGCGAGCCCGATCCAGAGCCCCCAGGAACCCGCCGCAAAAGGAAACAGGACGCCCATGCCAACCAACGCCCCGGCGAGCGCCGCCCCCAGGTTTACCGCCCGGATATTGAACTCGCTCAGGCTCATGTCCTCTCCCGTACTTGCTCAGCACACTCCGGCCTTAACGACGGAAGCCCCCCGTTCTTGACGAACCTGCCCTTGCGGGACCCCTGAAGCCGCACCTGGCCGCTCACGCGAAGCGCACGCGGTGTGTCGTCGCATCCGGCGTGCAGGCGAAAAAAACGGCCACCCTCCGGGTGGCCGTCCGCAGCAAAGCAGGAAAGATCAGTAGCCCGTGGTCACGCCCAGGCCCGAAGGGAGTTTGCCGGCCAGATCCGCCGGCGTGAAGGCGCCGGTTCTCCAGATCAGCCAGTCCATGCTCGACTTGTACTGATAGCCGGTATTGATATCGCCAAAGTAGATCTGGCTCCAGCTGGCGTTTGAAGTGGTTCCCGTCGGGAAGGCCGTGACGGCGGCATTCAGGATCGCCGTGGCGCCACCGTCCAGATACACCTTCACCGTACCGGCCGTCGCACTGCTGAGCGTGATCACGACCTGATAGGTATGCGCGGCGCTGGTGTCAAACGCGGCAGAACTGAGCGTGCAGGGCGAGCTTGAGCAGGCGCTGCTCGACACACCGCCCAGCGTCAAAACACCCCCGCCGCTCACATTCGCACCGATCGACAGCGGAACGAAAATGCCGGACTTGGTGCCGCTGGAATCGGGCGTCGCGCTGAGCGGCACGAAGGAGGTGTAGAGATCCAGCACACGCAGGCTGTTCGTGCTGTTCCCCGTCACCCGGGTTACATAGGTCAGGCTCTTGGGATAGGTATCGCTGCCCTCGAACGCGAAGGGGGTGCCGTAGGCAGCCTTGTCCGTCGCCAGATTGTTCGTCGTGCTGTCGATCGTCAGTACGCCCCCCGCAGCGGTCGCCATGTTGAGGAAGCCCGTCGTCGTGAACAGGTTCAGCTGCGCATAGCTTCCATCAGCCTGAACGACTGAACCCGGCACGATCGGATGCTGATTGGCATTGTAGATATTCCAGCCATCGCCCCCGGATTTGGTGACCGGCGCCGTATGCGCTTCCCGCCCGCTGAACGAATAGTTGGTGCCATAGCTGATGCGATGGCCCGTCTGGCGCAGATCGATACCGCGCGAACCCGTTGTGGCGCTGAGCACCGGCGTCGCACTGTTCTTGCAGGCGTTGCCCAGGCCATCCGTCTCGCTGTCAAAGCCAACGGTGATCGACTTGGCTCCAATCGGACGCACGGCGTCACTGAGGTTGTAACGCACCATCAGGTTGCTCGCGTCACGGGCATTGCCGCTCAAGGATGCGCTGCTGACCAGCGGTGCACCGCTGGCGAGCGTCCAGTTGAGGGTGGCGCTTGAGAACGGCGCGGCCTTGGCGTTGCTGACACCGGGGTCCAGATAGGCCAGAGAGTCCGCCGTCAGGCTGGGCCACGCATTCTGGAACGCCGCGTCAGGCCCGCGCGGCTTGTCCGTCATGTAGGTGGTGAAGACTTCCGGCGTTGCCGGGGCGTCCACCGAGAACACCTCGAAGGTATAGGCCGGCAGTTCCGGAATTTCGCTTACGGCCACCGGTGTCACGGCGCGATTGGTGGGCGTGTCGGGCATGGTGGCCGGGCCGCTGGAAGCCACCACTCCCTTGCTGGAGTAGCCGCGCACTTCGTTCCAGAAGTCGCTGCCGGTATAGCCACCGCCCATGGGCATGGCGTAATAGCGCCAGCTGCTCGTGGTCGATGCCGTCGCGGCGAAGGCTGCAGTCTTGCCCGTTGCATCAGGCAGGCTGCCGTCGCTGCTGTACACCGCCATGAAATCGCCGGAGCCACAGGTTGCCGAGCGCGCCAGAACAAGCCCGGCAGCCGGCAAGGCCGGCCCTTTGACCCGTACGGCATACACCTTGGCAGCAGCGGCAAGGCTCGGATCAAAACTCAGCTGCAGGGCCGCGTCATAGCGCGACAGATTGCCGATGCGCTTGCCCTTGTCCGGCCCGTAGTTGTTGCCCAGGCGCGGGTTGAAGACCACGTCGTTGATCTGATACAGGCGTGCCGAAATGCCCAGGTTGTACTTGCGCTGGTTACCCTGCAGCTTGAAGTTCTGGCCACTAGTGTCCGAGCTGAGCAACACGGTGGTCGCGGTACCGCCGCCTTCGGCGAAGATGGGCAGGCGCGCAGAAATGTTCACGCCGCCATCGGAACGCCCGAAGGACGCAATCATTTCCGCTTGCCCGATCGTCGCCCCCTGCGGCAGATCGCGGAAACGCGGACCCCAGTTCCCCAGGAGGTCAGTGCCGTTGCTGAAGTAGCTCTTGTCAAAGGCGCTCAGGCTGCTCGCAGAGCACGCCCCCTTGAGTGCCGTCGGCTTGGCCGGGGTCACGCTGGCGTCCAGCGCGATGCGCTCTGACGGAGCGAGCGCCAGACAGGCATTGAGCTGCGTGCGCAGCAAGGCCAGCAAGTCGTTTGCCGAACTGGTCGAAACGGTGGGTCTGGGCAGTGCGGTGGGCGCATCCCTGGCGGGGTCCCTGAGCGTGACGGTTGCGCTGGCGCCCGAGGCGCCGCTGGCCACCGGACTGAGGGCGTTGGTCAGCGTCACGCCCGTATCGCCCAGAGTGACCTTGACGGCTTCCAGCAGCTTGTCGCCTCCGCTCTTCAGGTCTGCGGCAAACGGCGTACTGATCGGGTCGAAGCCGGCAACGCCATACTCCTTGGCGACCTCGGCAATGACGGCCTTGATCGCTGCGCGCGCTTGCGCCAGCCTGGCCTGATCCAGTGCAGCCAGCGCCCCCGCGCCGGCAAACTCGTCCGGGTTGTTGCCGGTGCTGGAGGCCAGCGCCACGATGGCGGTCGTGATCGGGGTGATGTTGACGGTGCTGCTGCTGCCCTTGGCCGGTGCAGCCGTCACCAGTGCGGAATAAGTCCGGACTTCATCGCCGGACTGGCCCGTGGCGGTCATCAGGAAGGGCGCGCTCAGTCCTGCGACATCGATCGTGTAGCTGCCATCGCTGCCCGCCGTGGCGGTTCGGCTCACGCCTGCCGCGTCCTTCAGCGAAATCGTCGCATTCGCCAAGGGCGCGCCAAATGCGGCCGTGCCGGTGACCAGTTGCGTGCTGGCCTGCGAACTGGCGGTGCTGCTGGAAGGGCCCGCTCCCGAGCCACCACCTCCACCGCCACCGCAGCCTTGCAGCGCGAGAATCCCTGCAGCGGCCAGACAGGCCGCCAGAACGGAAAACCTTTGATTCATTTTCGCCCTCCCCCTTTTTTTATTTGCCGGCACACGACCTTCTGCGGCCGGCCACACTGACAACAGGGGCGGGAGCTTAGCTTTTTGTAAGAAAAACTCCTACACGACCATCTTTATTAATTAGGGTTAAAAACAACAAAACCGAGCAAATTTCACACATCCAGATGTCGCAGCA
The DNA here is from genome assembly GCF_039631355.1 of Uliginosibacterium paludis. Taxonomy (NCBI): domain Bacteria; kingdom Pseudomonadati; phylum Pseudomonadota; class Betaproteobacteria; order Rhodocyclales; family Zoogloeaceae; genus Uliginosibacterium; species Uliginosibacterium paludis. The sequence goes on along the minus strand of NZ_JBDIVF010000017.1, from coordinate 37,029 downwards.
ATGATCTGAAAGCGAAAAAAAGGATGGCCACCAGGCCATCCTTTTCATGACGCCGGCCCTGCCGCAGCGCGGCCGGGAGGCAAATTACTTCTTCGCGCGGGCCTCGGCCTCGTTCATGGCGCGATCGAGTTCTGCCGGCGGCACATAGCCGCCGATACGGCTGCCGTCGGCCAGGAACATCGTCGGGGTGCCGGTAATGCGGTATTTGCGCGCCATATCGCCGTTCTTCTGGACCGGTGCATCGCAGTTGGCGGTGGCGGGTGCCTTGCCGTCGACCATCCAGTCATTCCAGGCTTCCGCACGATCCTTGGCGCACCAGATGTTGCGGCCCTTATCGAGCGAGTCCGGCGACAGGATGGGGATCAGGAAGGTGTAGATGGTGGCGTCCTTGACGTCCTTGAGATCCTTGGCGAGCTTCTTGCAGTAGCCGCAGTTCGCGTCCTCGAAAGTGATCAGGGTGCGCTTGCCGTTGCCGCGCACCTGCTTGACGGCCTGGTTGAGCGGCAGTTCCGCCACGTTCACGCGCGAGAGCTCCGCCTCACGGGCGGCGGTGATGTTCTTGCGGTTCTTGATGTCGATGAGGGAGCCGCTCATGAGGTAGCTGCCCTTGTCATCCACATAGACCAGATCGCCATTGCTCAGCACGACTTCGTACAGACCACCGTACGGCACTTTCTGCAGGCTGACGATGGAGCCCTGATCGCGCAGGATGCTGCCGACCGCTTTGCGGACTTCGGCTTCGCCGGCCAGTGCGGGAAGGCTCAGCGCGAGGGTGCAGGCAGCCAGGAGGGCTCGCCGGAGGGTCTGATTCAAGGTGTTCTCCAATCCGTTTCAGGTCAGCCCCGCTGCATAGCGTGCAAGCACGCTGCGCAGCGGAGAAATCGAGCCGGCCAGACTCAGGCCGGCGTTGCGCAACAGGCTCAGCGGGCCGGAGGACGGCTTGAAGAGCCGGTGCAATCCATCCGTGAGTTCCCGCACGAGCAGGGTTTCTTCCGCACGCGCCCGCTGCCAGGCGCGCAATACGTTCTCGTCACCGCAGTCCCTGAACGCCGGCAGGGCAAGCAGACGATCCGCCAGCGCCCGGGCATCCTGGAAGCCCAGATTGATGCCGTGGCCCGAGAGCGGATGCACCGCATGGGCGGCGTCGCCGATCAGCGCCAGACGCGACGCAACCGTGCTGTCGAGCTTCATGAAGCGCAGCGGAAAACCGGCCGCGGGCGTCAGGAGCTCAAGTTTGCCGAGGCGGTGCCCGCCCGCCTCCGCCACCTTCGCGGTAAAAGCCTCCGGCGAGAGTGCCAGCATCGCGTCAGCCTGCGCGTCGGGCGTAGACCAGACGATTGAAAAGCGGTTCCCCGGCAGGGGCAGCCAGGCGAGGATGCCATCCTCGCGGAACCACTGGAAGGCCGTTCCGGCGTGCGGTCGTTCGCAGGCGAAGTTCGCAACCACGCCCAGCTCTTCATAGGGCCGCAGATGCGCCTGGATGCGGGTCTGGCCTCGCACCCATGAGTTCACGCCATCAGCGCCAACGACCAGCGAAGCCTGGCATTCACGCCCGTCGGACAAACGCAGGCGGGCAGCCTCCGGTCGGAAATCGAGCGCAGCAGGCTCTGCCGGGCAGAGGATCTCGATGTTGGGCTGACGCCGCGCGGTTTCCCACAGTTCGCTGGCCATGCGGCCGGCTTCAACGATGCTGGCAAGGCTCTGCATGCCGCATTCGTAAGCGGAAAAGGCCAGCCTGCCGCCCGCATCACCTGACACGTCCATGCGCTCGACCGGTCCGATACGGTCGGCATCCAGGTGATCCCAGATCCCGCAGCGGCGCAGGAAGTCCACATTCGCGGGGCTCACCGCATAGATGCGCGCATCCCAGCCGGCTGCCGCCTGCGGTCGCTGGCGCTCGACCAGACCGATCCGGTAGCGACTGCCGCGCAGGGCGCAGGCAAGGCTGGCACCGGAAAGGCCAGCGCCGACGATCAGGATGTCGAAGTGTTGTGTCTTGCTCATGCGTAAGGCTTCAGGGCAGCGGCCCGATTGGAGTGCAGATTCTGCCACGCCGGGGCGCGAAGCGGGACGCGCCGGGCCGGCGAGCCTTGCCGCTTGCCGCTGCCCGGTACGGCGCCCGGCCGACGCAACATGCCGGTCATGTGGCAGGTCTAGAGTGGCGCCACCCTGAACAGCGAGCAGACCATGAAAATCCTGATGATTTCGGATGTCTATTTTCCGCGCATCAATGGCGTATCGAGCTCGATCGAAACCTTCCGCAAGGGCCTGCTCGACTGCGGCATGGAGAGCACCCTGGTCGCGCCGGCCTATCAACCGGAACAAACGGGGGTCGCAAGCGATCCGGACGGCGTGGTGAGGATTCCCGCCCGCAAGGTGCCCTTCGACCCGGAAGACCGCCTGATGCACCGGCGCATGCTGGATCAGTGGCTCGCGGGCCACGCAGCCGGTTTTGACCTCGTGCACATCCAGACGCCTTTCCTGGCCCACTACGCCGGCGTGAAGGCCGCCCGCGCAGCCGGCCTGCCGGTGCTGGCCAGCTATCACACCTATTTCGAGGAATACCTGCATCACTACATTCCGCTCCTGCCGCGGAGCCTGACGCGGGCCGCCGCCCGACGTTTCTCGCGGGCGCAGTGCAACGACCTGGACGCCGTGATCGTGCCCTCCCGCGCAATGGAACAAACGCTGCATGACTATGGCGTCAGCCGTCCGCTGCAGATCATCCCGACCGGCCTGCGCGAGCAGCATTTCCTGAACGGCGATGGCGCGGGCTTCCGCTTCCAGCACGGAATCGATCCGGCCCGGCCACTGCTGCTCTTCGTCGGGCGCGTAGCGTTCGAGAAGAACATCGGCTTCCTGCTCGAAGTCGTCGAGCAGCTGCGACGCAGCCAGCCGGAAGTCCTGCTGCTCATCACCGGTGAAGGGCCCGCGCAGGAGGGACTGCGGGCAGACTGCGAGCGTCGTGCGCTGTCCTACAACGTGCGCTTCATGGGTTATCTCGACCGCAGCCACAGCCTCGCCGATTGCTATCAGGCGGCGGACCTCTTCGTTTTTGCCTCACGTACCGAAACGCAGGGGCTGGTGCTGCTGGAAGCCATGGCGCAAGGCAAACCGGTCGTGGCGCTCTCGGCCATGGGAACGCGCGATATCCTCGAAAACACGCCGGGCGCCGTGATTGCGCGCGATGACGTCCTTCACTTCAGTCAGTGCGTGGGCGAGCTGCTGCAGGATCGGGCACGCCTCATCCAGCTGGGCCGGGCCGCACGCGCTTCAGCCGAACGCTGGTCAGGGAAGGAAATGGCGCAACGGGTGGCCGCGCTGTATGAGTCGATTGACGCGCAACACCACCGACCGGCAAGGTCCGCTCGCGCGGCCTCACCACAAGGCGTACTGTCCGGGCAGGACAATCCGCTTACTTGATCCGGCGCAGATGGCCGCCCCGCGCGGGAGCGGGTGAAGCCGGCCCCGGATCATCGCCTTCAGGCTCGTCCGGCTGCGCGCTTTCTTCCGGCACAGCATCAACCGGTGCTGCTTCGGCTTCAACGAGTCCGCCCAGCTCCATTGCCGAGCCTGCGAGCATGCCGGGCTGGAATGCCATGCCCTGCCCGTTCTCACGCGCATAGATGGCGAGAACCTGCGTGATCGGCACATAGAGACTCTCGACCTTGCCGGAGAAACGGGCCTGGCAGCTCAGGGCCTCATCATCGATCAGCAACTGGTTGGTCGCGTACGGAGCGATGTTGAGCACGATCTGTCCGTCCCGGACATGCTGGACCGGCACGCGTGTCCGCGCATCGACCTGGACGGCAACATAGGGCGTGAAGCCGCCGTCGACACACCAGTCGAAAATGGCTCGCAGCAGATAAGGCTTCGTTGACGATGTGCTCATGATGCAATTCTTTCCTGTACACCCGGACAGCATGGACTGGCGGGTTTCAAAGCAGGTTCCATTCCCGCATCAGCAGACAGAAAAACGAAACGGCTTGCGGGCTCAGCCCGGCAAGCCGTCGTCCGACATGCCGGGCTGAGCCCGGCCTGCCTTCCTCAGCGGCGCATGGCGCGCTCGGAAGGCGTCAGAGCATCAATGAAGCCCTGACGGGTAAAGATCCGCTCGGCGTACTTCATCAGCGGCGCCGCGGTCTTTGGCAGCTCGATGCCGTAATGTTCCAGACGCCACAGCAGCGGAGCAATCGCCACATCCAGCATCGAGAACTCGTCACCCAGCATGTACTTCTGCTTGGCAAACAGCGGCACGAGCTGCATCAGCTGGTCACGGACATGGGCACGTGCCTTGTCTGCAGCGGACTTCTGGTTCTTCTCCAGCGCCTCGATGTGCGAGAAGAGCTCATGCTCCAGCGTATGCAGCAGCTGGCGAGCCTTCGCACGCATGATCGGGTCCGGCGGCATCAGCTGCGGGTGCGGGAAACGCTCATCAATGTACTCGTTGATGATGTTCGATTCGTACAGGATGAGGTCACGGTCTACCAGCACCGGCACCCGGTTGTAGGGGTTGATGACGGCGATGTCTTCAGGCTTGTTGAAGAGGTCAACGTCGACCACCTGGAAATCCATGCCCTTTTCGTACAAGACGATCCGGCAACGGTGGCTGAAAGGATCCGTCGTACCGGAATACAAATTCATCATTGCGGAATTACTCCAGGAATATTCAGTGTCACGAACCACACGACGCCCTTGCTGCGCGTCGCTGTCGCGACTGGACAACACCATCATTTTGGTTGCACACCTGTTAATGCACGTCCTTCCAGAATGCCTTCTTCAGCATCCAGGAAAGCGCGGCAAGTACACTCAATACGGCAAGAACCGCCCAGCCGATCGTCTGACGGCTTTCGCGCGCCGGCTCACCCATCCAGGTGAGGAAGGACACGAGATTGGCGACTTCAGTGTCGTACTCTTCCTTCGTCAGGGTGCCAGGCTCGACGATCTCGAAGCCTTCGAGATGGCTGGTCTTGTTGCCATGACCATCATCCTTCTCGACGAAGTGCGCTTCCTGCACGCCCTGCAGACCATACAGGACGTGCGGCATCCCTACGCCCGGGAATACCGCGTTGTTCCAACCGGTCGGACGCGAGTCGTCACGGTAGAACTGACGCAGGTAAGTGTAGAGCCAGTCCGCGCCGCTTCCGTCTCCGGAGGCGCGGGCGCGGGCAATGACCGACAGGTCGGGCGGCGCTGCACCAAACCACTTCTTGGCATCATCGCGCCGCATGGCCACCGTCATCTGCTCACCCACCTTGTCGGCAGTGAACATCAGATTATCCTTGATCTGCTGTTCTGTCAGGCCGATCTGGGTCAGTCTGTTATACCGCAACGAACTGGCACCGTGGCAGCTGAGGCAGTAATTGATGAAGGTCTTGGCCCCGCTCTGCAGCGACGCATTGTCGAAACTCAGCGGCGCCTTGTCCAGATGGACGGATTCACTGGCCTGGGCTCCGGCGACAACAAGAGCCAGCAGCGCAACGCTTGTGGTTTTCTTGAGCAGGCTCATTTCCAGGTCACCCTTTCCGGTTCAGGTTTGGTCTTGTCGAGGCGGGTGTACCAAGGCATGAAGGCGAAGAACGCCAGATACAGCCAGGAGCAGATCTGCGACACCAGGTTGCCCACGGGCGACGGCGGCTGCACGCCCAGATAGCCGAGGATCACGAAGCAGATCACCCACACGGCAAGAATGCTCTTGTAGAGGCCGCCACGGTAGCGGATGGACTTGACCGGGCTCTGATCCAGCCAGGGCAGCAGGCCGAATACCATCACCGAACCGCCCATCAGCACGACGCCCCACACCTTGGCTTCAATCAGCAGGAGCGCGGCGACGCCGACGACCGTGACACCGAGCGAGGCCATGCGGACCATCTGGCACTTCGCCGTGCGGAAAGCCAGCACACCGGTAATCAGCACCAGTGCAGCCAGCGCCCAGACGAAGTCGGAGGTGGTTGCGCGCAGGATCGAGTAGAACGGCGTGAAGTACCAGACCGGAGCGATGTGCGGCGGCGTCTTCAGCGGGTCCGCCGGGAAGAAGTTGTTGTACTCGAGGAAGTAGCCTCCGCCTTCGGGCGCAAAGAACACGATGATCGCGAACACGATCAGGAACACGCACACGCCGAAGATGTCCTTCACCGTGTAGTACGGATGGAAAGGAATCCCGTCCAGCGGAATGCCGTTTGCATCCTTGTGCTTCTTGATCTCGACGCCGTCGGGGTTGTTGGAGCCCACTTCATGCAGCGCCACCAGGTGCGCCGCGACCAGCCCGAGCAGCACCAGCGGAATGGCGATCACGTGAAAGGCGAAAAAGCGGTTCAGGGTAGCGTCCGACACCACGAAATCGCCGCGGATGAAGATGGACAGATCGGGCCCGATCACGGGAATCGCGGAGAACAGGTTCACGATCACCTGTGCGCCCCAGAATGACATCTGCCCCCAGGGCAGCAGGTAGCCGAAGAATGCTTCCGCCATCAGACACAGGAAAATCGCGATGCCGAACAGCCAGATCAGTTCGCGCGGCTTGCGGTAGGAGCCGTAGATCAGCCCGCGGAACATGTGCAGATAGACCACGATGAAGAACATCGAGGCCCCGGTCGAGTGCATGTAGCGGATGATCCAGCCGCCCGGCACGTCACGCATGATGTATTCCACGCTGGCGAATGCCACCGGGATACCCGCCGCGTTCAGCGACGCATCCGGCTTGTAGTGCATGACCAGGAAGATACCGGTCACGATCTGCATCACCAGCACCAGCAGCGCCAGCGAGCCGAAGAAGTACCAGAAGTTGAAGTTCTTCGGCGCGTAGTACTCGGAAAGATGCGCCTTGTAGGTGGAGCTCAGCGGAAAACGCTCATCCACCCAGCCCAGGAGTTGCTGGCCTTTCTCGGCCACCACCTTGGAAGAAATCATCGCTTACGCCCCCTTCGAATCTTCGCCGATGAGCAGGCGTGTATCACTCAGATAGGTATGCGGCGGAATCACCAGATTCGACGGCGCCGGCATGCTCTTGAACACGCGGCCGGCCAGATCGAACTGCGAGCCATGACAGGGGCACAGGAAGCCGCCCGGCCAGCTTTCACCCATGCCGCTCTCCGCGCCCTTCTTGAGCTTGTCGGAGGGCGAACATCCCAGGTGCGTGCAGATACCGATGCAGACGAAGTACTCCGGCTTGATCGCGCGCGCTTCACCCTTGACGTAGGCAGGCTGCTGCGGCGCCTCGGACTTCGGATCCACCAGACGGTCTTCCGCCCCCTTCAGTGAAGCGAGCATTTCCGGCGTACGGCGCAGGATCCAGACGGGTTTGCCCTGCCATTCGACTGTCATTTTCTCACCCGGTTGCAGCTTTGACAGGTCGACTTCGACCGGCGCGCCGGCGGCCTTGGCGCGCTCGGAGGGCGTAAAACTTGCAACAAATGGTGTCGCTACGCCGACAGCGGCTATCGCGCCAACACCGGCCGTAGCAGCCATCAGCGCGCGCCGGGACGGATCCAGGCTGCATGCGCAGAATGACGCTCCGTCAGCGGATGCATCTTGTTTGTGATCGCTCATTGCAAACCCCGAGTGATTATGGTCCGGAAAGCTGCGGGATTATAGCCAAGTCGCGACAAGGGTTTAAAGCCCCGGCAATCCCGAACACGGAAAAACGCTTCTGCGCCATGAACTTGCAAAAAAATAAACCCTGATGTCATATGCACGGCGCTCACCGCAAGAGTGAATCCTGCGCCCGCTTGCCTGTTTGAGGCTGCGCAGCTCTGGTCCGGTCTTATGCGGCATACTTGGCCGAATCTTCCTCCGACTCTGCAAACAGGAATTCTTCATGGCCAAATGCATCATCTCCGACATGGACGGCGTCATCTATCGCGGCAAGCAACTCATCCCCGGTGCGAAAGAGTTCGTGCAGCGTTTGCACGACACCGGCACCCGTTTCCTGTTCCTCACCAACAACGCCGAGCAGACACCGCTGGACCTCCGGCTCAAGCTGGCCGGACTGGGTATCGAAGGGCTGGGTGAAGACAACTTCATCACGGCAGCCATGGCCACCGCGATGTTCCTGAAGAACCAGAACCAGAAACAGCATGCGACGGCTTACGTCGTGGGCGGCGGCGGACTGATCAACGAACTCTACAACGTCGGTTTCTCGATCTCGGAAACGAATCCGGACTATGTGGTCGTCGCGAAATCCTCCACCCTCAGCTACGAACAGCTCAAGAAAGCCGTCCGCCTGATCGACCAGGGCGCCAAGTTCATCGGCACGAATCCGGACATGATCGATCCGGTCGAAGGCGGACTGGAGCCCGCCGCCGGCACCATCCTCGCGGCCATCTCCGCTGCAACCGGCAAGAAGCCCTACATCGTGGGCAAGCCCAACTCACTGATGATGATGCTGGCCGCCCGCAAACTGGGCGCGCACCCCGAAGACTGCGTGATGATCGGCGACCGGATGGATACCGACATCGTGGGCGGCATGGAAGCGGGCATGAGCACGGTCCTCGTACTCTCGGGCGTCACCACGCCGACACTGATGGCGGAATTCCCGTACAAGCCGGACCACGTCTACAACAATGTGGGTGAAATCGACCTGACCGTCCTTTGACCCTCATGGGCGGTGAAGCCTCACCGCCCGAACGCCCGGGGCAGGCTGCGGAATTCGCGACTAGAATTGCTGCACCGCACACTCAACCGGAGCCTCCCATGTTCAGTCTCAGGGGCAAGCTGGGCCTTGTCGTCGGCATCGCCAATGACAAAAGCATCGCCTACGGATGCGCACGCGCTTTCCGCAACGGCGGCGCAGACCTCGCCATCACCTTTCTCAATCCAAAATCGGAAGCCTATGTCCGGCCGCTGGCCGAAACGCTGGGCGCGCCCATCATCCTGCCGCTCGACGTCGAACAGCCGGGCCAGCTCGAAACGGTATTCGAAGCCATCGGCAAGCAGTGGGGACGGCTGGATTTCCTCGTCCACTCGATCGCGTTCGCCCCGAAGGAAGATCTTCACGGGCGTGTCACGGACTGCTCGCGCGAGGGCTTCCTGCGTGCGATGGACATTTCCTGCCACTCCTTCATGCGCATGGCAAAACTTGCCGAGCCGCTGATGCATCAGGGCGGCTGCATGCTGACCATGAGCTATCACGGCGCAGATGAAGTCGTGGCCAACTACGGGATGATGGGGCCGGTGAAGGCCGCGCTCCAGTCAGCCACGCGCTACATGGCATCCGAACTCGGCCCCAAGGGCATCCGCGTTCACGCCATCTCGCCGGGGCCGCTGGCCACCCGGGCCGCGTCAGGCATCAAGGATTTCGACAATCTGATGCAGACGGCAGCCGAGCGCGCTCCGCTGCACAAACTGGTCGATATCGATGATGTTGGCGCCCTGTGCGCCTATCTCGTCAGTGATGGCGCGCGCTCCCTTACCGGCGGCACCATCCATGTGGACGGAGGCTTCAACATCATCAGCTGATCCGCATCAGGCAGCCCACCGGCGGGGTTCGCCGGCTTTCGCACAGGAGGCCGCTCCATGGACGAAATCATCGAAAACCGCACCTTCGACGAAATCGGGGTCGGTGACAGCGCCAGCCTTACCCGCACAATCCTTCAGGCCGACATCGAGCTCTTCGCGGCCCTCTCCGGTGACTTCAATCCGGCTCACCTTGATCACGACTACGCGAACAGCTCGATGTTCGCCGGCGTAATTGCCCATGGCATGTTCAGCGGGGCGCTGATCTCGACCGTGCTGGGCATGCTGCTGCCGGGCCCCGGCACCATCTATCTGGGTCAGACCCTGCGCTTTGCCCGACCCGTGAAACCGGGCGACCGGCTCACTGTCACGGTGACGGTTCGCGAAAAGCACGATGACAAGAAACGCCTGGTTCTCGATTGCCTCTGCAGCAACCAGGACGGCAAGGCGGTCGTGAAAGGCGAAGCGGAAGTCATCGCGCCGAGCGACAAGATCCGCCGGTCACGCTGCCAGCCGGGCGCGGTGAAACTCGGCGACGCCGTGTATGCGATCACGCCCTGAGTGGGCGTTCAGGGACGGCCGGTTTTCGGATTGACCGCCGGCGCAGGCAGGGCGGGCTCTGCAGCAGGCATGACAGGCATCGCAGGGGTGGCACCGGCTGGCGCCGGCACAGCCGCCGCCGCGCCAGGTCTGACTGCCGATGCGGCTTCAAAATCCGCCCGCAGACTGCGCCCCAGCCGCTTGAACTCCGGTACGGCGGTCTGGACGCGCGACTGGATCAGCTGATCGATGTCGATCGTGATCTGGGCGGTCTGCCCCACCCATTTCTGCCCGATGGCGCTGCGGTAGAAGCTCAGCAACTCGCGTACCTCCGCCTCGGAAAAACGGCTCATGTAGACCTTCGCCACCGCGTCGCGCAACGCATTCCAGTCCAGCGCGGAATCGACCGAGGCACGCGCCTTCTGCGAGAAGTTCTCGACAGCCGCCTTCTGGGGCGACGTCAGCTCTTCTTCCTTGCGCCCCTGAAGCACGTCCCCGATGAGCTCGATGGCCTGATTGTCGAGCCGCTGGCGCCAGTTCAGGGCGAGGTTCTCCACCCGCACCTGCCGCATGAGCTCATCCACCGCCTGGCGATGGGTGCGCGCATCAGCCCTGACGGCCGAAGTCGCGGAGAGCAATGACAGCAGAATGAAAAGCCGCAGGCCTGTTTTCCGGATCGCCATCACCACCCCCTGCGTTCGACAAAAGCCTGGGCGACGGTGCCCAGATCGGTGTGCTCCAGCTCGCCCCCGACCGGCACACCACGTGCGATGCGACTCACGCGCAGGCCCCGGGCGCGCAGCATCTCGCCCAGATAATGCGCCGTTGCCTCACCTTCATTGGTGAAGTTGGTCGCGAGGATCACCTCCTGCACCACGCCGTCCGACGCGCGCTCGATCAGGCGCTCGAAGCCCAGCTCGCGAGGCCCGATGCCATCCAGCGGTGACAGCTTGCCCATCAGCACGTAGTACAGACCGCGATAGGCTTGCGTCGACTCCATCACCATCAGGTCGGAAGGCATTTCGACCACGCACAGCAACGCGGGATCGCGCAGCGGACTGAGGCAGCGATCACAGACTTCCACTTCGGTAAAGGTATTGCAACGCGCGCAGTGACGCACGTCCGCCAGCGCCCGCGCCAGGGTGTCGGCCAGCCGCCCTGCGCCCTGCCTGTCGCGCTGCAACAGGTGATAGGCCATGCGCTGCGCAGACTTGGGGCCCACTCCGGGCAGGACACGAAGCGCGTCGGTCAGGGATTCGAGAAGAGGCATGAGGAAACCGCGGATGCGCCGGAAGTGACGGGGCCGCGAGGCCCCTCGGACCGCTCGGTCAGAACGGCAGCTTGAATCCGGGCGGCATGCCCATGCCGGCGGTGAAGCCGGCCATTTTTTCCGAGCTGGCCGCCTCGACCTTGGCCACCGCATCGTTCAGCGCAGTCACGATCAGGTCTTCAAGCATTTCACGATCATCCATCACGGCATCGCTGATGACGACGCGCTTGACCTTGTGATGACAGCTCATCACCACCTTGACCGCTCCGGACGCCGCAGCGCCTTCCACGTCAATCTGGCCCAGGGCGTCCTGCGCCTTCTTCATGTTTTCCTGCATCTGCTGGGCCTGTTTCATCAGACCGGCAATTCCGCCTTTCATCATTCTGCTTCTCCTGAAGGTTTAACGGAGGAGGTCACCAGCGTTGCATCGCAACGCTTGATGAGCTCCTGCACAAAGGGATCCGATTGCAGCGCGGCAACCGCTTCAGCCTGCCGGGCCTGGCGGACTTCTTCGCGGGCTTGCGCCGGAGTCTGGGAGGTCACCTCCCCGATATCGATGCTGACGCGCACCTGCTGACCAAAGCAGGCCGAGAGCGCGTCCTGCAGCTTGGAGGCATTCGAAGGCAAGGCATTCAGATGACTGTGCGACGGCGCCAGGCGCAGGCGCAGCACAATGCCGTCAAGCGACACGAATTCGCAGTTCTGTGCCAGCTGCAAGACCATGCCGCCGACCCCGCAGGCATTGACCGCCGCATGCCAGTCAAGTTCTGGCGACAGCTCCAGCCGGATGCCGGACGGCGCCGAAGCCGGCGCGTCGGCCTGCGGCGCTGCGGGCTCTGCCACAAAAGCGGCAGGCTCGGGTTCAGCCAGGCGCTGACCCGCCGGTTGGGAATCTTCCCAGGGCGGAGGCGGCTCCTCCGGCCCCTGATCGACTGTGACCGGAGCCTGTACCGGAACTGTCGTGGCCGCGGCAGGCGTGCGAGGAGATTCAGGCGGCATGGCAGCGGGCGGCGCAGCCGCAGGCGCGGCCGCCTGCGCAGGCACCAGCTCGGACGCAGCAGCCGGCATCACCGCAGGACGCGGCGCGGGCAACGTTGCCGAGGTTTTCACCCCTTCCGGCTGGAAGGCATGCAGACGCAGCAGCGTCATCGTGAAGCCGGCATACGCATCCGGCGCGAGCGCCAGCTCGTCACGACCATGAATGGCAATCTGATACGCAAGTTGCAGGAATTCGGCATCGAACGCCCGCGCATAGGCCAGCAGACGCTCACGCTCGAACACATCCGTGATGGCCTGCGGCGCGAACTGCACCAGCGCGATCCGGTGCAGCAGGCTGGCAAATTCCTGCAGTGCGGACTCGAAGCTCAGACTCCTGGCTTCCATGACATCGGCGACAGCAACCAGTGCAGCCACGTCCTGGGCCTGCAGGGCATCCAGCAACTCGAAAAGATGATCCTCGCCGACGGTGCCAAGCATGTCGCGCACGCCCTCTTCCTCGACCTTGCCGGCACCGTGCGCGATAGCCTGGTCAAGCAGGGAAAGGGCGTCACGCATGGAGCCGTTAGCCCCCTTGGCGATGTGCCGAAGCGCCCCGGGCTCGAAGCTCACGCCTTCGTCACCCAGGATCTGCGTCAGATGGCTGACGATATGGGTCTGCGGCATCTGCTTCAGATTGAACTGCAGGCAGCGCGACAGCACGGTCACCGGAATCTTCTGCGGGTCCGTGGTCGCCAGAATGAATTTCATGTGCGCTGGCGGCTCCTCCAGCGTCTTCAGCATGGCATTGAAAGCATGCCCGGTGAGCATGTGCACTTCGTCGATCATGTAGACCTTGAAGCGGCCACGCGCTGGTGCGTAAGCCGCCTTTTCCAGCAAGGCTGCCATGTCGTCCACACCTCGATTCGAGGCCGCATCCATCTCGACGTAATCAACGAAACGCCCGGAGTCAATTTCGGTGCAGGCCGTGCACACGCCGCAAGGCGAAGCGCTGACGCCCTGCTCGCAATTGAAACTCTTGGCCAGGATGCGTGAAATGGTCGTTTTGCCGACCCCCCGGGTCCCGGTGAACAGATAGGCGTGGTGCAGACGGCCTGTTGTCAGCGCATGCGTGAGCGCCCGCACGACATGCTCCTGGCCGACGAGCGTCTCGAAACTCTTGGGGCGCCACTTCCGGGCGAGGACCTGATAACTCATGGCCGCGATTGTAGCCGGAAGCGCTCAGCTTGCCGCCGGCCTTTTGCATCCGCTCCGGCGTCGCCGCCCCCTCCGGTGCCAAGCCCCCTTCGCCGGCTTCTCGAGTCAAGTTCTCCCTTCCCGGGGAACGACTTGATCCAAACAATCAAAAACAGAAAGTCGATTTGTTTTGGCTATCGCGCACCTTTGATTATTAAATTGGATCGAAAAATACATAACCAATAGCATTTGTTCATCAACAAGGAGGTCCGCATGAATCTGCCCACCGTACTTTTCAGCCTGCTAGACGAAGCCATCGCCGGCTTCCCCAGCGACTTCGGCCGCCATTTCTCTTTCTTCCAGAGCCTCTGAGCCTCTCATACCGGAGATCACCGCCATGACCCAGATGACCCAAGCTTCCGGCGCGCCTGTCGCCGACAACCAGAACAGTCTGACTGCCGGGCCCCGCGGCCCCGTCCTGATGCAGGATGTCTGGCTGCTGGAAAAGCTCGCCCACTTCGATCGCGAACGCATCCCCGAACGCGTCGTGCATGCCAAGGGTTCGGGCGCCTATGGCCACTTCACCGTGACCCACGACATCTCGCACTACACCAAGGCCAGCCTGTTCAGCGCCATCGGCAAAAAAACGGAAGTCTTCCTGCGTTTTTCGACCGTGGCAGGCGAAGCCGGTGCGGCGGATGCGGAGCGCGATGTGCGCGGCTTCGCGCTGAAGTTCTACACCGACGAAGGCAACTGGGACGTTGTCGGCAACAACACGCCTGTGTTCTTCATCCGCGACCCGCTCAAGTTCCCGGACTTCATCCACACCCAGAAACGCGATCCACAGACTCATTTGCGGAATCCGGTCGCCGCCTGGGACTTCTGGTCCCGCCACCCCGAATCGCTGCATCAGGTCACGATCCTGATGAGCGATCGCGGCTTGCCGCGCAACTACCGCGAAATGCACGGTTTCGGCAGCCATACCTATTCCTTCATCAACGCGTCCGGCGAGCGTTTCTGGGTGAAATTCCACTTCAAGTCGCAGCAGGGCGTCACCCACTACACCAACGAGGAAGCCGCCCGGCTCGTCGGCCAGGATCGTGAAAGCGCCCAGCGCGATCTGTTCGCCAGCATCGCCGCCGGGAACTTCCCCCGCTGGACGCTGAAGGTGCAGGTCATGCCGGAGGCTGACGCGCTGCGTTACCGCATCAACCCCTTCGATCTCACCAAGGTCTGGCCGCATGCCGACTACCCCCTGATCGAGGTTGGCGTGCTGGAACTCAACCGCAATCCGGCCAACTACTTTGCCGAGGTCGAGCAGGCGGCGTTTACGCCCGCCAACGTGGTTCCCGGCATCGGCTTCTCGCCTGACCGCATGCTGCAGGGTCGCCTGTTCTCATACGGCGACACGCAGCGCTACCGTCTCGGGGTCAATCATCACCAGATCCCGGTGAACGCGCCGCGCTGCCCCTTCCACAGCCCGCACCGCGACGGCGCGGCGCGAGTGGATGGCAATGGTGGATCCGCGCCGAACTACAACCCGAGCAGCCTGCCCGGCGCACTGGTCGACACCCCTTCGCTCAGCGAATCGCCACTCGCGGTGTTCGGCGACGCCGCGCACTACGACCATCGGGTGGATGAGGATTACTACTCGCAGCCCGGCGCATTGTTCAGGCTCTTTGACGCCGGCCAGCGCGAACGGCTGTTCGCCAATATCGCGGCCGCGATGCAGGGCGTCCCGGAAGACATCCAGCGCCGGCAGATCGCGCACTTCAGTCAGGCGGACGCCGCGTATGGCGCGGGGGTGGCAAAGGCACTCGGACTCGGCTGAGGCCCGATGCATGCGGCCTATCGGGAGGCTGGAAGAATCCAATTGGCCGCATGAAAGCCGGCCTCCCATACTCGATTACGGCATCAGGAAGGAGAAGACCATGACCAAGCATTCGATCCACACCGGCCTTCATCACCTGCGCGAAGCACTGGGACTCTGCGTATTCGCACTGGGTGCGGTGATTCTTGGCTCAGGCGCACTCTTCTGAGCTCAGGGAAGACCATGACTGGCTGAAAAGGCAGACGCCAAGCCTTGAAGCCCGAACTTGACGATAGTGGAAGAACTGTCAGGAGCCGGACATGCATCACCCGACCCACTTCAGAGAGAGATTGCGTCAAGGGGCCCAGCTTCTGGCAGTGGTGGGCTTTGCCACCCTGGTCATGTTCCTGCTCAACCTTCTTCTCGGTGAGCAGCATGGCCCGGCGAAGCACTTGTCCGATCCGGACGCCGTCCAGCCTGTCAGCAGCCCGCCCCCTCCCCAGGCTCCGCGGCAGGTGATCTGAAGCGTTTCATGCTGCATCAGAAAAGGGGCTGTGCCGACCGGTACAGCCCCTTTTCAATCCGTCCGGTGGATAACCCTAGCGGATAAGAACGGTCGAGGTACGAAGCTGGCTTTTGCTGGCCCGGCCCTGCATCGAAGGATTCGGCGGATAGCGCTTGCCATCGAAGCGCAGGAGCACATCCCCGGCCTGACGCGAATGCACGATCAGACTGGACCAGCCATGTCGCCGATCCCGCGTACTCACCCTCACCGGCTCCTCGCTCACCCGGCTCGCCGAGACGAAGCGGAATCCGTCCTGCGCACCATGCAGCACCAGCAGCGTGCAGCCCCCGGTCCCACACCAGTCGGGGCCAAACAGCAGCACCAGCGCATCGTCCACTCCATCGCGATCAAGATCCGTCAGCGCATGGCGAAATTCCTGCGTGCGCGCGTCGCCACCGGCCCGTGCGGCATAGTCGCGCACCGCGTTGACCAGCGGGGATGGCGCCTGCGCAGCGGACAACCCCGGCAAGAGGACGCAGAACAGGCAGGGGATCAGGCGAAACAGCGACATCGGCAACACTCCCGGTTTTGTCCGGACATGAACCAAGGGGGGCGCAAAGCAAACGGCGCAATCCCGTCAAGGACTGCGCCGTGCATTGAATTCGAGGCGGCGAGCCTGACCCCCGGCACTCACAGTGAATGGTTATGGCTGCTTCCTTCCGGACCTGACCAGATTCCCATGCTGCAATGCGGGGAGACCCGCCGCGGCGAATTATAACCCGGATTCGCGCTTTCGCTGAGCACGAATCCGGAATACGGCCCTTCATCACGCCGATCCGCTGGCGAATCCGCATCAGCTCGGCGATGAATTGCGTGCCGTAACAATATATTGCGTGCGTTCTGCTGCAAAAAAGGATAGAGTTCAGCCCCTTCCCCGCCGACCCTGTTTCTGGCGGGCACGTTTCATCGTCCCTGACCCCCTTCTCACGCTTTTTCCGTTTCTTTCGGAATCTCCGCGCGTTTGTCGTACTGGTTGGCGCCGATGTTGTTTCGCGAAGCCCGGCTTCGCCTGTACGCGCCAACCCCGCCTGTCGCCATGACAGCTGCGGACGCTATGCGCTTTTTCGATAGGAACGAAATGTCTTTCGATACCCTCGGTCTGAATCCCTCCATCGTCGCCGCGGTCAAGCGCGCCGGCTATGAAAACCCCACGTCCGTCCAGACCGCAGCCATTCCCCTCGCGCTCACCGGCGCTGACATGATGGTCTCCGCCGCCACCGGCAGCGGCAAGACCGCAGCCTTCATGCTGCCCGCCCTCGAGCGCCTGACCAAGCCCGCGGCCGTGCACAGCATCGGCCCCCGCGTGCTGGTCCTGTGCCCCACGCGCGAACTCGCCCAGCAGGTCGCCAAGTCCGGCGTCACCTACGGCCGCGCGCTGCGCCGCATCTCGGTGGTCACCGTGGTTGGCGGCATGCCCTACCCGGCCCAGCTGAAGCTGCTGCGCCAGCCGGTGGACGTGCTGGTCGCCACCCCTGGCCGCCTGCTGGACTACATCAGCAGCGGCCGCATCGATTTCTCGCGTCTGGAGATGCTGGTGCTCGACGAAGCCGACCGCATGCTCGACATGGGCTTCATGGAAGACATCGAGCAGATCGTCGCCGCGCTGCCGCCGTCCCACCAGACCGTGATGTTCTCTGCCACCTTCGGCGGTGAAGTCGGCCGCCTGGCGGCCTCGATGCTGCGCGATCCGCAGCGCATCGAGCTGGCGAACTCCACCGACAAGCACTCCGACATCGAACAGCGCCTGCACTGGGCCGACGACGAGAGCCACAAGAACCGCCTGCTCGACCACCTGCTCAAGCAGGGCGACGTAAATCAGGCCATCATCTTCACCGCCACCAAGCGCGATGCCGAATGGCTTTCCGAAAGCCTGGCCGACAAGGGTTTCTCGGCGGCCTCGCTGCACGGCGACATGCCCCAGGGCAAGCGCAATCGCACGCTGACCGGCCTGCGCCGCGGTGACATCAAGGTACTGATCGCGACCGACGTGGCGGCCCGCGGCATCGACGTGCCCACGATCAGCCATGTGATCAACTACGGCATGCCGATGAAGCCGGAAGACTATGTGCACCGCATCGGCCGTACTGGCCGTGCCGGTCGCAGCGGCATCGCCATCATCCTGGCCACGCCGGCCGAGCGCTTCAAGGTTCGCGCCATCGAACGCTTCACCACGCAACCGATCGCAGCCAGCGTGATCGAAGGCCTGGAACCCCGCTTCAAGCCCGATCTGCGCGGCGGTCGTCCGGGCGGCGCGCGCCCCGGTTCGCGCGGCGGTGATCGCCCGCGCAGCTTCGATGACCGTTCGCGCAGCTTCAGCGATCGTCCGCGCTCGAACGCCGAGCGCCGCATGGGTGACCGTCCGCAAGGCGTGCCGGCACGTCCCGCCAGCTTCAATGGCGAACGGCATTTCGACGCGCCGCGCCCCCGTGACGAACGCCCCCGCAGCTTCGAAGACCGCCCGCGCTCGTTTGACGACCGCCCCCGCAGTTTCGAGGATCGCCCGCGCCGCAACGACGCACCGCGTGCGCCTTTCGCCGGTGATCGCCGCGAGGCCGGCGGTCGCGAGGGAGGCTATCGCGACAGCGGTCGCCGCGAAGGTGGCCGTCCGGCAGACGAGCGCCGCCCCGCACCGCGCGCCCCACGTACCTTCACGCGCTAAGGCTGCTCCGCACCGGAAGCCGGGTCTTCGGACCCGGCTTTTTCATGCCCGTACGCAAGGCATCCCGGGCGAACGGCGCTTATGATGTGCGCTGATTCCCGCATGTATTTCCGCTCTGCATGGCCGACCGCCCCTCGCCTTACGCCCGCCTGCATCTCTGGCTGACAAGCCACCTGCAGCGCAGCGACATGCCCCGCCTGCTCTGGCAGGCCGCGCTCGCGGGCGCCCTCGGGGCATTGGCCATCGTGGCCTTCCGCAGCGTACTCGCCGCTTGCGAAACCGTGCTCTACGGCCGTGACGACGGTCTGGTGGCCGCAGCCGCCGGTCTTTCTCCCCTGTGGCGCATCCTGATTCCGACACTGGGCGGCCTCCTTGCCGGCCTGCTGATCATTCCGGCTCGCCGCATCAACACCGCCGCGGCCTCCGACTACATGGAAGCCATTTCGCTGCGCGACGGCGCGATCAGCGCCCGGCTGTCACTGCTGCGCTCCGCGTCTTCTCTGGCCAGCATCGCCAGCGGCGGCTCGATCGGACGCGAAGGCTCGATGGTGCAGCTCGCCTCGCTGAGCGGCTTCCTGCTCGCCCGCTGGCGCAAGCTGCCTGCGCCACAACGCCGTCTGCTGGTCGCCTGCGGCGGGGCGGCCGGGGTGGCGGCGGCCTACAACGCGCCGATTGCAGGTGCGCTGTTCGTGGCGGAAATCGTTCTGCGCACGATTTCTCTGGAAAGCCTCGGGCCGCTCGTCACCGCCTCGGTCGTATCGAGCATCGTCGCGCACGGTTTCTTCGGCAGCGCCCCGCTCTACCAGATGCCGGAAATCGTCGCGCCGGCGAGTTCCGGGCTTGGCGCCCTCGCCTTGCTCGGTGTCGTAACCGGGCTCGCCGCGCCGGCCTTTCTCGCCCTGCTGGACGCGGCCCGGTCGGCCTTTTCGCGCCTGCCGGACTGGCCGCCGCTGCGCCTGGGGTTGGGCGGGCTGGGGGTCGGTCTGATCTCGCTGCATTTTCCGGAAGCCTGGGGCAACGGTTTCAGCACGGTCAATGCGATGCTGCAGGGCGGCTGGCTGTGGCAGACCCTGCTGCTGGTGCTGGTCTTCAAGCTGCTCGCAACCTTGCTCACGATCGGCTCCGGCGCCATCGGCGGTGCCTTCACGCCCAGCCTCTTCGTAGGCGCCGCACTCGGCTCCCTGTTCGGACTTCTCGCCCAGCAGCTCGGCGCCAGCACACCGCTTGCCGTTTACGTGGTCACCGGCATGGCGGCTTTTCTGGCCGCAACGCTGCATGCGCCGCTGACCGCCATCGTGATCGTGGTCGAGATGACCGGCAACCTGGCCCTGCTGCCGCCCGTGATGCTGGCCTCCGTGCTGGCACTGGCACTTTCCCGTCTGCTGCGCGAGCGCTCGATCTATGGCAACTCGCTCAGACCCCTGCCGACACGCAGCTTCAGCCAGCAGACGGTCGCCGCGATCCTGCGCCCGGAAGCCCCGGCCATCGGCCTTGACGCCGGCCTGGCCGGCATCCGCCAGGCCTATCTCGACAGCCGCTGGCAGCATGTCTACGTACTGGATGACGCAGGCCGCTTCGTCGGCGCCGTCTCCATCCATGCACTCGGGCCGACGCTGCTCGCCAGCGATCAGGAGGGCCCCTTGCCGCCCGGATCGCTGCGCCAGGATTACCCGCGACTGAGCGCGGACACCCCGCTGAGCGATGCGCTCGACGTGTTCGCCCGCCACAGCGGCGAGCGGCTGCCGGTGCTCGACGAAGCCGGCCGGCTGCTGGGGCATGCCTCGAAAACAGACCTCATCCTGCTGCTGGGCGAGAACATGTCCGCCACCTGAGCCCCCCCCCGCTCAGCGGGCCGCGCTGGCAAGCGTGCGGGCCAGGGCATTGTGCCGGCGCATCAGTGCCGGCAACTCGAGGCTGGTGAGTTCGCCGCGGCGCACGATGACCCGACCGTTGATGACCGACCAGCTCACCCGCGGTGGCGTGCAGAACAGCAAGGCGGCAACCGCATCGTGCACCGCTCCGCCAGCCATGCCGACGTCATCCAGCGGAAAAGCGACGCAATCGGCGCTCATGCCAGGCGCCAGCGCACCGATATCGTCCCGCCCCAGCACCTTCGCGCCGCCCAGCGTGGCCATTTCAAGCGCCTGCCGTGCCGAGAGCGCCGCCGGACCATGCCCGACCCGTGCCAGGAGCAGTGCCTGCCGCGCCTCGCCCAGCATGTGCGCGCCATCGTTCGAAGCCGAGCCGTCCACGCCCAGCCCGACCGGCACGCCAGCCGCCAGCATCTGCGGCACCGGCGCAATGCCGGATGCCAGACGCATGTTCGAGCAGGGGCAATGCGCGACACCGGTGTGCGTGCGAGCAAACAGCGCGATGCCGGGCGCATCGAGCTGCACGCAGTGTGCATGCCACACATCGTGTCCGGTCCAGCCGAGCGACTCGGCATACTCGGCGGGCGTCATGCCGAACTTCTCGCGGCTGTAGGCGATGTCCTTCACATTCTCGGCAAGGTGGGTGTGCAGACGCACGCCGTAACTGCGGGCGAGCTCGGCGGACTCGCGCATCAGCTCTCGGCTCACCGAAAACGGCGAACACGGGGCGACCGCCACCTGCAGCATGCTGTGGCGCGAAGCGTCGTGGAACGTTTCGATCAGGCGGCGCGTGTCTTGCAGGACGGCGTCCTCCCGCTCCACCACACGGTCGGGCGGCAGGCCGCCCTGCGACTGCCCCACGCTCATGCTGCCGCGGCTGGCGGTAAAGCGCATGCCGATTTCCGCCGCCGCCTCGATGGAATCATCGAGCCGGCAGCCATCCGGATAGATGTAGAGATGATCGCTGGACGTCGTGCAGCCCGAGAGGATCAGCTCGGCCATCGCGGTCTGGGTCGAAACGCGGATCATCTCCGGCGTGAGATTCGCCCAGATCGGATAGAGCGCCTGCAGCCAGTCGAAGAGTTCGGCATCCTGAGCGGCCGGAATCGCCCGCGTGAGACTCTGGTACATGTGGTGATGGGTATTCACCAGGCCCGGCATCAGCACATGGCCGCGCAGATCGATGAGCTCGTCCGCCGTCTGCGGCAGCGCGTCAGCGGGCCCGACCTGTTCGATCACCCGGTCACGGATGAACACCGCGCCGCCGGCGATTTCGCGTCGCGCAGCATCCATGGTCACCACGACATCGGCATTCTTCAACAGCAGCGTACTCATCAGGTTCTCCTCACGGGCTGGCGAAAGCGCGCATTGTCCGGGATTGGCCCGCCCTGTCGATGCCTGCGCGGTGATAAGCGCTATTCCCGGCGCGCCGCGCGCCCGGCTTATGAGCCATCGCAAGGCCTTGTCAGCGCGGCTGACTAGAATCGCGGGCTTTCACGAATCGCCCCCTCCGCCATCATGAACAGCATCCAGCCGGTTTTCCCTTCCTGTCCCGCCAGCAGCCCGGCCATTCCGGGTCATCGCGTCGAGCTCCAGCTGCTCACCACGCTCAAGTGCAACCTCAAGTGCAGCTACTGCTCGCTGGGCGTGGGCGACGTGCTCGGCTCGCAGACTCATGTCGACTACAACCTGGATCAACTGGCCAGCTTTGTGTCGACCCATCTGGCCGGCTATGAAACCTATGTCACCTTCTATGGCGGCGAACCCACGCTGAACCGCCCCTACATGGAAGCGGTGATCGCCCGCTTTCCGCACTTCCGCTTCCAGCTGCAGACCAATGGCACCCTGCTCGACGATCTGCCGGACGCCGTGCTCGCCCGCATGTCGAACTTCCTGATCTCCATCGATGGCGGCGAGGGCACGACTGATGGCTATCGCGGCCGGGGCATCTACCGCCAGGTCATGAAGAACCTGGCGGCGGTGCGGCCAAAGATCAGCGGATCCGTCACCGCCCGCGTCACCTGGAGCCATCCGGACATCAGCTTCGAAGAGCTCGACGCCCTGACCGATGTCTTCGACTACGTCTATTTCCAGTTCGTGGCCGACCGCGGCGCCTACACCCCGGAAGGCATCACGCGCCGCAAGGCCATCCTGGCCCGGATGATCGAGCGCTTCTTCGCGCATGACGATCGCCTGTACCCGGTGATCCCGATCATGGGCATGGTGCGCAACAAGGTGCTTCCGGGCCGGGCTCGCGAGCTGTATCAGGGCAAGACGCAGTGCCGCGCCTCGACCCACATCCTCAACGTGATGCCGGATGGCCGCATCTTCCCCTGCCCCGATCTGCTCTATCTGCCGGAAATGCAACAGGGTTCGGTAATCGACAACTGGCTGCGCGCGAGCCCTCTGCAGCCGCATCCCGACATGCCCTGCAGCAGCTGCGAAGCGCATGACTTCTGCCGCGGCAACTGCATGAAGAACCTGCATCTGGCCTATGTGCAGAAGGATGACGCCTGGCGGGAAGAGGTGGTGGAGCCGATCTGCGAACTCGTCCGTTTCATGGGCGAGGAGATCGACCGCCATGACCCGCACGCCTGGTTCGCCCGCGCGAGTCTGCCGGTTCGCAAAACGCTGAGCGATTGCGAGGTCTACGAATATGTCGAGATCATGCCCTGACACGCGGGGCTGACAGCGCAGGCGTCAGCCCGGCTTTCACGGAGCATCCGCGCACCGTTTCGTGCAGGCATGCACAAACAGGATGCGCGGCGCATCGTTTTTTGGGTCGACGCGATCGGAAATTCAGAAGAAGAGAATAAAGACCGCGATCGGCACGAGGATCAGTGAGACCAGAAGATCAATCAGCAGGAAGGCCTTGAGATCGATCTTGCCGTTGTTTCCAAAGTCTTTCTTGAAATAACCGGTCCACTCCGAAAACCAGCTGGATGGCTTCAACATCAATATCATTCTTTTTTACTGTCTGAAACAGGGGAGATTCAAGCAAGAATCATGAGAATTAGACGCCGCGTCCCGCCGGCCTCCCATGACATGAATCAATCCCCAAGCCCTCCGGCCATACCGTAATTCTATGACGTCATGCTTTCCGCTTTTCCCCGGAACGCGGACATGAAAAAACCCGCCGGGCTTGCGCGGGGCGGGTTTTGCCGGGGCGCCTGAAACCGCTCAGGTCGCTTCGGCTTCCATCTTGATGGCGCCGCAGGGGCACTCCTCGACACACACGCCGCAGCCCTTGCAGTACTCGTAGTTGAACTCGAACTTCTTGCCCGGGCCCAGCTTGATGACGGCATTGTCAGGACAGACGCCATAGCAGTTGTCGCACTCGAAGCAGTTGCCGCAAGAGAGGCAGCGGCGTGCTTCGAACAGGGCGTTGTCTTCATTCAGGCCGCCCTGCACTTCATCGAAGGTCGACTGGCGACGGATGATGTCCAGCATCGGACGCACCGTCTTGTCGGCATCGGTGTAGTACCAGGTGTTGAGCTTGTCGAAGGTGGCAATTTCCTTCTTCGCCGGCTTGACGTAGCTCGTGCCCTTCAGCCAGGCGTCGATGTGGCGTGCGGCCAGCTTGCCGTGCCCCACACCGACGGTTACGGTACGGTCGGACGGCACCATGTCGCCACCGGCGAAGATGCCGGGGTAGCCGGTCATCATGTTGTCGCCCACCTTGACCACGCCATCTTCAAACGTGAGATCCGGCACGCCGTTGAGCAGGCCCAGATCCACGTCCTGGCCGAGTGCGAGCACCACGGAGTCAGCCTCCAGCGTGTCATACTCGCCAGTCGGCACGGGCTTGCCATTGTCATCGAGCACCATTTTCTCGACCTGGATGGCGCCCTCGCCCACCTGCTTGATGGTGGAGAGCCAGCGCATCATCACGCCTTCCTGCAGCGCTTCCTCGACTTCGAAATCGTGCGCCGGCATCTTGTCGCGGGTACGGCGGTACACGATGATCGCTTCTTCCGCGCCCAGGCGCTTGGCGGTGCGGGCCACGTCGATGGCGGTATTGCCGCCGCCATAGACCACCACGCGGCGGCCCAGCATCGGCTTGTCTTCGCCTTCCATGCTGCGCAGCACGGCGACCGCATCGAGGATCTTGGCCGACTCGGCCGCGGGAATCGCCGTGCGCTTCGCGATGTGCGCGCCCACCGCCAGGAAGGCCGCATCGAACTTCTCGTCCTTCATGGTGTGCAGCAGATTGTCGATCTTGGTGTTGAGACGCATCTCGACCCCCATGTCGAGAATGCGCTGCACCTCGGCATCCAGCACTTCACGCGGCAGACGGTACTTCGGAATGCCGAAGCGCATCATGCCGCCGGCCACGGGACCGGCTTCGAAGATGACGACCTGATGGCCCATCCGGCGCAACTGATAGGCCGCGGAAAGCCCGGCAGGACCGGCACCGACCACCATCACGCGCTTGCCGGTTTCTGCCGCTGGCTTCGGGAAGGCCCAGCCCTGCTTGATGGCCTCGTCGCCCAGGAAGCGCTCCACCGAGTTGATGCCCACGGCGGAATCGAGCTGACCGCGATTGCATGCGCCCTCGCAGGGGTGATAGCACACACGGCCCATCACGGCCGGCATCGGGTTGGCTTCGGTCAGGTGACGCCAGGCGGTCTCGTAGTCACCGGACTCGGCGTGGAACAGCCAGCCCTGGGTGTCTTCGCCCGCAGGGCAGGCGTTGTTGCAGGGCGGCATGCGGTTGATGTAGGTCGGGCGGAAGGTCCGCCAGGTGCCGGTCTTGTTGGCCAGCGAGCTGCCTACGTTGAGGGTGATTGCAAACGGCTTGTTCATTGCTTGAATCTCCTTCGTGGCTTACTTGTGCTCGCTGCCGGGGAACCCGACAGTGGCCTTGTCTTCACCAAGCAGCCCGAACTTGCGGATGTTCTGGTCGGCCATTTCCTGGAAGCGTGCGACAAGTTCCAGACGCGGATGCTTGCCGAACAGGTGAGCGAAGCGACGCTGCAGGCGCAGATAGGCTTCCACCGGTTGCTTCTGACGGATCTTGGACACATTCGTCACCTCGCCGTACTCGGCCTCGAAGACCGGGAACAGGCCGGTTTCCTTGGCGAGGCGGGCCAGCTTGATGGTGTCCTGCGAAGCAGAACCCCAGCCCAGCGGACAGGGCACGAAGATGTGGATGTAGCGCGCGCCGCGCATGCTCATGGCCTTGTTGACCTTGTATTCGAGGTCGCGCAGGTCCGACACGGAAGCCGTTGCCACATACGGAATGCCGTGCGCCATGGCGATCAGCGGCACGTTCTTGCCCTGCCCCCATTCGTTGCCGGGTTCGTCGCCGACCGGCATGGTGGTGGCCGTGCGGGCCGCCGGCGGCGTGGCGGAGCTGCGCTGCACGCCGGTGTTCATGTAGGCCTGGTTGTCGTAACAGATGTAGAGCACATCGTCATTACGCTCGAACATGCCGGACAGACAGCCGAAGCCGATGTCGGTCGTGCCGCCGTCACCGCCCTGCGCGATCACGCGGGTTTCGGGAAGGCTCTTGCCGGCCTTGCGGGCCTTGACCTTGTTGGCAGCTGCCACGCCGGTCGCCACCGCCGCGGCATTGCCGAACAGCGAGTGGATCCAGGGGATCTGCCAGGAGGTTTCGGGATACGGCGTCGAGAAGACTTCCAGACAGCCGGTGGCATTCACCGCCACCAGCTGGTTGCCGGTTGCACGCATGGCCGCGTCAATCGCATAGCGGGCGCCCAGCGCTTCGCCGCAGCCCTGGCAGGCGCGGTGGCCGGAGTTGAGCGAGTTGGTCCGCTCCATGTCGGCCTGCACCGAGCGTTGCTCGGGCGGCAGCAGCCGGTTGCCCACGGTGAAGGTGCCGGTCTGATAGAACTTGATTTCCTGATGTCCCATCTGTGCTCTCCTCAACCCACGTTGGACTTGGTCTGACCCAGGTCGCGCAGGATGTTTTCGGCGATCGGACCCGAGCGGCGTGTGGTGCGCTCGCGATCCAGCTCCTTGTTGACGATGTTCCACTCGAGATCCATGAAGTGCAGGGCTTCGAGCTGGTCATGCATCGCCATGCGGAACACCCGGTGCAGCGAAGAGCGGGTGATGTTGCGACCGCCCAGACCCGCGACCACGGTGTAGATGCGCTGATCGAGGCCGTCCATGGCCATGCGCACATCGGTAGCGACGATGCCGCCGATACCGACCGCAAAGCTCTTCTCCAGCACGATGATGCGCTTGGCATGCGACAGCGCGCGGCGGATGGCCGACACCGGGAAGGGACGGAAGCTGTTGATGCCCAGCACGCCGATCGAGATGCCGTCAGCACGCATTTCATCCACCGTGTCCTTGATGGTGCCCAGCACGGAGCCCAGGGCCACGACCACGGTGTCAGCGTCTTCGAGCATGTAGGGACGCACCAGACCGCCGGAATCACGGCCGAAGATGTCCTTGAACTCGCGGGCGATCTTCGGGATCAGCTCGAGCGCCTGCATCTGCTTGGCATGTGCGAGGTAGCGCACTTCGGTGAAGGCCTCAGGCCCCACCATGGCGCCGATGGAGACCGGATTGGCCGGATCCAGCACCTGGCGCGGCGAGTACGGCGGCAGGAACTGGTCGACCTGCTCCTGCGTCGGGATATCGACGCGCTCGTAAGCGTGAGTCAGGATGAAACCGTCCATGCAGACCATCACCGGCAGCGACAGCTCTTCGGCAAGCTTGAAGGCCTGGATGTGCAGGTCGGCGGCTTCCTGGTTGTTCTCGGCAAAAATCTGAATCCAGCCGCAGTCGCGCTGACTCATGGAGTCCGAGTGGTCGTTCCAGATGTTGATCGGCGCGCCCAGTGCGCGGTTGGCCACCGTCATGACAATCGGTAGCCCCAGGCCGGAGGCGTTATACACGGCCTCGACCATGAACAGCAGGCCTTGCGAGGCCGTGGCGGTGTAGGTGCGCGCACCGGTGGCCGAGGAGCCGATGGCGACCGACATGGCAGCGAACTCGGACTCGACGTTGATGTATTCGCAATCGGTGATGTCGCCGGCCTTCACCATCTCGCCCAGGCCCTCCACGATGTGGGTCTGCGGAGAAATCGGATAGGCACAGATGACTTCAGGCCGGCACAGGCCGACCGCTTCGGCAACGGCGTGCGAGCCTTCACATTGCTTGAGCATGAGCTGCCTCCATGACCGCCTTGGCGGCGTTATAGGCTTCGGTCGCGGCGGCGATATTGCCCTCGGCCACCTTGCCGGAGAACTTTTCGCGGATGGCAGCGGCCACGGAATCAAGGGAAATCATTCCCGAGGCGGCAGCAAAAGCCCCCAGCATCGGAACGTTCGGTGCATTGCGGCCGACATGCTTGAGCGACAGCTCGGTCGCCGGCACGGTGATCAGGCGCTCGGGGCGGAAACGCGTGGCAAGTTCGCCAAGCCCCATCTCCTCGAAGCTGCGATGCGTGTTGAGCACCACATAGCCCTCGGGATCCAGACCGGAAAACACATCGATCTGATTGAGTAGCGTGGCGTCCTGGATGATCAGGGCGTCGGGCTGCATGACCGGTTCGCGCAACCGGATTTCCTTGTCTGCAATGCGACAGAACGCGACCACGGGAGCGCCCGTACGCTCCGAGCCGAAGCTCGGAAATGCCTGTGCGTGACGGCCTTCAAGAAAAGCGGCGATGGAAAGCATTTCAGCCCCCGTCACCACGCCCTGACCCCCACGACCGTGAATCCTCACCTGGAACATCAATATCTCCCTGATGTGAGATTAGCTGCTGTGACCGTAAGCCCCCGCGCTCCCGCCGGCGGGAAACTTGCTGCGTGTCGCCGGGCAAGGCTGAATGAAACCCGCCAGGACGATGTGCGGAAACTATTGCATCCGGTGACTTTGCACTATGCGCCATATCAAGTTTTGGGGTCTGGGCGCTGAGGAATGATGAAACCGGGGCGCTGGAAATACACTCGCCCGCCAGGCTGTGTCGGCGCGTAAACGAAAAAACGGCCGGGGATACCGGCCGTTTTCGGGTTGCCTGCCTACTGCCTGGCTTACTTCAGTTCGCGCAGCAGCAGATTCATGATCTGCCGGTTGGCTTCGGGCACAGCACGGTTGCCGTCCTTGTCGAGCAGGCGCACCGTGGTTTCGCGATCGTTGCCGCTGACGGCCACCTGGTACTGGTTGGTGCCGGTGTCAGCCTTCTTGCTGCTGAAGAGGCGGGAGAACCAGTTCTGATCCTTCTTCGGACCTTCCAGATCGCTTTCGCCGACGTAGCGCACGAAATACACGCCCTTGGCCCGATCGCGGTCTTCCACGACCACCCCGACGCGATCCAGCGCAAGACCGATCTGGCGCCATGCGCGCTCCATGCCGTCCTTCACCTGCAGTTGCTGCACACCATCCGGGCCGGCCACGATAGCGGCCCGCTCCGGCTGGGGCGCGGCCTTGCTGTCAGCCACCATCTGTTTCGCGCCGTCGGCGTCCTGACCCAGACGGACCAGAATCCGCTGCAGCATCTCGGCTTCCAGATCGGGGTTGGACGGACGCAGCTCCCAGTAGGTGCCGTCGGTGTCGCGCTTGCTGATTTCGATGGCGCCGCGATGGCTCACATAAATCTCGAGCATGCCGGGCTTGGCTGCCGAAGGCTCGATGCGGGTGCGATAGCGGTCACGCTCGCCATTGCTCACCATCGAGCCCAGCACGGTGCTCAGCACGCGCTGCACCGGATCGCCGGCAATCTTGGCGCGGTTCTCGAGCCAGTCGGTTTCCATGATGCCGACCGCCTGGTCGTCCTTGACCAGCACGAAACCGAGGTTCTTCCAGAAATCTTGCAGCTGCGGCCAGACAACGTTCGCCGGCAGCGTGGTGACGATCCAGCGGGTGTTGCCTTCGCGCTCGATGCGGAACTTGGCGGACCCGGCCGGTGCTGCGGCAGCAGGTGCGGCATTCGCAGCGGCAGCGGCCGGCTGGCGGCTGGCGTTATACGTGGAATAGGTCGCGCTGCCCGCGTCGCCGGCTTCCGGGAGCGCATAGCGGTTGTCCCGCGCCGGAGACACCAGATCCGGCGGTACCTCGAGGGCATTGCCCTTGCCGCGCAGGTCGATACCCGGCGACTTGTAGTCGACCTTCTCGTTCTTGTTGCCGCCACAGGCTGCGAGCGTAAGGCCCAGCAGGGAAGTGGCCAGCACCACACCAATCTTTGAACGCATCTGTTACCTCTCAGGACGGAATGCCGGCAGCGCGCATCGCATTGCGGACGCGCTCATGGAAGACTTCGGACAGCGGGGTCAGCGGCAGGCGCAGCGTGCCTTCGAGCATCCCCATCTGCTGGGCGACCCACTTCACAGGAATCGGGTTCGCCTCGACGAACAGATCCCTGTTGAGCAGGAAAAGTTGCCGGTTGATGGTGTTGGCGCGTGCCACGTCGCCAGCGCGTGCAGCCACGCAGAGCTCGTGCATGAGGCGCGGGGCCACATTGGCGCTGACCGAAATCACGCCGTGCCCACCCAGCAGCATGAAGCACATGGCCGTCATGTCGTCACCGGAGTACAGCGCGAAATCCTTCGGCACGCGCATGGCCAGGTCGGTAATGCGCTCGATGTTGCCAGTGG
Source organism: Uliginosibacterium paludis (assembly GCF_039631355.1). Lineage (NCBI taxonomy): Bacteria > Pseudomonadati > Pseudomonadota > Betaproteobacteria > Rhodocyclales > Zoogloeaceae > Uliginosibacterium > Uliginosibacterium paludis. The sequence goes on along the minus strand of NZ_JBDIVF010000017.1, from coordinate 7,117 downwards.
CGTCCTTGATACCGATGATGCCCGGCACGGCGGCCAGCCGCAGCACGGTGTCATTGCTCATGTCGGCGACCGTGCGGCCCGGCACGTTGTAGAGGATCACCGGCAGATCGACCGCTTCGGCGATGGCCTTGAAGTGGCGATACATGCCTTCCTGGGTCGGCTTGTTGTAGTAGGGCACCACGGACAGCGAGGCCTGTGCGCCGACCTTCTTCGCGAAGCGGGCGAGCTCGATGGCTTCGGCCGTGGAGTTGCCGCCAGTGCCGGCGATGATGGGCAAACGGCCCGCGGCATGCTCGACAGCCACGCGGATCAGCTCGCAATGCTCTTCGACATTGACGGTCGGCGATTCGCCGGTGGTGCCGACGATCACCAGCCCGTCGGTTCCTTCGCGTGCATGAAAATCAATCAGGGTCCGGAAGGCGGGAAAATCAATCTGCCCGTCCGCCGTCATCGGCGTGAGCAGTGCGACAAGGGAACCGGTAAGCATGGGGGTCCGCAAGACGAATGGGAAAGCGGCGATTGTAGACCAATGCCCGGAAGCCGGGTGCTGCGCGCTGCGTTAAAAAAGCGCAGTCCGGCACACGCAGCCGGCCGCCTCAGATATCGGCCAGCGCCCTCACATGCGCCAGCACGCTGCGGCCGAGCGCTGGCAGAACGTAACCGCCCTCCAGCATCGAGACCAGTCGTCCCTCGCAATGCTGGTCCGCCCACGCCCGAAGCATGCGGCTGATCCAGGCGAAGTCACCATCGAGCAGGCCCATCGACGCCATGTCGTCCTCATAGTGAGCGTCGAAACCCGCCGAGATGAAGATCATCTGCGGCGCATGCTGCGCGAGGGCCGGCAGCCAGCGCTCGGTGAGCAGGTCGCGCACCACGTCGCCCCGGGTGCCCGCAGGCAGCGGCGAGTTCAGCATGTTGCCGGATGCGTGCCCTGCCCCGCAGTAGGGGTAGAGCGGATGTTGGAAGAAACTCAGCATCTGCACACGCGGGTCGGCAAAGAAGATGTTTTCGGTGCCGTTGCCGTGATGCACATCGAAATCGATGACGCTGACCCGTTCGAGGCCATGCACCTCCAGCACATGCCGGATGGCGACCGCCACGTTGTTGAAGAAGCAGAAGCCCATGGCCCGCAGGCGCTCGGCATGATGACCCGGCGGTCGCACGGCGCAGAAGGCGTTGTGCGCGCGGCCTGCCAGCACCAGCTCGCTGGCGAGAATGCCCGAGCCCGCCGCTCGCAAGGCCGCACGCAGGGTGTGGCGGGTCATCGCGGTATCCGGATCCAGATGGCGCAGCCCGGTTTCGGGAGCGATCTCGAACAGCTCGTCGACATAGGCGGGCGAATGCGCGCGATAGAGCTGCTCCAGGGTCGCGGTGGGGGCGTCTTCGCGCATGTCGAGAAAGCCGTCGAGCCCTTCGCCGCGAATACGGTCGAGAATTTCGCTCAAGCGCTCGGGCGACTCGGGATGCTGCGCCCCCATGTTGTGCAACCAGCAATCGGGATGCGTGATGAATACCGTCCGGCTCATCGGGTCTCCTGTCGGCTGGCCATCCAGCTCTTGTTGTCGCAACCGTTTACACTGGGAGCGCCGGCCCCCGGCCATCGAATAGAAGGCTCAGCTTAGTCCGCGCCTCGACAAGAACAATCCGGAGAATCCCATGTCATTCCCCACTGCCGCCCATCCGGTCGCGGGCCAGATCCTGGACCAGCTCGGCCGCATCCTGCTCGGCAAGCCCCAGGCCCTGAAACTCGCCCTGTCCTGTCTGCTCGCGCGCGGCCATCTGCTGATCGAAGACCAGCCCGGCGTGGGCAAGACCACGCTGGCACACGCACTGGCCGTGAGCCTCGGGCTGCAGTTCCAGCGCGTTCAATTCACCAGTGACCTGCTGCCCGCCGACCTTATCGGCGTGAGCATTTTCGACAGTGCCAGCCAGGGCTTTCGCTTTCACCCGGGCCCGGTGTTCTCGCAGGTGCTGCTGGCCGATGAAATCAACCGCAGCACGCCCAAGACACAGAGCGCACTGCTTGAGGCCATGGAAGAGCACCAGGTGTCGATCGATGGCCAGACCCGCGATCTGCCCGAGCCTTTTTTCGTCATCGCGACCCAGAACCCCTCGCAACAGATCGGCACCTTCCCGCTGCCGGAATCCCAGCTCGACCGCTTCCTCATGCGCCTGTCGCTGGGCATGCCCGATGCAGCAGCCGAACGCGCCCTGCTGGCCGGCGAAGATCGTCGCGCCCTGATCCACCAGCTCAGCGCTGCCGTCGATGCGGCGGGACTGCTGCGCCTGCAGGAGGAAGTACGCGCCGTCCATGTCGGCGAACTATTGCTCGACTATGTGCAGGCGCTGCTGGCGCGCAGCCGGCAGCTCCCCTCGGGCGCCAGCGGCCTGAGCCCGCGCGCCGGGCTCGGTCTGCTCGCCGCTGCCCGGGCCTGGGCGCTGATTGCCGGCCGGGATCATGTCCGCCCGGAAGACGTGCAGGCCGTACTGCCCTCGGTCGCGGCGCATCGCCTCAACGCGCTGGACGCCCGCAGCAGCGGCGAGGCGCTGGTGCGTGAGCTCATCGAATCCGTCCCCTTGCCGTGACCCTGCTGCCGAGCCGCGTGCGCCAGCGCCTGCGCCGCTGGGCCCTCAGGAATCGTGCGCCGGAGCGCCAGCCCGTCCGGCTCGGCCAGCGCCGCGTCTACGTCCTGCCCAGCCGTGCCGGGCTGGCGCTGCTGCTCACCCTCCTGGCGATGCTGATCGCCTCGATCAACTACAACCTGTCACTGGGTTACGGGCTGGTTTTCCTGCTCGGCAGCGTTTTCGTGCTGCACATCCTGCACAGCTGGCGGACGCTGACCAACCTCGAAGTCAGCATTGCCGCACACGGCGAGAGCTTTGCCGGAGGCGCCGCCAGCTGGCGCCTGACCGCACGGAACGCTGCCCGCAGCGAACGCCCCGGCCTGCGCCTGAAGTCGGCGGCAGGACAGATCCTGTACGAGCACTTCGATGTCCCGGCCAATGCACAGGCCGAGTTGCTCTTCGCGCTACCCGCCCGCGCGCGCGGCCTGATGCAGCCAGGCCAGCTCACGCTCGAAACCACCCAGCCGCTGGGCTGGATCCGGGCATGGTCCTACCTCGAACCGGATGCCCAGGCTGTCGTCTATCCCGCGCCCGCCGGCACACGCGCCCTGCCTGCCGGACTCTCGCCGGCGCAGAGCGGGCAGAACGCCAGCCTGGTCGCCGGGCAGGACGACTTTGCCGGACTGCGCAAGCATCAGCCCGTCGACTCGCCCCGCCATATCGCCTGGAAGCAGCTCGCACAGGGGCGCGGCCTCCTGACCAAGACCTGGGCCAGCGCAGCGGCCCGCGAATGCGTGCTTGACTGGCGCCTGCTGCCGGCGGAGCAATCGCTTGAAACACGCCTGAGCCAGCTGACGGCCTGGGTGCTGGAGGCCCGCGCAGCCGGCATGCGGACGACGCTGATCCTGCCCGACAGCGAAACCGGCCCGGGAGAAGACGCGGCGCACCACCAGGTCTGCCTGCTCCGCCTGGCGCTGTGCGCAGGAGGTGGTAGGCCATGAAGCGCACCGACTCCGTTCAGTTTCCGCGTGACACCGGCTTCGCGCTGCTCGCCACCGCCACGCTCTCGCTCCTGCCCTTCCTGCCCGGGCTCCCCATCAGCATGGCGGTGCTGACCGTCCTGCTGCTCGGCTGGCAAGGCTGGCTGATCCGTCAGGATGCGCCGCCGCCGGCTCGCATCCTCATGTTCCTGCTGACCGTATTGGGGGCGTCACTCTGCTTTGCCGAGTTCCGCACGCTGTTCGGGCGCGAACCGGGCCTGGCGATGCTGGCGCTCTTCCTGCCGCTGAAGCTGCTCGAAAGCCGCAGCATTCGGGACGCGCGCGCGACCATGCTGCTGTGCTGCTTCATGATGACGGGGCAATTCCTCAATGCCCAGAATCCTGCCGTTGCAGCGACGGTCATGCTCTGCACGCTTGCCATCCTGGCGACCAGCGCCCGCCTCGAACGTCCGGCGCTGGGGCTGCGCCCTGCTCTGAAAACAGGCCTGCGCCTGATCGCAGGCGCGCTGCCGCTGCTGGTGCTGCTGTTCCTGCTGTTCCCCCGCATCGACGGGCCCCTCTGGCGCATGCCCGGTGACGCGGCCGGCAGCAGCACAGGGCTTTCCGACAGCATGCAGCCCGGCTCCATTTCCGAACTGATCCTCTCTGGCGAAATCGCTTTTCGCGCCGAGTTCGAAGCCGCACTGCCACCACCTCGCGAACGCTACTGGCGCGGCCCGGTTCTGACCGAGTTCGACGGCAAGGTGTGGCGCGAAAGACCGTCCGGCAGCTTCGGCGAGCCGCGCTACGCGCCGCTCGGGCCGGCTTACCGTTACCAGCTCACCCTTGAGCCTCACAATCGGCCATGGCTGCTGGCGCTAGACTTCCCCGGGCCTGATCTGCCGCGTGTGCGCTACGGCAGCGAGCTGAACCTGCTGGCGCTCGCGCCGGTCACTGCGCGGCAGCGCATCAGTCTGAGCGCCTATCCCGAAGCGGTGGTCGGTCTGGACGAACGCCCGGGCCGTCTGCAGGCCGCCCTCCGCCTGCCGGAGGGGCGCAATCCGCGCACAGTCGCCGCAGGGCAGGCACTGCGGGCCAGGTATCCGGCCCCAGCCGAGCGTCTGCAAGCCGCGATTGCCTTGCTGCGTGACGCACACCTGGCCTACACGCTGAACCCGCCCCTGCTGGGTGAGCATACCGCGGACGAGTTTCTCTTCGACAGCAAGCGTGGCTTCTGCGAACACTTCGCCAGCAGCTTCGTCGTCCTGGCCCGGGCGGCCGGCCTGCCGGGCCGCGTTGTCACCGGCTACCAGGGGGGAGAACGCAATCCGCTCGACGGGACGCTGGTAGTCCGACAGTCCGATGCCCATGCCTGGACGGAAATCTGGCTCGCCGGAAAGGGCTGGGTGCGGGTCGATCCCACCGCGACCAGCGTCCCCGCCCGCATCGACGACGGGATCGCCGGCGCATTGCCGGCCGGCGAATCCTTGCCGGTTTTCCTCGGCGACTCGGCCCTGATGCGCGAGATGCGTCACCGGCTTGAAGCGCTTTCAAACGGCTGGAATCAGTGGGTGCTGGGCTACAACGCCAGCCGGCAGTCAGAACTCCTGCACAGGCTCGGTCTGCCGGACACCGACTGGCCCCGGCTCATCGGCCTGCTGGCGGCCGGCGCGGGCGGCTGGGTGCTCTACCTCGTCATCCGGCTCTGGCCCCGTCAGGCCGCCCGAGACGGGCTCGACACGATCTGGCGCAATTTCTGCCGGAAGCTTGCCCGGCGCGGCGTCGCGCGGCAGCCATGGGAAACCGCAGGCGACTTCGCCCTGCGGGCCGCCTTGGCGCTTCCGGAGAGTGCCGATACCATTTCACGCATCGCCGAAAGCTACGCAACGCTGCGCTTTGGCCGCACGCCCCCCACAACCCGTGGACTCCGCAAGCTCGCGCAGTCCGTCAAGCAATTCAGGCCATGATCCTCAGCTTCGCAAGACCGGGCATCGCACTGCTCACCCTGACACTGAGCGCATATTGCTCCGCCGCCTATTTCACTGACCGTGCAGACGTCCAGGCCTTCATCGCGGAAGTCTCCGCAAGGCAAGGCATTCCGGCTGCAGAGTTGCGCACGGCGCTGGAGGGTGCCACGCCACTGCCGAGGGTGATCGAGCTCGTCAAGCCGCCGGCCGACCCTGGCGTCCGCTCCTGGCAGCGCTACCGCTCGCGCTTCATCGACAAGGCGCGCATCCAGGGCGGACTGTCTTTCTGGCGGGATCATCAACAGGCCATTGCCGATGCCTCTGCCAGAAGCGGCGTGCCAGAAGAAATCATCGTGTCCTTCATCGGCGTCGAAACGGTCTATGGCCGCAATACCGGAAATTTCAGTGCCCTGTCCGCGCTCGCCACCCTCGCCTTCGACTATCCGCCCCGTGCGCCACTCTTCAGGCGCGAGCTGGAAGAACTCTTCCTGCTCGCCCGCGAACAGGGTCATCCCGTCGAGAGTTACAAAGGCTCCTACGCCGGCGCTCTCGGCTACCCGCAGTTCCTGCCCAGCAGCATCCGACGCTATGCAGTGGACGGCGACCGCGACGGAGACATCGACCTGCGCAACAGCCCGACCGATGCCATCTACAGCATCGCCAACTTCCTGGTCGAGCATGGCTGGGTACCCGGCGGAAAGATCGTGATGCCTGCCCGAATCGCCGACGAAGCCCAGGCCGCGAGGCTGGTAGCCGCCGGCATCCTGCCGTCCCTGGACGCTGCCTCGCTGCAGGCCGCCGGTGTCAGCAGCATGCTCCCGGCAGACAGCAATGAGCACATCACCTTCGTGGACCTGGTCAGTCCGGGCGGCCCGACCGAATACTGGCTGGGCTTCCGGAATTTCTATGTCATCACGCGATACAACCGCAGCAGCTTCTATGCCATGGTGGTTCATGATCTTGCGCAGGCGCTGCGCTCAGCAAAAGCCAGTGCGCCCGCCCGCACGGCGAATCCTCGCTGAGCCGACAAATAACGCTGACCTCAGAAGGGTAACGGTGAGTCTGCTCTGCCGCACGCACGCGTGATGCCATTGACATTCAGGGGGCATCAGACAGGAAGCTGAACCAGGCGGGTCTGGCGAGCGGGCTTCATCTGCCGGTGCGCGATGAACAACAACCAACCCCCGGCATGAGCGCCGACCGCATGTGACCGCCCCGCATGCAAACGGACAGACTCACTCCGGATCACGCATTGCCGAAAACTCCACGGGCAAGGGTAATCCCCCCTTTTTTTGGTGGCAGGCAGAAGTAGAGCTATTTGGTTTGCGTTTGCGCCAGTTTCTGCTTCGGGGTGATGCCTCCTAGGGCCATGTTGGGCCGCTCGTGATTGTAGGTCCACAGCCAGCGCGTGGCGTATTCCTGCACCTGCTCGACCGAGTCGAACAGGTGCTGACCGAGCCAGTCATAGCGCACTGTCCGGTTGTAACGCTCGACATAGGCATTCTGCTGCGGCTTGCCGGGCTGGATGTGCTCGATGCGGATCTGTTGCTTCTCTGCCCAACTCAGCAGGCTTGCGCTGATGTACTCGGGTCCGTTGTCGCAGCG
>NZ_JBDIVF010000016.1:0-54918 GCF_039631355.1 Uliginosibacterium paludis | reverse complement strand
CACTTTCTTGTAGGGGCACGTTTGAGATTCGCTCATATACGAATCAACAACTTACGCGACGAACTGTCGAACTCGGGTGCGCAGGATGCTCAAGGCCGTAACCCGGAATGCGTGCCCGAGTCGTAGGTCGGAAAAACGAAGCGCCTTCCGACGTCTTATGCGTCTTGAAGCGATCCTTACTGCTTGTGTCGCCAGGTGTCGGAAGGCGCCTGCGGCTTTTCCGACCTACGCCGGGCGATGGCCGGCGCGAAATGTGGTCGGATATCTGAAACGACAAAGGGACCATCGGCCCCTTTGTGCTGTCTGCGCGGGCGCTTTGCGCCCACCCGCCCTCAGCCTGAGACGCTGACCCGCAGCGTGAAGGTGTCGCCCGAGCTCACATCCCCGGTGACGCTGGCGAGCTGGAGCGCGGCGCTGCGTGAGGCCATTACCCGCACGCGCGAAAAGCATCCGTTCACGATTGAAGCCTGGGTGCTGATGCCGGATCACCTGCATTGCATCTGGACGCTGCAGCCCGGCGATAGCGATTTTTCTACGCGCTGGTCCTTGATCAAGCGGCGCGTTTCGATGGCATTGGGCGAGCGCCTGCACCTTGAGGCGTGGAGGAGTGCCTCCAAGGCCAAGCGCCGGGAAAGCACGCTGCGGCAGCGGCGTTGTTTGGAACACACGCTACGCGATGAGACGGATTTCGCACGCTGCCTGGATGACATCCATTTCAACCCGGTCAAGCATGGGCATGTGGAGCGCGTAGTCGATTGGCCGTGGTCCTCGTTTCACCGCCATTTGGCGGTTGGGTTCTGCGCGCCGGATTGGGCGGGCGATTCGTCACCCGGAGTATTCGGGGAAGAATGAGAACTGCAGGGGGCTCGGTGAGCCCATGTGGTGTTGTTCACCTGTGCTCCGAGCCTGGGCATGAACGCGTGGGCTCACCGAGCCCGCCCTGCGAAAATCGATGTCATATGCAAACGGCGCCTCGGCGCCGTTTGCATGGGTGAGCGCAGCTCAGTCCGTCAGTGCTGCATACACGTTCTGCACGTCGTCATGTTCGTCGATGGCGGCGAGGAAGGCTTCGACTTCTTCCAGCGCTTCGGCGCTGAGGCTGGCGGCGCTGACCGGGTTCTTGGGCTTGTAGCCGAGCTTGGCGGAGAGCACGTTGAAACCGTGCGCGCCGAGGGCCTTGCTGACCAGATCGAGTTCGGTGGGGGCGGTGTAGAAGAGCGTCGTGCCTTCCTCTTCACCGGGCTCCAGATCCTGCGCGCCGGCTTCGATGGCGGCCTCTTCGGGGTCAGCTCCGGGGGTGAGCGGGGCGGCTTCGATCATGCCGAGGTGATCGAAATCCCAGGCGACGGAGCCGGAGGTGCCGAGCTGACCCTTGCGGAACAGCACGCGCATTTCCGGCGCGGTGCGGCGCACGTTGTCGGTGAGGCATTCCACCATCACGGCGACCTGATGCGGGGCGAAGCCTTCGTAGATGACGTGCTCGAAGCTGACCGGCTCGTCGGTGAGGCCGGCGCCGCGCTTGATGGCGCGCTCCAGCGTGTCCTTGGGCATGGAGGCCTTCCTGGCCTGCTCGACGGCCAGGCGCAGGCGCGAGTTCATCGTCGGGTCGGCGCCACCGCGGGCGGCGACGAGGATTTCCTTGACCAGCTTGCCGAAGATCTTGCCTTTGGCATTGGCGGCGATGTCTTTATGTTTGGCTTTCCACTGTGCGCCCATGAGGCTGTTTCCTTGAATGGATGATGAATGCGGGGTGGCTGGAGAACCGCGCCTCGCCTGCCTGTGCCGGCAGGCTGCTCCGAGAGCGAGGCACAGCGCGTTTGGGCCTGATCTTACTGCGAGGCTGCGGTCAGGGCTCATGCGCAGCACTTTATTGCGTGCGGCGAGGTCGCAGGGTGGATTGAAATCTCACGGCATGCGTTGATCAATGTCGCGGAGCAAGTAGCGCGGATGAAGGCGTTGCCGGAATCCGGGGCTTGGGCTTATTTCTGCGACCAAGTCCCGGATTCCGCTTTGCTGCATCCGGGCTACGTTTGTGATCGCATGCGGCAAGGTCGGAGTGGGAGTGAAACGCTCCCGCCTGTCTTGATCAACATGGCGGAGTCTGCGCGCCGCCCTGCGGTCTTCGGCTGCGTATCTCGCAAGTGCCCTTGTCACGGCAAGGCGAATTGAAACGGGCCGCGATGGCGACCCCTTGTGTTGTGCGCGGCCGGAGCGCAAGCGCGGTGCGCTTGCTGCCCCGCCTGGCAGGAAGACCGGCTCAGTTCGTGATGGCCGGGCCCGGATTGCCGGAGTTCTTCTGCGCGTCTTTCATGCCGTCGCGGATCAGGTTGCCCAGCAGCACATCGACCAGCGTGCCGCCGGCGCCCGAGCCACCGCCGGCGACGATGTCCGGCACCAGCTTGACGCCGGCTTTGGCCAGCGCCTCGGCGACCTGCACCATCGCGTAGTTGCCGGACTCCATCGAAGCGATCTTGAGCTTGATGACCTCGGCTTCGGCGCCACCCACGGCCTGGGTCTTGGCGGCTTCGGCCTCGCCCACCGTGCGCAGGACATTGGCATCGGCTTCGGCATTGATCTTCTTGGCCGAGGCCGAACCTTCGGCCGATTTCACGGTGGCGCGTGCATTGAACTCGGCAATCGTGACCTGGCGCTCGGCATCCACCACGCGGGCCTGCGTGGCGGCCAGCGCGGTGGCCTGTTCGAGCTGCTGTTTCACGTCCTGCGCCTGGCGCTGGGTGTCGTAGGTCACGCGTTCCTGCTCGGCGATCTTGCGGTCGGTCAGCGTCTTCATCAGGTCTTCCGGCGGCACGATGTCACCGATCAGGGTGTCGACCGCGCCGACGTTGTATTCCTTGAGCGCCGTGGCGATGGACTGGCGCGCCTCGTCCTGCCGGTTCGAGCGGTGCTTGAGGAAGTCGATCACGTCGGAGCTCTGCGCGGCATTGCGGAAGTAGTTGCCGATGGTGGGCTCCAGCACCTGGGTGACGAGTGCCGACATGCTGCCGAAGCGGGCGATGACCTTGGGTGCATCGTTGCGCGGAATGTGGATGATCTGCGAAACATCGAGGTTGAACTTGAAGCCGTCGGCCGAGCGCACCGAGATCGTCGACAGGTTGGCGTCGAGGTTGTGCGCTTCGGTCTTGCCGGTCGCCCAGTTCAGCACCACGTTGGCGGTCGGTACATTGGTGACCTTGTGGGTGTAGGGATTGATCGGGTACTTGCCCGGATCCAGCGGCTCGACCCACACGCCCTTCTCGCCGCGCGAGACGAGGTTGCCATGACGGAAGGATTCCCCGGTGACGTCGCGCCCTTCCTTGCCGACGAAGGCGATCACCACGCCCACATGCGCGATCGGCACCTCGACCATGTCGACGACTTCGACCGTGGCGAAGCGCGGGTTGATGAAGTAGCGCCCGGCCAGCAGCACCTGCTCCTGCAGACCCTTGCGGCCGCCGTTGGTAACGAAGGCCTGCGGGTTCTGGAACATGTTGTGGCCTTCCACCGCCGGGCCGGCAATCTCTCCGGCAGCGAGCGGCTCGCCTTCCTTGGTGGTGACGATGCCGACCTTGTTCTGCGGAATATCCAGCACTTCGGCCAGCTGCACCTCGAACAGGCGCGGGTTGATGCGGTAGGTGCCGGGGGTGATCACGCCCATCTGCGGGCCGCGCTCGCCGCCGCCTTCGAGGAAGGCGTGGCCGTCCTGGAAGGAATTGCATTCGACCTGGCGCGCGATGATGCGCCCCGAGGGCAGTTGCTTGCCGTCCAGTGCCTCGACCACGCCGACCTTGCCGGGCGGAATCGTCAGCGCGCCGTCCAGCGTGACGGTGAACAGCAGCGGATTGATCCGGTAGGTGCCGGGGGGCACCACCGCCATCTGCGGGCCGCGCATGCCGCCGCTCTGCAGGAAGGCGCGCGCATCCTGGTAGCTGTCGCAGGCGATCTGCTGAGCGATGATGCGCCCCGAGGGCAGGGGCTCGCCGTCACAGGCTTCGACCACGCCGATCTTGTCTGGCGGCACGGTGAAGAATTTCACCAGGTCCACCGTGTACTGCCAGGGCCACAGCGCGATATGCAGACCGGGTGGCAGCGTGTCGGCCTGGTATCCGGCCTCGCCATCGAGGGCGATGATGCGTCCGTCCGGCAGGCTCTTTCTGGCGCCGAAGAGCACGAACTTCTTGGTGACCACGCCCAGCGAGTCGTCCGGCACGATGATGACGCCGAACAACCACAGCACCCACTTGTAGCCGATCAGCAGGATCAGGATGACCGCCACGGCAATGACCGCATTGATGTGTTCCAGCAAGACGAATTCCACATGACCTCCGGCAGTGATCGGGCCGCTCGGGCCCGGGGCAGCGTCCGCTTTGCAGACGCCCGGCCCATTCTACGGGTGCAGGACAACGGAATACCCGCTGCAGGCCCGCGCAGTGTCCTGGATCACGTGCTTTCCTGAGGGCGGACGGCTTTTTCGCAACACTGCCCGGAGACGGAGGAACGGGCGCGCGACAAACCGCCGCCGATGAGCGCGGGCGGCTGATGCTGCCGGAGGCGCACGATGGCGCCTGCCGGCTTCGCGCGGCTTCAGTTGATTTCGACCGACCCCAGATCGCAGCGTGCGGTGTCGCGAGAGTTGCCCCGCTGATCTTCCGTGGTGCAGCCGGAGCCGGCATTGAGCAGGGGGCTGTCCCTGGCGGGCAGCATGGTCCAGGTGGGGCCTCCGTTGTCGGCGGGGGCCGACAGCGCGGGGGCGGCGGCGGTGGGGGCGGGCACGCAGGTGTCGCTGCCGCCGTTGTTCTTCGCGCTCAGCCATTGAACGACGTTCGCGCCGGTCCCGGTGCTGCTGCAGGACATGGCTTGTCCCCAGGGATTGCCGGCGGCGTTATCGAGAAAGACCGAGTTGCTCACGCTGAAACCGCTGCCGAAGATCGCGCCGCCATGCCCGCCGGCCTGGTTCGCCGCAAACGTGACGTTGTTGCTGCTGTGCCCGTCTCCGAAGATGGCACCGCCATAGCTCTTCGCGATGTTGCCGTGAAAGGTGTCGTTGTTCAGCGTGCAGCTCGGGGCACAGTCCAGATAAAGCCCGCCGCCATTGCCGTCGCTGGTGTTCGACAGGAAGCTCGAGCGCCGGATGATGATCTCGCCATTGCTCACCCGCATCGCGCCGCCCAGGCCGTTGTTGTTCCGGCCGTTGGTCGAGGCACGGTTGGCCGAGACCGTCGTCCGGTCGATGATGATCCGGTCGGGCGGGTACACCCACAGATAGGCGCCGCCACCGTTGCCGTATCCCTGATTGCCGGTGATCTGCGTGCCGCAGATGTAGACGTCGCCGCCGACGCTGTCATCGGGGCTTGTCGAGGCGCCGTCCGTGCCGATGGCGCCGCCATCGCCAAGGCTTCCGTCGGTCGTGGTGAAGTTTCCGCTGAAGACGGAATTCACGATGCTCAGGGGCGAGAGCAGGCTGTAGACCGCGCCGCCGTACCAGGCGCTGTTGCCGGTAAACGTGCTGCCGACAATGACCAGCGTGCTGGCCGTGCCCACGCCCACGGCACCACCGCCGCGGCCGGCCGTGTTGTTTTCGAAGCGGCTGTTGATGACCTCGATCCGGTTCATGTATTCACCGGAAACGGCTCCGCCGATGCCCGCGCCTTCCATCGTTTTGCCGGCGGCTCCATTGATCAGGCGCATGTTGCGCACTGACAGCGAGCGGTTGTTGGCGGACACCAGAATGCGGTTCTTGCTGCCTCCGTCAAGCGTGATCAGGCCTGCACCGTCGATGACGGTCGCATTCGGGAAGCGGATCTCGCTGCTGACCGGGATCGTGACGGGTGACGAACCGCAGGAAAAAGTGATGCTGCCGCCGCTCTGCGCCGCGCTTCTGAGCGCGGCCTCGGTGCAGCTCGCAGCCGTGCCCTGACCCACCGTTACCCGGGTCGTCGGCAGGGTCCATGCGGTCGGTACCTCGCAGGTGGCGGAGACCGACGCCACGCTGGAGCTGCTGCTCGATTTCGTGGCGCTGCTTGCCGCGGAACTGCTCGACGAGGCTGCAGACGCCTGCCCGCCGGAAGAGGCGCTGCCTCCGCCACCACCGCCTCCGCATGCGCAAAGCGAGATGAGCAGCAGCGCGGCAAGGCGTGTGCTGCCAGGCGTGGCGTGGTGGGACATGAGGCACCTCTGCATGCATGGTTCGGGCGGTCCGGGTATGACAACAGCAAATCCGCCGGCGCCAAACCGGGGGCTGCCGTAAAACACGCCAGGCCTGACGGGCGGGGCTGCCAGGGGCCGCACCGGGATGCGCTGCGGGTCGGCCCGGATACCTGTAGGATCGGTGGCCTCACGCGATGCGCCGCGCACGGTCTGGCGCCTGCCCTGCAAGGCGATTCATGCTCTCCCGACAGTTCGTCATCAACGCTTTTACCGGCAAAGGCTTTCGCGGCAATCCGGCCGCGGTCTGCGTGCTGCAGGACTGGCCGGACGATACCTGGCTGCAGGCCACCGCGCGGGACAACGCGCTCTCCGAAACGGCCTTCCTCGTGCGTGAGGCCGCCGGTTACCGGCTGCGCTGGTTCACGCCGACCGCCGAGGTGAGGCTGTGCGGGCACGCAACGCTGGCAACTGCTCACGTGCTCTACACCCTGCTTGGCTGTTCAGCGCCCGGCGTGAGCTTCATGACGCTCAGTGGCGAACTGGGCGTGTCACGTCTCGGGCAGGACGAGTACCGTCTCGATTTTCCCGCGCGCTTCGCGCAGGCGATTGCCACCCCGCCTGCACTGGCGGCGGCACTGGGCGCCACGCCACTCGAAGTGCTGGAGACGGACGTGTATCTCGCCGTCTTCGCTGACGAAGCACAGATCCGTGCGCTGCGGCCGGACATGGCCGCCCTGCAGGCCTTGCCGCGGCGCGCGGTGATCGTGACCGCGCCTGGCCGCACGGCAGATTTCGTCAGCCGCTATTTCGCGCCACGCATGGGCGTGCCTGAAGATCCGGTGACCGGCTCGGCGCATTGCGTGCTGACGCCGTTCTGGGGCGCGCGCCTGGGCAAGACCACGCTGCAGGCGCAGCAGCTCTCCGAGCGGGGTGGCGAGCTGCGTTGCGAATGGGACGGTGACCGGGTCGGCCTGTGTGGCCGTGCCGCGGCGGCGCATGACAATTGAATGGCGCTGGCGGTTGCGCTGAGGCCGTCTGGCCTGCGAGGGCTCAGGTTGCGGGCGCGGTCGGAAGCGTGGTGAGCGCGTGCTGGAGGTGGTCGAAAAGCGCACGGATGCGGGCGGGGACCGGGCCGCGCTGCGGGCGGTAGAGGTAAAGCGGCCAGGGATCGGGTTCGCAGTCGGTGAGCACGCGTTGCAGGCGGCCGGCGGCAAGATCGGCGGCAATCGAAAAGCCCGGGAACTGCCCGAAGCCCAGGCCTTCCACCGCGGCCAGCCGCTCGGCTTCTGCGTCGTCGGCAATGAAGGCAGGGTGTGGCATGGCGAGCTGCACGCCGCCGGCAAACAGCCAGGGCCAGGGCCGGCTGGAGTCGCGATCCAGGCTGGCGGTGGTGGGGCGCTGCAGCAGGTCCTCGGATCGCAGCGGGCGCTTGCCGATCAGGCGGATGACAGGGTTTTGCTCCACTCACGGGGCGACAGACCCACGCAAGTCTTGAATGCGCGCGAGAGCGCGGCTTCACTGCCGTAACCCACCTCGATGGCCACGCGCTTGAGCGGCAGGCCCTGTTGCAGCGAGCGTTGTGCGAGGCTCACCCGCCAGCGCTGAAGATAGGCTGCGGGGGTGGTGCCGACGCGCTGGCGGAAGCTGTTGGCGAAGACGCTGCGCGACATGCCGGCGGCATCGGCGAGCTGTTCCAGACTCCAGTCCCGCGCGGGCTGCTCGTGCATGGCGACGATGGCCAGGCGCAGGCGCGGATCGCTCAGGCCGGCGAGCATGCCGAGCTCGGCCTGGCCGGATTCCATCAGGGCGCGCAGGGTCTGGATGAGCACGACTTCGAACAGGCAGTTGAGCATGGCGACGCGACCACAATGCTGGGCGAAGGCTTCGGCAAAGAGGAGTTCGAGTACGCCGCTGGCGCCGGGCAGCTGATCAAGAGGCAGACAGATGAAGGGCGGCAGGGCCGCTGCGAGCGGATTGGCCGCGCCCCCGGCAAAACCCAGATCGGCGCAGGCGAGATCGGCCCCCTGATCGGCGTCGCAGATGAAGCGGTGTGCGAAGGGCCGCGGATAAAGCAGCAGGCTGGGCACCTCGATCCGCGCCGCGGTAGCGCCGCCATGCCGCACTTCAAGCGGCCCACGCCGCACGAGGTGGAGCTGACCGCTGCCGCCCTGACCCTCGCCGGGAAGATCATG
The DNA here is from genome assembly GCF_039631355.1 of Uliginosibacterium paludis. Lineage (NCBI taxonomy): Bacteria > Pseudomonadati > Pseudomonadota > Betaproteobacteria > Rhodocyclales > Zoogloeaceae > Uliginosibacterium > Uliginosibacterium paludis. Next base: position 46,582 of record NZ_JBDIVF010000016.1, on the reverse strand, counting down.
GATGCCGCAGAGCGTGCCTGTATGAAAGACATGGGCGGTGACGGCGAAGTGTTCGAGCAGGGCGGCAAGTCGATCGGCCATGGCGGGCTTTCGGTTTGATACGAATGATCAAGTGTTCAGGATTATTTGTAGCTGATCGTACCTGACTTTGCGGCAAAGTGACTCCATCGCGCGGCGCCCGCCGCCGAAACCCTCACAAGGAGTCTTGCCATGTCACTCGAAAAGGTTCTCTACACCGCTGAAGCCACTGCCACCGGAGGCCGTGAAGGCCGCGCCATCTCGTCCGACAAGGCGCTGGATGTTCAGCTCTCCACGCCGCGCGACCTGGGCGGTGCCGGCGGCCCGGGCACCAACCCGGAGCAGCTCTTCGCCGCGGGCTACTCGGCCTGCTTCCTTGGCGCGCTGAAGTTCGTGGCGGCGCAGGAGAAGGTGAGCATTCCGGCGGACGCGCAGATCACCGGCAAGGTCGGTATCGGTCCGATCCCGACGGGCTTCGGCATTCAGGCCGAGCTGACCATCAGCCTGCCGGGCGTGCCGCGCGAGCAGGCGCAGGCGCTGGTCGACAAGGCTCACATCGTCTGCCCGTATTCCAACGCCACCCGCGGCAACATTGATGTGACGCTCGTGCTCGCCTGATCAGGTGATGCGGCAGCCGCCCGCTGCCGAGGCGGGCGGAGGTCTCACGCGGCGCACACCGCCTGGCCAGGTACCAGCAGTGTGCGCTGCGCGCGCATCTGTTGCAGACCGGCTGACTGCCTTCATGTGTTCTGCCGTTTCCTGCGGATCGACCGGGAATGCCCCCGGCATTTGTGCGCTATGCTTTTGTGCTCAATGAAAATGATCCGGACAGGACAGGAACGGGAGGAATCATGACCGACAACGCGTATGCGCCGCCGAAAGCGGCGCTTGAAGGCAATACCAAAGCTTGCGGCGAATGCGGCGAGCTGATCAACCGGAAGGCGGAAATCTGCCCGAAGTGCGGCGTTCGCCAGCGGCGCCATGTGAGCAAGGCCGGCCTGCTGATCCTGACCTTCTTCCTCGGTGGCCTGGGCGCGCACAAGTTCTATCTGCGCAAGCACTGGTGGGGGCTGCTCTATCTGCTCTTCTGCTGGACCGGGATTCCCGGCCTGATCGCCTTCATCGAATTCATCATCTACGCCTTCACCAGCGAAGAGTCGCTCAACGAGAAATATGAATCCGGTGGCGGCAGCGCCGTGATCGTAGCCGTGGTGGCCGGTTTTGCCTTCATCGCGATGGTCGGCATCCTGGCCGCGATCGCGATTCCGGCCTATGCCGATTACACCGGCCGCGCCAAGGTGGCGCAGGCGCTGGCGGGCAGCGAGACGATGCGCGGCCAGGTGCAGGACTTCATCATCCGCAGCGGCCGCCTGCCGCGCGAACCCGGCGAAGTGATGCTCGACAATGTCGAGTACATCGGCAAGATCGCAACCGTGACGCTCGAGCCCTCCGGCGTGCTCAGGGTGCGCTTCCTGTCCGGCAACGGTTCGCTGAGCGATCAGACGCTGGAGCTGGTGCCGCGCATCGAAGGCGGCAACCTGCGCTGGGATTGCTCGGGGGGAACGGTCAGACAGGCCAGTCGTCCGCAGCAGTGCCGCAACGGCGGCTGAAAGCCGTCGTTCCGCTCGCAGGCCGGGCGCTCTCACGCAGCGTCCGAGCCGCAGCTGCCGCCATCCGGGCACGGTTGTGTGACAGGCTTCATGGCCCGACTGGGCCACGCATCCGCTGAGGCACTTCAGGAATCGACGCGGCCGCCCCCTCGCTTCATGCAGGGTAAGCGGCCGCGTGCTTCGTTCAGCGCATGAGTTGCGGCGGGAAGTCGAGCACGAAGTCGGAATGCTGCGGCGTGGCGCCGAAGGTGGCTTCGCCATTGCGGCCGGCATGTTTTCCGAGCAGTGAGGAGTAGGTGTAGAAGTGCATCGTTTTCGCCCTGGTGTCGAACTCGATGAAGCGCATCCAGCCCGCACCGCCGTTGTCCGAACCCGGCGTGCCATCGGGGCCGATGGTGTTGCCCTGGTAGTCCTGCACGGTCTGATAGACCGGGTGACCCGCGTCGTTCTGATCGATGCGCAGGTTCTCGCCATTCGAGCGGCCCTCATTCGTCGGCGTCCAGTCATGGCCGGCAAGCACCAGGAAGATCTGGTCATTGCGGCGGATGAAGCGCTCCCACACCTGATCCGGTGGCAGATTGGCCGCGCCTTCGAAGTAGGCCTTGTTGTCGTTCGAGCGGGTGGTGGCGCCGGTGAAGTTCGGATCCAGCCATTCATGCGTGGTCACGATGGTCGGCTGGCCGCGATGACGGTTGATCACGCCCTGCGCCCAGTCGAGCACCGCCGGCGAGGCTTCCATTTCAAGCGAGAGATGCAGGAAGCGTTTGCCGCCCGCGCTGAACTGCTGGTAGCTGCTGAGTCCGTCGGGCGAGGCGCCGCCATACCAGCGCTTGCCGGCGAAGTGACTGGAATTCGGGCCGAACCAGGCATTCCACGCCTTGCCACCGGTGAGCGGACGAGAGGGGCCGACCTCGGCCGGCCAGGCGTAGTTGTCGTAATCGTGATTGCCCGGCGACAGGCCGAAGGGCAGGCCGGCTTCGCTCAGGATGCTGATGGCCCGGTTCGCCAGCATCCATTCGGCACGGGTGTTCCAGTCGGTCGGCTGGTCTTTCGGCCCGGTGCGGAAGCGGCCATCGCCATGCTGCACGACGTCTCCCACATGGGTCACGAAGACCAGGTTCTTCTCGGTCCGGCTGTCGACGAGATAGCGCATCTGGCCCATGAACACATCGATGCCGCGCGGTTGCGCACGGGCTACATCGGTGTAGTTCTGCGTGTCGGAGATCACCGCGATGGTGAATTTCTCGGCGTGTGTCGGCGCGGTGGCGAGGCAGAGCAGCAGCGTCACCAGACCGGCAAGCTGACGCGAAGAGACGGCAAGGTGCATGGCGTGTTCCCCGAAGTGGCCGCGGGCGCGGAAGTGAAGCGCGGCCTTCATGCCCGGAAAGGGAGTATGCACCCGTACTCTGACAGATCCGTGACCGGCACTGCCGGCGGGCTGCGGTGCAAGGCCTTGCAGCTGCCGAAGCCGGCCTTCAGCGCTCGCCTTCCGCGCCGGAGGCAGCGGCTTCCGGCGCCTCGTTGGCGTCGGGCTTCAGGTGATACACGCGCATCGCATTGCCGTGGGCAATCTGGCGTGCAATCGGCCCCGGCAACTGCTTGAGGATGTTGCGCCAGCGGTGAACGATCCGTTCATAGCGGTTCCAGCGGAAGTCCTTGTGGGCGTCGGTGGCGAACAGGAAGCGCTCAGGATGATCGAGCAGCAGGCGATTCCATTCGGCGTCGATGCGGCCGCAGGCATCGATGAGCGGTGGCCCGATCTGTTCGGATTTCTCCGCGCTGAGCGCGTCCTGACCCTGTTCCGTCTTGGAGAGCGTCACCATGACGTTGGAATGCTTCTCGATGACTTCGCGAACCTGCGCCGCGCTGCCGAAACCGGCATGCGGCCAGATGAAGACGAGTTGCGGCCACTGCGCGTAGAGGGCGCTCATGCGCGGCCAGTCACGGGACCAGTCATAGACTTCCCAGTGAAGCATGAACGGCATCTGCAGCGCGTTCGCGTTCCGCAGCAGGTCGGTGAAGGCCGGTGCGGTGGTGTCCATCGTGCGCTCGCCCGCGGCGGTACTCGAACCGTGGGACTTGTCGCCATGCACGATCAGCAGCTCGCCGACGAACGCGCGTTTGCGTTCGGGCGTGAGGTATTGGCCGAGCTTGCGCAGGATGTCGGATTCATAGGCCGACGAATCGGCAAAGAACTTGGGCGCGCCGGGAATGACGCGCTCCGGCAGGCGGGCGGCCAGGGCCATCACGTCGCGTTCGCCGGCCGAGCTTTTCACGGCCGAAGAGGGCGATGCGTTGCACGCCCGCCTTGTTGATGGCCTCTTCGACCCGGCCGGCCATGCCGCCTTCGATCTGGGCCATGGCGTCGAACAGCTTGCCGCGATACTGGCCCTTGGGCTCGTCGCATTCGGCGGAGGCCGCGGTACTCAGCAGGGCAAGCAGCAGGCAGGGCAGGGCGGTCCGGCAGGGCATGGCGGGCTCCTCTGGGATGGGTAGCTCATCATGCCATGCTGGCGGCGCCCTGCCGTTCGGGGCAAGTCCCGATCTGCCCCGCCTTACTTGCTGATGTTCACCATGCCCTTGAAATCAGCCGGCACGATGATGGCATTCACCTTGCCGTTGCGGATGCCCTCGGCAATCATCAGGTTGGCCTGCGCGTTCATGTAGGCGATCGACTTGTCGGAGTTGTTGGCCAGCGCGGCCATGCGCTCGGCTTCCTTCTTGGCGATCTGCACCTGGGCTTCCTTCTCGCGCAGCTCGTTTTCCGCCCGCACCACGGCGTTGGCGCTGTCGATGATCGATTGCGCCGGCTTGATGTTGCGCACCTGTACCAGGGTGACGGCCAGCGAGGTGTCGAGCTTCTCGGCATGCAGCGTGTCGTTGATGTACTGCTTGACCCGTTCCTCGATCACGGCGCGCTTGTCATTGACCTCCAGCGCCTTGAATTCGCGCACGCTCTTGTAGACGGCGTTGCCGGCGATGGTGCCCATGTAGTTGCTCATCAGGAACCAGTCGCCATTCTCGTAGGCGTGGAAGGAGCGTGATTGCCGGGTCCACAGATCCGACACGCTGGAAGGATTCAGGCCATAGACCACGGTGACATCCATGTCGGCCAGCGCCGAGTTGTCGGCCGTCATCGGCGTCTTGTCGTTGATGTCGATCTTGATGTCGCGCACCGGGAAGGTCAGCACGCTGCCGATGAGGGTCTGGTTCCAGGAGCCGGGCTGCAGTTCGGCGCCCTGGACCTGCTTGCTCGCGTCGATGCGCAGGCCGACCTCGCCGGTTTCGATGCGTGTGCAGGCGCCCAGCAGCGCGAGCGCGGCCAGGCTGAGGATGGCATGTTTCATGGAGATCTCCGGGTAGCGTTGGATGGCCGGATCTGTCGTGGCAGACGGCTCGCCGGCGATGATAACCATCAATGCTGCCGGCATGGGGATGCAGCCTTGCCCCGGAGCGTGGCGGCACGGTGGCCGCCGTCTGGACGGCCGCTCAGGCGCCCTGGGCGGCGCCGATCGCGCTGATGCCGCTGAGCGCGGTGATGCCGGCGAAGAGGTCGTTGAGCTGGCGGCTGATGTCCAGCGCGCCGCTGAGGGCGCTACCGAACATCAGCAGCTCGCCCAGCGCCATGCGGTCGGCATTGTCGTCCTTCTTCTCCGGCGCCAGCATCGCGCCCAGCAGCAGGCCCTGCGCCATGGAGTCCATCGCGGTGTCGAGCGAGCTGGCCAGCGTGGCTTGCGTGGCGACCGGCGCCTGCAGTGCAAACAGGCCGGTGCTGGAGGAAATCTGGGCGGGAATGGCGGGGATCATGGCGGACTCGGTGACGCGTTGTTCAGCATCAATCTACCTGTTCGGGCAGTTCAGGTGTAGGAGAGATTCCTACATGCGCGAATTCCGTCACGCTCGAGGCTGTTCTGGAAAAGTCTTTCAAAACAGCTGTTTGCAACGATGCCCGGGCCTTGAGCCCGGCCCAACGCGCGCCTGCCGGTGCCGGGGGCAGGCGCTGCGCAGCTCAGAGCCAGGGCGTGAGCCAGCTCATCTGGGCGCGGTCGGTGCTGAAGCTGTTGGTCGGCTCCAGGGTGAAGATGTAATCCCCCCACCACGGCCCGGCGGCCCACCAGGTCCAGCCGATCCAGACCGAGCTGTTGGTTTTCAGGTGATCCAGCATGCCGGTCACTGCGCTCTGGCAGGTGCTGTCGTTGCCGCCGGCGAATTCACCGAGGAAGCCGCGCTTGCCGTTGCTCTTGAGCCAGGCGGTGAAGGCGGCCAGCCGCTCCGCGCCGATCGTGCTGCTGACGCAGCTGGCGCTGTTGCCCGAGCTGTCGCCGTCCAGATACTGGTGGACCTCGAAGGCGTAGTTGTTGCCGCTGTCGGTGATGCCCAGCATGGTCGAGCCGTTGCCGCTGCTGACCCAGCTGTGCGCGCCGGTCCAGCTGTTGCCGGGTACCAGGATCAGGTTGCCGGCGCCCGCGGCGCGGATGGCGGCGATGGCGGCGTTTGCCGCGTTGAGCCAGACCGTGCTGTCCATGTCATGCGGCTCGTTCATCAGCGCGAAGATCACCCGGCTGTTGCCCTTGTAATGGCTCGCCAGGCGTGACCACAGATCGGCGAACTGGGCCTGGCTCACGCTGGCGGAGCCGATGGTGTTGCTGTAGTAGCGGGCGTAGTTGTGCGGGTCCAGTACCACATACGCGCCCTTGGTGGTGGCGTAGCTCACGAAGCTGTCGATGTAGCCCAGCTCGGCGGTGTCGAAGGCGCCGCCCAGCGTGCGCTGCAGGCGTTCCCAGCGGAAGGGCAGGCGCAGGGTGTTCATGCCCTTGGCGACGAAGTAGTCCACTTCCTGATTCGTCGGATAGGTGTAGGTGCTGCCATAGCTGCCGGGCAGGGTGCCGCCGCCCCAGGTGTCGGCGCCGAACTCGGCAACCGCCAGGCTCACGCCCTTGTAGGCGAGGCCGCTGGTGCTGCCGCCTGAGGTCGTCGAGGATGCGGCCGCACTGCTGCTCGAGGCGACGCTGCCTGAGGAGGCGGCGCTGCTTCGACTGCTGGCGCTGCTGCCCGTCGAGCTCGTGCTGCTGCGGCTTGACGCGCTGGCGCTCGCTTGGCTGCTGGCCAGGCTGGACGTGCTGGAGCCGCTTCCCGTCGTGCTGCCCTCGCTGCTGGTTCCGCCACCTCCGCCCCCGCCACCGCAGGCCGTCAGGGACACCACGGCCAGCGCCGCGACCAGTTGCTTCAGCTTGTGTACCGCCATGTGCCGCTCCATTCGTCATGCATGGCGGCGATCAGAACGCGGGCAGCAGGCGCCAACAAGTATTTACGGACTCATGCAGGAATTTTTCTGACAAGCGCCGGCCTGAGCGGCTCGGTTTCCGGCCGATCGGGGCGTGCACCAGGCCTGATGGAGGAGCTGCCCGTCGTGCCGCGCACCATGACGACGCGGCCGCTGGCGTCCACCCGGCACAGCCAAGTCAGTGGTTCCCGCTCGCGCACGATCTGGATCTTCAGGCCCTCATCGTCCTGAGTCAGCTGCCGCACGATCAGCGAGCCCGGGCTGGCGCCAGTCTTGCGGGCGGTGGCCGTCAGGCAGGCGCGCTTGGCCGCTTGCTTGTGAGGCGGCAGTCCGGCAGCGCGCACGGACTGAGCGAGCGAGAGGCAGTTGCCGCTGATGCGGTGACGGTCGCTGTAGCCGGCCTGCCAGTTGCCCCCGGCGTCACGGCGGAACGAGACGGTGAGGCGCTCGGTTTCGCTGCGGGCTTCGAAGTAGTGCTCGTTGAATTTTTTCAGGCGGACGGCTTGGCCTTCGATCAGTACTCGGCCGCCGCCCTGGCTCTCAACCCGGACGCCGTTGCAGTGCAGGGCCATCCCGGGCAGGCTGGCCTGGGCCGCGCCGCTGGCGAGCAGGGCGGCGAAGATGAAAAGGGTGTGTGACATGGTCTGGCTTTCCTGCGGGGCCCGGTCGCGACCGGGCCGGATGCCGGCGCAGGGATCATGCGCCGGCCGGCGCACCAGGCTTGTGGCCCGGGCGGAAAACCATTCCGACAGTGTGGATCGGAGCGGGTTCCGTGCCAGTGGCCTTTTCGCGATGCGGCGAAGAGGCCTGCTCGCCCGCGGAAGGGCCGGCGAACGCTCAGTTATAGCGCCCGGTAGGGCCGCCCAGGCTGAAACGACCTGCGCCGAAAATCGCGATCGCGATCGCCGAGAAGAGGTAGAAAGCCTGCAGTTCGAGCGCCCAACCGCCATTTTGAGTGATCTCGCCCAGCTGCTCCATATGCATCAGCCAGACCGCGAACAACATGTTGATGACCACGATGCCGGCTGCCAGACGGGTGAAGACGCCGAACACGATGGCAAGCGGCGCGATCACTTCGCCTACGTACACCAGATGGGCCAGGGCACCGGGCAGACCGCGCGCCTGCAGCGCCGGCACGATGAAATCCACACCGCCGAAGAGCTTGGCCGCGCCATGCAGCAGCAACATGCCACCCAGCATCAGGCGCAGAACGAGTTTCCCGTTGTCATTCGAATCCATGTTCTTGAAACATCCCTGAGAAAGCCGGAAAGCAGGGGGCGCCTCCCGATCGGAAGCAGTTTACGGGCGAGCGCCGCAGGGCCCGGGCAGGCCTGCCGACAGGCGGACGAAATCAGCCGCCACAGAAGCTGTCGTGCCAGGTGGCTGCCGCGCCGGTCCCTGCGGCACAATGGCGGACCTTACGCCACGGTTTCTTCCTGATGTTTTACGTTCTGCTTGCCGCCAGCTGCAGCGTGCTGGTTTCCGTCCTGCTCAAGATCGCCCGCCGCCACGAAATCGATATTGCCCAGGCGGTGACCTGGAATTACCTGGCCGCCGCCGCACTCTGTGCGTTGCTGCTCCAGCCTTCGCTGGCGCCGCTGCAGCAGCCGGGCGCGCCCTGGGTCTCGCTGCTGGGTCTCGCGCTGGTGCTGCCCTCGCTGTTCCTGGTGCTCGCCAGCAGCGTGCGCATCGCCGGTATCGTGCGCACCGACATCGCACAGCGCCTCTCGCTGCTGCTTTCGCTGATTGCCGCCTTCGCTTTCTTCGGCGAGTCGGCCAGCACGCTGAAACTCGCCGGCATTGCACTGGGCCTGCTGGCCGTCGTGGGCATCCTGCTGCGACCCGAGCCGACCGCGGCCGGCGGGGCAGGTGCGCTGCCCCTCCTGCTCACGGTGTGGGCGGGTTTCGCGGTGGTGGACGTGATGCTCAAGCACATCGCGGCCGCCGGCACCCCCTTTGCTGCCTCGCTGCAGGTCTGTTTCATGCTGGCCTTCCTCGGCATGCTGGCCTGGCAACTGTGGCGCCTGCGCCGGGGCGAGACCCGCTTCAGCCTCCGCCATCTGGCGGCGGGCCTGCTGCTGGGCGCGGTGAATTTCTGCAACATCCTTTTCTATGTGATGGCGCACCGCGCACTGCCCGGCCAGCCGGCGGTGATCTTCGCCAGCATGAATATCGGCGTGGTCGTGCTCGGCACCCTGGTCGGTGCCTTCGGCTTCGGCGAAAAGCTCAGTCGCGTGAACCGGGCCGCCGTTGCGCTGGCAATCCTGGCGATTGCGATGATCGCGCTCGCCCCGCGTGCATGAGGCGGCCAAGCACCGTACACTTGAAGGCTTGTCACGCCGTCACGGCCTTTCACGACTGAACCGGATACGAACATGACCCTGCGCGTCCTCACCGGCATCACCACGACCGGTACTCCCCACCTCGGCAACTACGCCGGCGCGATCCGACCCGCCATCGAAGCGAGCCGCCAGCCCGGCGCCGAGAGCTTCTTCTTCCTGGCCGACTACCACGCGCTGATCAAGTGCGACGACCCGGCCCGCATCCAGCGCTCGCGCCTCGAAATCGCCGCCACCTGGCTCGCCGCCGGGCTCGACACTTCGCGCGTGACCTTCTACCGCCAGAGCGATATTCCCGAGATTCCCGAGCTCACCTGGCTGCTGACCTGCGTGACCAGCAAGGGCCTGATGAACCGTGCGCATGCCTACAAGGCCGCCACTGACGCGAACGAAGCCGCAGGCGAGGAAACGGATGCCGGCGTGACCATGGGGCTGTTCAGCTATCCGGTGCTGATGGCGGCGGACATCCTGATGTTCAAGGCGCACAAGGTGCCGGTGGGCCGTGACCAGGTGCAGCACATCGAGATGGCGCGTGACGTGGCCCAGCGCTTCAACCACCTCTTCGGTGCCGGCCGCGAGCTTTTCGTGCTGCCGGAAGCCGCGGTGGAAGAGTCTGTCGCCACGCTGCCGGGGCTGGATGGCCGCAAGATGTCCAAGAGCTATGACAACACCATTCCGCTGTTCGAAGGCGGCGCCAAGGCATTGAAAGCTGCGGTCGCTCGCATCGTGACCGACTCGAAGCTGCCCGGCGAGCCGAAGGACCCGGACAGCAGCCACCTCGTGACGCTGTTCGACGCGTTTGCGCCGGTGGCCGAGCGCGAAGCCTTCCGTGCCGAGCTGCGTGGCGGTCTCGGCTGGGGGGATGCGAAGCAGCGCTTCCTGGCGGTGCTCGAACGCGATCTGGCGCCGATGCGCGAGCAGTACGAAGCGCTGATTGCCCGCCCCGAGAAGATCGAGGAAGTTCTGCAGGAAGGTGCGGCCAAGGCCCGCGCCGTCGCGGCCCCTTTCCTCGCCGAGCTGCGCGAAGCAGTCGGCCTGCGCCGCTTCAACGCGATTCCGGTCGCGGTGGAAAAGAAGGCAGAAGCTGCCACCGTGCAGCTGCCGGTGTTCAAGCAATACCGCGAAGCCGACGGGCGTTTCTTCTTCAAGCTCAATGCAGCCGATGGTCGTCTGCTGCTGCAGAGCGAAGGCTTTGCCAGCGGTCGTGACGCCGGTCAGTGGGTGGGCCGCCTGAAGAACGAAGGGGCGGCTGCGCTGGAGAGCGTACCGGCCAGTTTCGGTGAAGGCGTGAGTCGCGAAGAGGTGGCCGACGCGCTCGCTGCATTGGCCCAGCCCGCGGAGTAAGCCGCCCGCATTCCGGCCTTCCAGACAGCCCGCGCCTGCGGGCTGTCTGCTTTCAGCTTCGCCAGCCGCGCCTGGTGCTCGATCGGCCCGGGAGCAGCGGGGCGATTGCCGCCCCCTGCACCGAGAGCAGCGTGAGCTATGGCTTCCTCTTCAATGGGGGCAGTTTCACCAGCAGCGGCAGCATCACCAACACGGTGTACTGCGCACCTCACTGGCCGCAGCGCTCGCTCTCCAGCCCGGTCGGCAAGATGATCATCCGCAACGCCAACATCGGTTCGCACAGCGTGTCGGCTGCGCCGCATGTCCCCGCGTCCGGAACAGCCCGCCTCGCGCGGACTTTTTCCTGCTTGCGCGCATCATGTCAAAGGCATTGCAAGTCAGTCGGAGCCGGAAATGTCAAACGGAAATCGGAAATGAATGTTTTTTGCGCAACGCTTGTTCGAGATCTATTCAAAGGCATATCCGGCGCTACTAAGATTCCTCTCCTTTTGTAAAAACAACGCAATCTGCAGGGGGATGTATGCAAGGAGCAGGAACAGGGCTGAAACTCGTATCGGCTTGTCTGCTGGCCTGGGGGCTGGCCGCGTGTGGGGGTGGTGGGGGTGGAGGAGGCGGCGACAGCGCGCCGGCTGCCAGTGCAGGCAGTTCATCGAGCCTCGCGTCTTCGTCCAGCTCCTCGTCTTCGCTGGCGAGCAGCGCCTCGTCATCATCGAGCAGCGTGAAGCCGGTGCCCGCAGGCTGGGCAAGCTACACCGCGGATACCCTGCCGACGGCCGCGGCCGCGATCTCCCTCGGTGACGGCACGACGAGCAGCTTCAAGCTCTGCGCCTCCACGGGCTGCAACGCGGCCTATGCCTCGGTTGCCAACGGCATTCTGAGCGTGGATACCCAGTCAGAAAGCACGCCGGCCGAGCAGAGCTATTTCCAGTATGACAATGCCTTCAGCACGGCAGGCTATCCGAAGACCGCCACGGTGCTGACCCGCATGCGTGGCAATGCTGTTGCCAACCTCAAGGGCCTGACGCTGGACATGGCCTTCTCGCAACCGGGCGAGTCGGGGCCGCGCGTCCAGATGTCCCTGCTGCCGGACAATGATTCCAATGGTTTCTACCTGAGCCAGATCGACCAGTCCGCCACCGGCGACAACAACGTCTACGCGGGCAACATCGATGCCACGGCCTGGCACGTCTATCAGGTCAGCGTGACCTTCACCAGCGCGAAGACCGGTACGGTCCGCGTCTATATGGACGGAAGCTCCACGCCGATCATCGACAAGACCCTCACCGACTTCCGCCAGGCAACCGCCATCGGTCAGAACTACCTGCGCATCGGCGAGGAAAGCACCAGCGAACATGCCAAGGGCGACTTCGACTGGGTGGTGTGGACCTCCGACGCGGCCTATACGCCTGCCCAACTTGCCGGCAAGCTGCCTGCAGCAGTGGGGGCAGTGGCGGGCTATATGGGCTGGAGCGCCTATACCGGCGACCTGCTGCCGACGGCCACCGGCTCGATCAGCCGCGCCGGCCAGAGCAGCACCCAGTTCAAGCTGTGCGCAAGCGCAGGTTGCGACGCGAGCTATGCCTCGGTGGGCAGCGGCCTGCTGAGCGTGGATACCACGACGGCGCCGCTTACCTCTCAGACCTACTTCCAGATCGATGACGCGTTCAGCACCGGAGGCTATCCGAAGAAGGCCACGATCCTCGCGCGCATGCGTGGCAACGGCCTGGCGGGAGTCAAGGGACTGGTGATCGATTCCGCCTTCTCGAAAGCAGGTGAATCCGGCCCGCGCGTGCATCTGCGCATGCTGCCTGACAACGATAGCCACGGTTTCTACCTGAGCCAGATCGATCAGTCTGCAAGCAGTGATCAGAATGTCTATGGCCAGGACATCGACGCAACCGCCTGGCATGTCTTCCAGATCAGCCTGAGCTTCACCAGCGCCACCAGCGGCAAGGTCGAGGTGTATCTCGATGCGAATCCGGTACCGGTAATCTCGCAGAACTTCACCAGCCTGCTGCAGGCGACCGCCGTCGGCCAGAACTATCTGCGCATCGGGGAGGAAGACACCTCCGGCGCAGGCCGGGGCGACTTCGACTGGGTCATCTGGACCTCTGAGGCGGCCTACACGCCTGAGCAGATCAAGGGCCTGCTGCCTTCGGGTCTCGGCACCACGACCGGTTACTGATCAGGCTCCGGCAAGCATGAAAAAGCCCGCAGCGATGCGGGCTTTTTTGTTGCGGAGGCGCGCGCTCAGCGGTCGCTGCGGATCGGGCCGAACTCCACCGGCACCCAGGCATAGCCTTTCGCATCCTTGCGGATATGACCCAGGCCGGGGAAGGGCAGGTGGGCGCCACCGATGGCCCAGCCGGCATTCGCCGCCTGCTGGAACAAGGCCTTGCGCGTGGCTATCGCCTGCTTCTGGTCCACATCGAATTCCAGCGAAACTTCCGGATGCTGGAACTGCACCGAGTGGCTGTGCACGATGTCACCCCAGAGCAGCAGCTTCTGCTTGCCGGAGCTGAAGAGGTAGGAGCTGTGGCCCGGCGTGTGGCCCGGCGTCGGCACGACGCTCACGCCCGGCAGCAGCGCCTCGCCCGGCTTGAAGCTCATGAAATGGCCGGCGGCCTGATAGGGCTTCACGGCATCCATCGCCATGCGGAAGAAGGGCTTGGCATCGTCCGCGGCGGCCGCGGCGACTTTCTCGCTCAGCCAGAAATCCGCGTCACCCTGGGAGGCCCACAGCGTGGCATTCGGGAAGGCCGGCTGGCCGGACTTGTCGAGCACGCCGCAGAGGTGGTCCGGATGCAGGTGGGTCAGCAGCACCGTGTCGATCTCTTCCGGCTTGTAACCGGCCGCGCGGATGTTGTCCTGCACCTGACCCAGACTGGGGCCGAAGCAGCTGGCAGCGCCGGCGTCCACCAGCACCAGATGCTCGCCGGTATTCACGAGATAGGCATTCACCGCGGTCTGCACGCCCTTGCTGTGCTCAATGAACATGCGCGCCAGCAGGCTCTGGATTTCCGGTGCGCGCAGGCCCTTGAGCAGCGAGGTGCCGAGGTCGATGTAACCGTCATACAGCGCAGTGACTTCGAAATCGCCGTTGGCATAGCGGTAGTAGCCGGGCACCTGGGTCTTGACCGGGGCAGGGGCGGCCTGGAGGCCGAGTGCGGCGAGCGCGAGGCCGGCCGCGGCGAGGCCGCGCCGAAGCAGGCGGGATGCGTGGGACATGTCTGGTTTCCTTTTCTCGAAAGACGGCCGCCGGAGCAGCATGAAACCAGTGTAGAAGCTGCCCGCGGCGCGAAACGCTCAGACTGGCACGCGAAGCGTTCAGAGACTGCCGACGCGGGAGGGCTCCACGCCGTAGCGTTCGGCAAAGCGCTTGCTGAAACTCGCGGTGGACGCATAACCCACCCGCATCGCGACCGATTTCACCGGCAGGCGCGTGCTTTGCAGCAGGGTGAGCGCCTGTGCCAGACGGGCGCCGGCGATCAGTTCCCGCAGCGAGGTGCCGGCGGCGGCAAGCTGGCGGCGAAGCGTGGCGCCGCTCATGCCAAGCGCATGCTCGATATCGCCCGAGCTCCATTCGCGGGCAGGCTCGGCGGACACCATGGCGCGGATCTGTCCCGCCAGATCCAGTGTTTCGGGCGTGAGCAGGCCGGCAAAGCCCAGTGCATGCAGGCGCAGCACCACGCCGCTCATGGCATGGCAGGCGAACACGGTTTCGCCGAGCTGCAGCGCCTCCAGCCAGTTCATCAGGGCCGGTGCGAGCGCGTCGAGCGCCACGCTGGCAATCGGCCCGGGCTCGCTGAAACCGCGTTGCGGCAGCAGCTGGCGGGCGGCATCCAGCACCGGCGCCTCCAGACCGATGGCGATGGCGGCGTAGTCTCCGCTCGATTCATCCGGAATGTTTTCCATATCCAGACTTCGCGCGCCCGGCACCAGCAGCAACTGCCCCGGCGGCACGCGCAGCCAGTCACCGCGTTCGCGTGCGCGCTTGAGACCACGCAGCGGAATCACCAGCATCGGCCGGGCGACCTCCACCGACTTGATGTGATGCGCATGGACGGCGCGCACGCAGATGCAGGGCAGCTCGCCTTGCTGCGCGGCGAGTTCTTCGAGGCGCAGAAGGAGCTGGCGGGCGGGGGAGGTCGTGTCGGCCATGAGCGGAGCAGGCAATCGGATGTCTTCACGATAGCACGCGGGCCAGGCGTGGCGTCCGCGCGCCGGGGGCGCAAGCGCGCAAGGCGCCCCCGAAACGAAACAGCCCGCCAGAGTGCGGGCTGTTTTGCGTGGGGCGTTCGCCGGATCAGGCGTGCAGCTTTGCGAGCTGCTTGGCGATCACGTCATGGGAGAGCCACAGCACCGGTGCGGAGGGCTGGGCGGCTTCGTTGAACATCAGCGGGCCGGTGGCTTCGATCACCAGCGCCGAGAGGTGGTCGGTGATGAGTGCCTTGCCGTCGCGGTGCAGCGCGGTGATGGATTCGGCGGTGCCGATCATCCGGTCTGCCAGCTCCGGCGTGTTGTCCATCGGCCAGGCGTCGAAATTGCGGAAGCCGACCATTACCGGATCCTGGTTGTAGGCATCGAGCTGGGCGAGCACGGCGTCGAGCGAGTGGCCGTCCTGCAGCAGGGCCTGGCAGGCGGCCCACTGGGCTTCACCCCAGGCGCTGCAGCCTTCACGCTTCAAGGCGTTCAGCAGCGGCACCAGCGAGAGTTCCACGCCGACGAAGATGTCCGACGAGTTGGTGCGGATCTCGGGGCAGTTGAAGACGGTGGCCTTCACGCCCTTGTCCCACGCCGCGCGGGCGATGTCTTCCAGGCGCTTCTTGGCGTAGCCCTGGGTGTAGTTGGTGTAGGTCTGCCAGTGGTATTCGCCGCCGATCAGGATCTCGGTGCCGTGGTAGCCATAGGCGGTGTAGCGCACCGACTGGCCTGCAGTTTCGACCTTCGCGCGGATCGCCTCGGAGCCGTCGATCAGGTACTGGAAGGTGTTGGCGGTGACTTCGTCGAAGTTCATCAGGTTCAGCTTGCCCAGATCGGATTCGATCAGCGCACGCGAGGACATGAAGCGCTCACCGCGACCCTTGTAGATGCGGTTCGCAATCGCGAGGAAGACCTTGGCCTTGATCAGGCCGCCGGCCATGGTGTGGGCGAAGAACACATTGGCGCCGGCCGGAATCATGCCTTCGAGCTGGCTCATCGCTTCGCTCACCGCAGCCTTGAAACGGGCCACGCCCAGGGCGCGGCAGGCTTCGACCTGTGCCCAGTCGAGCTTGTCTTCCTGCCAGGTCTTCAGCCCCATCTCGTTGGCCATTGCGGTCACGGTGGGCGTGCCGGCCGGGGCGTCGAGGTCGAAGCCGGCCATCATCGGTACGTTGATGATCCGGCCGCCGAGGTTGGCTTCCGCCGTGGCGAGTTCCTCTTCGTTCAGGCGGCGCAGGCTGCCGTCGGCTTCGCGGCGGCCCACGGTCATGCCGATGAGCGTCATGCCGGCGGCGCGGGCTTCGTTCACCAGACCGTTGGCGTAGCCACGGCCGAAGAGTTCGCCGAACAGGACGAAGACATCGCCCTTCCTGAAGACGGTTTGGTCGGACAGTTTTCTCAGTGCGACAGGTGCGCTCATGGTCTTTCCTCTTGAGGGGCTGCCTCGCGGGAGGCCGCCTGGAATCCGGCTGACAATCGGGTCTGCCGCACGGGAGCAGTCACGGCGTGCGAGGCAGGTCAGGGCGCGGATTCTACCGCAGCTTGCGGAAATGGCTCCGTCAGCTCACACACGCCGCCGAACGGCTGCCGCGGCCCCGCGCTGCTTCAGGCCGGGCGCGAGGCCAGGCCGCGGGCGGCCCGCAGGCGCTCCTCGACGACCCGGGCGAGCAGCGGCACCGCGGTTTCGATGCGTTCGACCGGCACGCCGCCATAGCCGAGGTTCATGCCGTTGCGGCGCGCTTCCCGCCCCTGGTAATACATCGACAGCGGGCGCACCACCAGACCCTGGGCCAGCGCATGGGTCGCGACCATCGCGTCATCCACCGGCTCCCTGAAGTGATAGAGCAGCTGCAGCCCGGCATGCCCGCCGGAGGCTGACACCGCGTCGCCCAGATGATGGGTCATCGCGGCCTGCAGCACATCGCGGCGTTCGCGATAGACCTGGCGCATGCGCCGGATGTGCGCACTGAAGTGGCCTTCGGCGATGAATTCGGCCAGCGCGGCCTGCTCGATCAGGCGGCCGCCGCGGTAGAGCTCCGAGTTGCCGATCTGGAAGGCGTTGGCGAGGTCTTCCGGCAGCACCATGTAGGACAGGCGCAGGCCCGGGAACATCACCTTGCTGAAGGTGCCGAGATAGATCACGCGCTGCTTGCGCGAGAGGCCGAAGAGGGACGCGACCGTGCGATTGTCATAATGCTGCTCGTTGTCGTAGTCGTCTTCGATGATCCAGGCACCGGTGCTGTCGGCGCCTTCGAGCAGGGCCAGCCGGCGCTCCAGCGAGAGCACCGTGCCGGTGGGGTACTGGCTGGACGGCGAGACGTAGATCAGGCGCGGCGGATGCAGCCAGTCCGCCGGCTGCGGCGCCATGCCGCCTTCATCCAGCGCGATCGGCACGGTTTCCAGACCAGCCGCACGCAGCACGTTGCGCGCCCCCCAGTAGCCCGGTTCCTCGATCCAGGCGCGGTCGCCGCTGTCGCAGAGCATGCGCGCGCAGAGATCCAGCGCCTGATGCGAGCCATTGAGGATCAGGATCTGCTGCGGCTGGCAGCTCATCAGCCGGGACACGCCCAGGTATTCCGCAATCGCCGACTTGAGCGGGCCGTAGCCGCTGCCCGAGTAATCGAGCAGGCGCCCCTTGTCGCGGCTCATGTGGCGCATCACCAGGCGCTTCCAGGTCGCAAAGGGGAAGAGGTCGGTGTCCGGCACGCCGGGGATGAAGGCGCCGCGCTGGATGGTGCTGCTGGTCGCATGGCTGGCGATCTGGTTGCCGCGGCGCGAGAGCCCCTCGCGGCGGGTGCCGATCAGGCGCTTCTGTGCGCTGAAGGTCTCCCGTCCGCTGAGCGTTTCCGACACATAGGAGCCCGAGCCCTGGCGGCCTTCCAGATAGCCTTCCATCAGCAGCTGCTCATAGGCGCGCACGACCGTGTTGCGGCCCACTCCCAGCTCCTGGCTCAGCTGGCGGGTGGAGGGCAGCTGGTCGCCGCCCTGCAGCTGCTCGTCGAGAATGGCCTGACGCAGCGCGAGATAGAGCTGGTTGTGCAGCAGCTGGCCCGATGCTTGCGTTTCAAGGCGCTTGCGCACGAGTTCGCAGATCAGCTGCCTGTCCATGATCGGATGCTCAAAGTGGTTCCTTCGAATCGTGCCGAAGTGGTTCCGGCTGGAGCCAATTATTACCCTAGGATGGGATCCATGTGCAGGACTTCCGGAATCAGCGGCCCGTGGGCCGCCGCTTTCCGGCAGATCGACCGGAGAAGGCCGCATGAGCAGAACCGAACATCCCGCTGGCGAAACCCATGTGAGTTTCGAGGGCGTGCAGAAAACCTATGACGGCGAGACGCTGATCGTGCGCGATCTGCATCTGGCCATCCGCCGCGGCGAATTCCTGACCCTGCTGGGGCCGTCGGGCTCCGGCAAGACCACCTGCCTGATGATGCTGGCGGGATTCGAGACGCCCACCTCCGGCGAGATCCGGCTCAACGGCCAGGTCATCAACCGCCTGCCGCCGCATCGCCGCAACATCGGCATGGTGTTCCAGAACTATGCGCTCTTCCCGCACATGACGGTGCGCGAGAACCTGCGCTTCCCGCTTTCGGTGCGCAAGCTGCCGGCCGCCGACATCGACCGCAAGGTGAGCCGCGCGCTCGACATGGTCAAGCTCGGCGCGCTGGGCGACCGCTATCCGCAGCAGCTCTCCGGCGGCCAGCAGCAGCGCATCGCACTGGCCCGCGCACTGGTCTTCGATCCGGAACTGGTGCTGATGGATGAGCCGCTCGGTGCGCTCGACAAGCAGCTGCGCGAACACATGCAGCTCGAGATCAAGCATCTGCAGCGCGAGCTGGGCGTGACCGTGGTCTTCGTGACGCACGATCAGAGCGAGGCGCTGACGATGTCGGACCGCATCGCGGTTTTCAACCAGGGCGTGATCCAGCAGATCGACGACCCGGCCACGCTCTACGAACTGCCGGCCAACAATTTCGTGGCCAATTTCATCGGCGAGAACAATGCGCTCGAAGGCACGGTGGAATCCGTCGAGGGCAGCCTGTGCACGGTGAAGCTCGACAGCGGCCAGCGCGTGCAGGCCTCGCTCGGCAACCCGGTGGGTGAGGGCCGGCGCACCGTGCTCTCGGTGCGGCCCGAGAGCATCCAGCTCAACGTGCAGTCGCTCGGCTGCGCCAACCGGCTCGGCGGCTATGTGCGCGAGATCACCTATCTGGGCGACCACCTGCGCGTGCGGGTGGAGCTTGCCGGCCGCCGCCAGATCATGGTCAAGGCGCCCGCCGCGCAGCACAAGCACCGCTTCGACACCGGTGACGCGATCCATGTCGGCATCGATCCCGGCCAGCTGCGCGCACTCGAACCCGCGCCCGGCCAATGATTTCCCAGACCCTCGCAATCCCCTGTTCCAGGAGAGCTTCATGATCCGTACCGCTTCATCCTTCCGCAAGCCGGCTGTGTTGTGCGCCGCGCTTCTTTCCCTGGCCGGCGTTGCCCGGGCCGCCGACCTGACCGTCATCTCCTTCGGCGGCTCCAACCAGAAGGCCCAGGTGAAGGCCTTCTACGAGCCCTACACGAAAGCCACCGGCGGCAAGATCATCGCCGGCGAATACACCGGCGAGCAGGCCAAGGTGAAAGCCATGGTCGAAGCGAAGAACGTGAGCTGGGACGTGGTCGAGGTCGAATCGCCCGAACTCGCGCGTGGCTGCGAGGAAGGTCTGTATGAAAAGCTCGACATGAGCAGGATCGGCCCGAAGGCGGACTTCGTGCCGGCCGCCGTGTCGGAATGCGGCATCGGCATCTTCGTGTGGTCGACCGTGCTGGCCTATAACGCCGAAACGCTCAAGACCCCGCCGAAGACCTGGGCGGATTTCTGGGACCTGAAGAAATTCCCCGGCAAGCGCGGCCTGCGCAAGACCGCCAAGTTCACGCTCGAGTTCGCCCTGCTGGCCGACGGCGTGAAGCCGGAAGAGGTCTACAAGGTGCTTGGCACCAAGGCCGGTGCCGAGCGCGCCTTCAAGAAGCTGGACCAGATCAAGCCCAGCATCCAGTGGTGGGAAGCCGGTGCGCAGCCGCCGCAGCTGCTCGCCGCGGGTGACGTTGTCATGAGCACCGCCTACAACGGCCGCATCGCCACCGCCCAGAAGGAGGGCAAGAAGCTCGGCATCAGCTGGACCAACAACATCTATGACTTCGACTCCTGGGGCATTCCGGTCGGCACGCCGAACAAGGCCGAGGCCTACAAGTTCATCGCTTTCGCCAGCAAGCCGGAGAACCAGAAGGTCTTTGCCGGCGAGATTCCCTACGGCCCGACCAATGTGAAGGGCACGGCGCTGGTGGACAAGGCCGTGGCGGCCGAGCTGCCGACCGCACCGCAGAACATGAAGGGCGCGCTCGCCAGCAACACCGCGTTCTGGGTCGAGCATGGCGAAGACCTGGAGCAACGCTTCAACGCCTGGGCCGCGAAGTAAGGCGCGTCAGGATGAATCCGGCCTGCCCGCAGCGCAAAGCGCTTCGCCTGATCGTAGCGCGGCACGGTGCCGGATTCATCCCGCCGGGCAGGGCTGGGGCCTTGCCCGCGCACGCCGAAAAATACGAATGTCATTTCCAGCAACACGGGACACCGGCATGACCGAACTCACCGCCATCCTGCCCGCCACGCCGGCGGCCGAGCCGCAGACGCTTCCGCTCAAGCGCCGGCTGGCGCGCGCCGAGCGCGTCCGCAAGCTCAAGTACGGTGCGCTGATCCTGCCGCTGGCGCTTTTCCTGCTGCTGAGTTTCGTCTGGCCGATTGCCGCGCTGCTCAAGCGCAGCATCGACAACCCCGAGGTGCTGGGCGCGCTGCCGGCCACCAGTGCCGCGCTGAATCGCTGGGATGGCAAGGCCTTGCCGGACGACGCGGTGTTTGCCGCGCTGGCCGCCGATTTCGCCGCCGCCAAGGGCACGCCAGCGCTGGCCGCCGCCGCCAGCCGCCTCAACATGGAACAACCGGGCTTCCGCTCGCTGGTCTTGCGCAGTGCGCGCAACATGCCCCCCGAGGCGGGTCAGTCGGCGCGCGAAGCGCTCGTCGCCGCGGATGCGCGCTGGGGTGAGCTGGCCAGCTGGCAACTCATTGCCCGCAATGCGTCGCCTTATACCGCGCGCCATCTGCTCGCCGCGCTCGACCGCGAGTACGACGAGAACGGCCGGATCGTGCATGTCGGCGACGATCAGGCGGTGTATGTGAATGTCATGCTGCGGACTTTCGGCATGTCTTTCGTCGTCACTGTGATCTGCCTGCTGGCGGGATTTCCGCTGGCCTATCTGATGGCGACCCTGCCGGCGCGCCAGGCCAACCTGCTGCTGATCTTCGTGCTGCTGCCGTTCTGGACCTCGACCCTGGTGCGCGTGGCCGCCTGGATCGTTCTGCTGCAGACCGAGGGCCTGGTGAATCAGGCGCTGCGCGGGCTCGGCCTGATCGATCATCCGCTGCAGCTCGCCTTCAACAGCACCGGCGTCTATATCGCGATGGTGCACATCCTGCTGCCCTTCATGATCCTGCCGCTCTACAGCGTGATGAAGGGTATTTCGCCGACCTACATGCGCGCAGCCCTGTCGCTGGGCTGCCCGCCTTTCCGCAGCTTCTGGCGGGTGTATTTCCCGCAGGCGCTGCCGGGCGTGACGGCCGGCTGCCTGCTGGTCTTCATCATCTGCATGGGCTACTACATCACGCCGGCGCTGCTGGGCAGCCCGAGCGAGCAGATGGCGAGCTACTTCGTGGCCTTCTATACCAACCAGACCATCAACTGGGGCATGGCCGCCGCGCTCTCCGCGATCCTGTTTGCCGCCACCCTGCTGCTCTACATGGTCTACGCCCGCCTTGCCGGTTCGCAGGGCATGGCGGCCCGCGCACGCTGAAGGAAGGATCACGATGCTCGCTCCCTTTGCTTCTCCTGCCGAACGCATCTGGCATTACGGCCTGCGTGGCTTCTGCGGCCTGGTGCTGCTCTTCCTGATGCTGCCGGTGCTGGTGATCGCGCCGCTGTCCTTCAACGCGGACTCCTTCCTGCTCTATCCGATGTCCGGCTTCTCGCTGCGCTGGTATGACGAAATCATCAGCTCGCCGACCTGGCGGCAGGCCTTCGTGAACAGCTGCATCGTGTCGCCCTTCGCCACGCTGCTGGCGATGGCGCTCGGCACACCCGCCGCGGTGGGGCTCTCGCGCATCGACTTTCCCGGCAAGGCGCTGCTGACCTCCATCCTGATCTCGCCGATGGTGGTGCCGGTGGTGATCGTCGGCGTGGCGACCTATCTGGTCTTCGCGCCGGTCGGGCTGGCGGGCAGCTATCCCGGCCTGATCCTGGTGCATGCCGCGCTGGGCGTGCCCTTCGTGGTCACCACCGTCAGCGCGACGCTGGAGGGTTTCGATTACAACCTGGTGCGCGCCGCCGCGAGCCTGGGGGCGAATCCGCTCACCACCTTCTTCCGTGTGACCCTGCCGCTGGTGGCACCGGGCGTGATCTCGGGCGGGCTCTTTGCCTTCGGGACCTCCTTCGACGAAGTTGTCGTCACGCTCTTTCTCGCCGGCCCGGAGCAGACCACGCTGCCGCGCCAGATGTTCGCCGGCATCCGCGAAAACATCAGCCCGGCGATTGCCGCCGTGGCGACCATCATGACCCTCCTGTCCACGCTGATGCTGATCGCGCTCGAATGGCTGCGCCGGCGCAGCGAACGCCTGCGCGGAGGCGCGGTCGGACACTGACATGCCGGGGCGCTCCGGCGCCCGAACCACAGAGAAAAGGAATCAAGACTCATGCTGAACCTCAAGGACCCCAGCCTTCTCCGCACGCAGTGCTTCATCAACGGTCAGTGGTGCGATGCCGACAGCGGCGCCACGCTGACCGTGAGCAATCCTGCGGACGGCACGCCGCTGGGCAGCGTGCCGAAGATGGGCGCGGCGGAGACGAAGCGTGCCATCGATGCGGCGAATGCCGCGCTGCCGCTGTGGCGTGCGAAGACCGCCGGCGAGCGTGGCCGCCTGCTGCGCCGCTGGTATGAACTGCTGATGGCCCACCAGGACGATCTGGCCCTGATCATGACCAGCGAACAGGGCAAGCCGCTGGCCGAAGCGCGCGGCGAGATCGCCTATGCCGCCGGCTATCTCGACTGGTTCGCCGAAGAAGGCAAGCGCGCCTATGGCGAGATCATTCCGCCGCATGGTGCGGACAAGCGCATCCTGGTCACGCGGGAGCCGGTCGGTGTCTGCGCGGCGATCACGCCCTGGAACTTCCCGGCTGCGATGATTACCCGCAAGGCGGGCGCGGCCTTGGCCGCCGGCTGCACGATGGTGCTCAAGCCCGCTTCGCAGACGCCGTATTCGGCGCTGGCACTCGCCGTGCTGGCCGAGCGCGCCGGCATCCCGGCCGGCGTGTTCAGCGTCGTCACCGGCTCGGCGGCTGCCATCGGTGGCGAGCTGTGCGCCAACCCGGTGGTGCGCAAGCTCTCCTTCACCGGCTCCACCGAGATCGGCGCGCAGCTCATTGCGCAATGCGCGCCCACTGTGAAGAAACTCTCGATGGAGCTGGGCGGCAATGCGCCCTTCATCGTGTTTGATGACGCCGACCTGGATGCCGCGGTCGAGGGCGCGATCGTGTCCAAGTTCCGCAATGCCGGCCAGACGTGTGTGTGCGCCAACCGCCTGCTGGTGCAGGACGGCGTCTATGAAGCCTTTGCCGCGAAGCTGGCCGCCGCGGTGGCGAAGCTGCGCGTCGGCAATGGCGTGGAAGAGGGGGTGAGCCAGGGGCCGCTGATCGATGCCGGCGCGCTCGGCAAGGTCACCGAGCTGGTGGCGGATGCGCTCGACAAGGGCGCGCGCGTCGTCTGCGGCGGCAAGCCGCATGCGCTGGGCGGCAGCTTCTACGAGCCGACGATCCTGGCCGACGTGACACCGGCCATGCGCATGGCGCGCGAGGAAATCTTCGGACCGGTCGCGCCGCTGTTCCGCTTCAAGGACGAGGCGGATGCCATCCGCATGGCCAACGACACCGAGTTCGGCCTCGCCTCCTACTTCTTCGCCCGTGACGTGGCGCGCATCTTCCGCGTTTCCGAAGCGCTCGAATACGGCATGGTCGGCGTCAATACCGGCCTCATCTCGACCGAGATCGCGCCCTTTGGCGGCGTGAAGTCTTCCGGCCTCGGCCGCGAAGGTTCGCGCCACGGCCTCGATGACTACCTCGAAATGAAATACGTCTGCATCGGCGGCATCCGCTGAGCAGACCCCGCGCTTCCTTACACCGGAGAAACCGAACATGAATGCAGTCACCGATCTCAAGACCGGCAGCAATGCCGACCTCATGGCCCGCCGTGCCGCAGCGCTGCCGCGCGGCGTGGGCCAGGCGCATGCGATCTTCGCCGCGCGCGCCGAGAACGCCGAGATCTGGGACGTGGAAGGCCGCCGCTGGATCGACTTCTGCGCCGGCATTGCGGTGCTCAACACCGGCCACCGTCATCCGAAGATCGTCGAGGCCGCGAAGGCACAACTCGATGCCTACACCCACACCTGCTTCCAGGTGGTGGCCTATGAAGGTTATGTATCGCTGTGCGAGCGCCTCAACCGCGCGGTGCCCGGCCCCACGCCGAAGAAATCCTTCCTGATGAATTCCGGCGCCGAAGCGGTCGAGAATGCTGTGAAGGTGGCCCGTGCCTACACCGGGCGGCGCGGCGTGATTGCATTCGGTGGCGGTTTTCACGGTCGCACGATGTTCACCATGGCGCTGACCGGCAAGGTCGATCCCTACAAGCTGAAGTTCGGCCCGTTTGCCGGAGACATCCATCACGTGCCCTATCCGGATGCGCTGCACGGCATCAGCGAAGCCGAGTCCTTCGCCGCGATCCAGCGTCTGTTCAAGTGGGATATCGATCCGGCCACGGTGGCGGCCATCATCGTCGAGCCGGTGCAGGGCGAAGGCGGCTACATTCCGGCGAGCACCAGCTTCCTGCGCGGCATCCGCGAGCTCTGTGATGCTCATGGCATCATGATGATCGTCGATGAGGTGCAATGCGGCATCGCCCGCAGCGGCAAGCTCTTCGCCATCGAGCATCACGGCATCGAGCCCGACATCCTTACCACCGCCAAGGGTCTGGGCGGCGGCATGGTGATCTCCGGCATCGTCGGCAAGGCCGATGTCATGGATGCGGCGGGCCCCGGCGGGCTGGGCGGCACCTATTCCGGCAATCCGGTGGCGGTGGCGACCGCGCATGCGGTGCTGGACGTGATCGAGGAAGAGCAGCTCACCGAGCGCGCGATGAAACTTGGCGAACACATGCGGAGCCGCCTCGGCGCACTGAAGGCGCGGTTTTCATGCGTGGCCGAAGTGCGCGGTCTCGGCGCGATGACGGCGGTGGAGTTCTGCCATGGCGGCAAGCCGGAAAGCCCTGCCGCCGATATCGCCACCGCGCTCAAGAACGAAGCCGCGAAACGTGGCCTGCTGCTGCTCAATTGCGGCAACTATGGCAACGTGCTGCGCATCATGATTCCGCTGACCATCTCCTTCGAGTTGCTCGACGAAGGTCTCGACATCATCGAGGCATCGCTGGCGGCAGTGACCGCAGGCTGAAGACTTCCCGACCTGCCCTCACGCGGCCGCCGCAGAGCGATCTGTGGTGGCCGCACTGCCGGCCGAGGCGAACATGACAAGAGCAATCGCCAGCCATTGCTGCAGGCCCAGTCGCTCATCCAGGATCAGCCAGCCGGCCAGCGCGGCAATGGCGGGTGCCGCGCTTACCAGAATGCCGAACACCCGGCGCGGCAGGCGGCGCAACGCCATCATCTCGAAGGAATAGGGCAGGGTGCTGGAGAGCACCGCCACCGTCAGCCCGGTCAGCAGGATCACGGGCGAGAGCAGCGCGCTGCCCGCGTGACTCACACCCAGCGGCACCGCGAAGAGCGCGGCCGCCGTCATGCCCCAGGCCACCGCATGGCCGCTCTCGATGTGCGACACGCGCTTGCCGAACACGATGTAGAGCGCCCAGCACACCGCGGCGCCAATCGCCCACAGCACGCCGACCGGATCCAGCGCGCTCGCATGGCGCGTGATCGGCAGCAGCAGCGTGAGGCCCATGACCATGCAGGCGAGCCAGGCGAAGTCGCGCGGCCGTCTTGAGGCGAACAGCACGACCGACAGCGGGCCGGACACTTCGATCGCCACCGCGATGCCGATCGGGATGCGGGCGAAAGCGTGGTAGATGAAGAGATTCATGCAGCCCATGCCAAGTCCGTAGATCAGCAGGTTGCGCGCGTCCTGCCGCGAGGGCAGACGCCGCCAGGGCCGCCAGAGGGCCAGCAGGATGGCGGCCGAGATGCCCACCCGCAGCGCGGTGACGCCTTCTGCGCCCACCAGCGGAAAGAGCTGCTTGGCGAAGGCTGCGCCGATGTTCTGTGCGGCCAGTGCCAGCAGCACCGCGCTGGCGGCCAGCAGCGGGCGTGAAGAATCGGGGGAAGGCGTGCGCATCGGGTCGGGGAAGCGGTCTGCGAAGCGGCATTCTAGGGGCTTTGCCGCGGGCGGTCGAACCATCAAGCCGGCGCGCGACCGGCTGTCTGCCGAAACATTTTCTTGCCAATCCGTTCAACGCCCGTTGCGGCGGACGCCTATGCTCAGAGTGTCCCTCCTGCCCGTGAAAGTCCGAGCGATGAACAGCATCCTGCATACCCTGCGTCATGGCATGGATTTTCGCGGTCGCGCCAGCCGCAGCGAATACTGGATCTTTCATGTCGCCGGCATGCTGGTGCTGTTCGCGGTGTGCTTGCTTTCCGTGCTTTTGCCGGGCGAGCTGGCGGCCTGGCTCGTCCGCGGCCTTGCGGCATGCCTGCTCCTGCCTTCGCTGGCGGTGAGCGTGCGCCGCATGCACGACACCGGTCGCAGTGGCTGGAGCGTGCTGATGCCGGCCCTGCCTTGCGCGCTCGGGGCGCTGGTGTTCAGCCTGCCGGGCGAGCCCGGACTGCTCTGGATCCTGCCAGCGCTGCTGCAGGCGCTCGGCATTGCGCTGTTCCTGATCATGGCGGCGCAGCGCGGCGAAGACCGCGCCAACAGTTTCGGCCCGGCCTGGTCCTGGTGTGCGGACTGAACCCTGCGGCCGCGCGGCGGACAAATAAGTCCGCGGTGCGTACTTGAAGCTTCACCCGCCGACACCATCTGACACATTCAGGCCACGCCTCTGCGGTGGCCGCGCCGTAAGGATGCCGTTTCATGCCACGCCTGCGTTTCCTGGTTTTTGCCGGCCTCGTGCTGGGTCTGCTGCATGCCTATATCGGGCTGCGTCTCTTTCCGGTGCTGGGCTTGCCTGCGCCGCTGTCGGCGCTGGGCTGGGGGCTCCTGGCCACCTCCACCCTGCTGCAGCCGCTGAGCCTGGTGCTGCGTGAAGGCATGGCGCCTGCCTGGCGCGATCGCCTGAGCTGGGTCGCGATGCTGGCGATGGGGCTCTTTTCCTCGCTGCTGGTCTTCACCCTGCTGCGCGACGTCTTCCTGCTGGGGCTCTCGGCAATCGAGGGGGCGCTGTCGATCAGCCCGCTGCCGCCCGCCTTCATGGCGGACACCGCACAGCTCGTGCTGGTGGCCGCCTTGCTCGTCAGCGTGCTGGGCTTCTTCAACGCGCGCCGGCTGGCCCGGGTGGTCGAGGTGGAGGTGCCGCTGCGCAACCTGCCGCCCGCGTTGCACGGCTTTCGCATCGCACAGATCAGTGACATCCATGTCGGCCCCACGATCAAGCGCAACTACCTTGAGCGCATCGTTGGTCGCGTCAACGGCCTGCAGGCGGACCTCGTGGCCATCACTGGCGATCTGGTCGATGGTCGCGTCAGGGATCTGGCTGCGCACACCCAGCCGCTGGCGGGGCTGCAGTCACGCCATGGCAGTTATTTCGTGACCGGCAATCATGAGTATTACTCGAACGCGCCGGAGTGGATCGACGAGATGCGCCGGCTCGGCCTCACCGTGCTGATGAACGAGCATGTGGTGCTCGATCATGACGGCGCGCCGCTGGTGCTGGCAGGCGTGACCGATTACAGCGCAGGGGGCTTCTACGAGAGCCACCGCAGCGATCCGCTTGCTGCGCTTCGCGCAGCGCCCGAGGCGGTCAGCGTGCTGCTGGCACACCAGCCGCGCAGCGCCGGTGCGGCCGCCCAGGCCGGTTTCGACCTGCAGCTCTCCGGCCACACCCATGGCGGCCAGTTCTGGCCGTGGAATCATTTCGTGCCGCTGCAGCAGCCCTTCACCGCGGGGCTGCACCGCATCCAGGAACTCTGGGTCTATGTCAGCCGCGGCACCGGCTACTGGGGGCCGCCCAAGCGTTTCGGCGCACCTTCCGAGATCACCTGCCTCACGCTGGTTCCGGCCTGAAAGCATTCGTCACGATTCAGGCACGCCGGCGTCACACTCTGACATCCTTCCGGCTTCACCGCGCCGGTGCGGGCTCCTATGCTGACGCCATCAGTTTTCAATTGCCTGAAGGAGTCGCACATGAATGCCATCGTTTCAGCCTACCGTCGCTATACGGATTTTGCCGGCCGCTCGAACCGCCGCGATTTCTGGCTCTTCCTGGTCTTCTCGATGATCGCGGGCATCGTGCTCCAGCAGATCGACCACCACTACAACTTGATGATGATGTCCGGCAAGGTCGGTGTGCTGGCCGGGGTGTTCGGCCTGCTGACCATCATTCCGTTTCTGGCCCTGAAAGTCCGCCGCCTGCATGACACCGGCCGCAGCGGCTGGTGGATCCTGTTCCAGCTGGTGCCGCTGGTGGGCACGATCACCCTGCTGTACTTCATGGCCCAGCAGAGCCAGATGGGTGGAAACCGCTACGGAGTTGCCCCGGCTGCCTGAAAAGGCTGTCGGCCTCCCTCTGCCGGGCACATTCCTTCAGCATTGGCTGGCGGGTTTCTTCCGGTCGTTCCGTCAATGACAGGGGCATTCATCATGAACAGCATCCGTTTTACCCTGAGGCGCTGGGCTGATTTTCACGGGCGTTCCTGCCGCAGCGAGTTCTGGCTCTGGTTCGCCTTTCATGCCGCGGTGCTGCTGGGCCTGCAGCTTGCCGGCGCGATCACCGGGCTGGCCGTCTTCGGCTGGCTGATGACGGCTTTCCAGATCGTCGTGCTGCTGCCTGCGCTGGCCGTCGGTGTGCGGCGCATGCACGACACTGGCCGCAGCGGCTGGTGGGTGCTGCTCGGCCTGCTGCCCGTTGTCGGCGGCCTGCTCTTCCTCTTCATGGCCGCGCAACGCGGCGAGGAATGGTTCAACCCTTTCGGGCCTGCGTTGCAGGCCTGAGCCCCGGGCAGCAGGGCGGCTTGCCGCCGCCCCGCCTGCTTACAGATGGATGCCGCCTGAGGCTTCGATGCGCTGGCCGTTGATCCAGCCGGCTTCGTCGGAAAGCAGCAGGGCCATGGCGTAGCCGATGTCATCCGCCTCGCCGACCCGGCCCAGTGCGGTCTGGCCGGCGATGGCGGCATTCAGCTGCGGGTTGTCGCGCACCATGCCACCGCCGAAATCGGTGGCAATCGCCCCCGGCGCAATCACGTTCACCGCAATCCGGCGCGGGCCGAGTTCCTTCGCCAGGTAGCGCGTGAGCACCTCGATGCCGCCCTTCATCATCGCGTAGGCCGTGTAGCCGGGGTAGGAGAAGCGGGCGAGGCCGGACGACACATTCAGGATGCGGCCACCGTCGGCGATCAGCGGCAGCAGGGCCTGGCTCAGGAAGAACACGCCCTTCAGATGCACATTCACCATCGCATCGAACTGGGCTTCGGTGGTCTCGGCAAAGCTTGCATGCAGGCCGGTGCCGGCGTTGTTGAGCAGGAAGTCGAATTGCTCCCGGCCCCAGTGTTCGCGCAGGCGTGCCCGCAGCGTTTCGATGAAGGCCGGGAAGCCGGCCAGCTTGCCGGTATCGAGCGGCAGTGCGACGGCCTTGCCGCCGAGGGACTCGATTTCGGCGACCACCGCTGCGGCTTCCGCCGCCTGACTGCGGAAAGTGAGCACCACGTCCACCCCGCGGGCGGCGAGCTTGAGGGCGGCGTTGCGGCCAAGACCCCGGCTGCCGCCGGTGATGAGAGCAATTCGTTTCATGTCGGACTCCTTGAGTGATGTGTGGATGACCTGCGTTCCGGCAGGCATGGACGCAGTCTATTGGTGATGAATTCCGGGATAAATCATTCGTTAGTGATTAGACTGTTCGTCATTAATGGACAAAAGAGGGGCGCATGAACACCCTGGAAGCGATGCAGATCTATGCCCGCGTGGCCGAGCTGACGAGCTTTACCGCTGCCGCGCAACAGCTGGGCCTGCCCAAGGCGAGCGTGTCGGCCGCGGTGCGGCAGCTTGAAGCGCTGCTCGGCACGCGCCTGCTCCATCGCACCACGCGCCGGGTGCAGATGACGCAGGATGGCCAGGTCTTCTTCGAACGCAGCCGCGATCTGCTGGCCGACATGGACGAGCTGCAGGGGCTTTTCCGCGATGGCCCGGCCGAGCTGCGCGGCCGTCTGCGGGTCGACATGCCGCAGGCGGTGGCGCGCGATGTGGTGCTGCCCGCCCTGGCGGATTTTCTGGCGACGCATCCCGGTCTCGAGATCGAACTGTCATCGACCGACCGCCGGGTCGATCTGGTGCGCGAGGGTTTCGATTGCGTGCTGCGCGTGGGCAGTCTGAGCGACTCGTCGCTGATTGCCCGGCCGGTCGGCCAGTACCGGATGATCAATTGCGCGAGCCCGGCCTATCTTGCGCGCCATGGAGTGCCCGAGACGCTGGCGGAGCTGGCCACGCATCGTCTGGTGCATTACGTGGGCAGCCTCGGCTCGCGCTCCGGCGGATTCGAATACCTGGACGCGGACGGCCAGACGCGCTTCGTCGAGATGGGCGGCGCGCTGACGGTGAATTCGACCGACACCTACAAGCAGGCCTGTCTGGCTGGGCTGGGCATCATCCAGGGGCCCGAAGCCGGCCTGCGCGAGGAGCTTGCGGCCGGCCGGCTGGTCGAAATCCTGCCTGCCCATCGTCCGGCACCGATGCCGATCTCCCTGCTCTACGCCAATCGCCGCCATCTGCCGCGTCGTGTGCAGGTCTTCATGCACTGGCTGGCGGGCCTGATGCAGTCGCGTCTGGGCAGGCTGCCGGAAACCGGCAGCCTGCCTGGAGACTAAGCCTTAAGTTGTAGTCAGCTCGAGTCCGGGCTGGCCTGACTGCCTCTGCAAGTCATTGTTTGCGTGACGGATTTCGTCACGTCATGACGTAAAAATACAGGCCCTTTAAACCGTTTTACGTCTGTCGTCCGGCGATTCCCGCAGGTCAGTTTCGTTTCCGTACTTTCTCCGGCCGTGTCCCAGACTGCGCCGCACAAAGGCGACCGCGCCCAGGCCGGGTCGTCGTCTGGATGTGACGCAAACAGGGAGCCGGAAATGGAAGCAGTCTTGAAAGCCCGTACCCGGGCGCGGACGATGGGCAGCGTGTGGCGGATGTCCGCCCTGGCCTCGGTACTGGCGCTGGCCGCCTGCGGCGGGGGTGGTGGAGGTGGCGGTGGCTCGGGCGGCAGCGCCAGCTCGGCCGCGGCGTCCAGCTCGGCCAACAGCAGTCTCGGCGCGGATGGCGAGCCGGTCTATGTGAGCTCCAGCAGCTCCTCGGTCACGCTCAATGAAGGCGTGCCTGGTACCGGGACGGTCACGGCCGATGGCTATGTGCCGCTGTTTCCGGCCGGCACGCAGATCCTGGAGCAACTGCAATACACCGAGGCCGACGGCACCCTGGTCACGCTGGCGGGTTTCCGCACCACCGACCGCCATGCGCGCGAGCGCGGCGAAGGCTGGTTCGAAGCCGACAAGGGCCCGGGCGCCTACTTCACCTTTCCGACTTTCTACTTCCAGAACCGCACGCTGGGCCTGGAAATCCGCGACACCATTCCGGCGGGCGGCAAGAAGATCCAGATCTATCTGCATTCGAACGGTGGCAGTTTCGACGGCACCACTTTCAGCCTCTTCCGCAATATCCAGAATCCGGAAGTGCGCGACTACGGCTGGTCGATGAACACAGGCTTCAACAACCCGACCGAGCTGAGTCCGACGGGCCAGAAGCTGCCGTTCTGCCACATGGATCAGCCGCGCGAGAACTGCATGATCGAGTTCGACTCGAACTGGCGCACCGATCCGCACAGCCCCCTGAAGGCGGGGGACAAGATCGAGCTCGCACCTGCCGTGCGTCTGGCGCGCTGGGAAATGAACCAGGATCCGGAAAAGGCCGGTCGGCCGATCCAGGTCGGCAACCGCATCTATTCGCAGGCAACGAAATATCAGGAGAAGAACGGCAAGGCCATCATCGATGGCGGCGGCAGCCGTTACTACTCGCTGGAGCAGCTGTATGTGGTGGGCAAGGGCCTGCGCCCCTGGTATGGCATCGCACCCAACCTGGATTCCGAGCCGCTGCCGGACGCTACCCTGCTCGGCGGCGAGACCAGCATTTCCTACAACTATGCCGACGAGCCGATGCGCGTGTTCCAGCAGGTCGCGAACAACGTCGGCATCCGCAATGTGCAGCGCTTCGTCGAAGGCCGCCGGCTGTTCCATACCTCCTTCAAGGACGGCACGCATTCCGAGCATGACAAGACGAACCCGGTCTTCACCGATCACATCGGCCAGCAGGGCCCGCGCTACAACCAGGAGCGCTGCATCGCCTGCCATGTGAATAATGGCCGTGGTGCCGCGCCCGAAGTCGGCGTGCCGCTGGACATGATGGTGGTCGCAACCGGCGCTGCGGCGGTCGACGGCAAGCGCACCGCGCATCCCGACTACGGCTTCAACGTGCAGCACCATGTGACGGGCAGTACGACGGCGAACGACTATGACGTCACCATCTCGAGCTGGAGCACCCAGACCCGCACCCTGGCTGACGGCAGCAAAGTCGAGCTGCGAAAGCCCGTCTATGCCTTCAAGGGGCCGGTGCCGGCGCTGTACTCGGTACGCCAGGCGCCGCAGGTGATCGGCATGGGCCTGCTCGAAGCCGTGCCCGAAACCACCATCCTCGCGATGGCCGACCCCACCGACAAGAATGGTGACGGCATCAAGGGCGTGGTGAACTTCGTCACCGATCCCGAAACCGGTCAGCCCCGCATCGGCCGCTTCGGCTGGAAGGCCGGCAAGGCCAGCATCCGCGAGCAGGCCGCCGAAGCCATGCTCAACGACATGAGCGTGACCAGCACGGTCTATCCGAAATGGAGCTGCCAGCGTGGCGCGAGCGATTGCCGCACCAATCCGCTCAAGACCGCACTCAGCGAAAACGAGCTGCAGCGCATCACGCACTATCTCTCGCTGCTGGGCGTTCCGGCCCAGCGCAGCGTGCGCAGCGGTTACCCGGATGGCATGCGTGTTCCGGCCGAGCATGATGTGGATCCGGCGGCGATTGCCAGCGGCTCGGCACTCTTCGCCAGCAGCGGCTGCACCGGCTGCCACAAGGCCGAACTGAAAACCGGCAACACGCATCCCTTCGCCGAGCTGCGCAACCAGACCATCCATCCCTACACCGATCTGCTGGTGCACGACATGGGGGCTGATCTCGCCGACACCGTGCCGGAAAGCAAGGCCCTGCCAGCCATGTGGCGCACCGCGCCGCTGTGGGGCCTGGGGTCGCTGCAATGGGTGCAGGGCGGCGCCGACAAGGCCCGCTATCTGCATGACGGCCGTGCCCGCACGATCACCGAAGCCGTTCTCTGGCACGGCGGCGAGGCGGAAGCGGCACGCAAGAAGTTCGAAGCCCTGAGCACTGCAGACCGCAACGCGCTGCTCGCCTTCCTCAACTCACTCTGACCGACAGGCTGGCCGGTGTCCGCCGGTCAGCCTTCAAACCGGATGCCATGATCATGACCAGACGAATCCTCCCGGCGCTGCTGCTGAGCCTTGTCCTCGCTGCCTGTGGCGGCGGCGGAGGGGGCGGCGGTGGGGCGGAGAGCCCGGCCACGTCTGCCAGCAGTGCGGCATCAAGTCGCGCGAGCAGCAGCGTGGCGAGCAGTGTCGCCTCCAGCCGCAGCAGTTCGTCCGCCGCCAGCAGCGCGTCGAGCAGCAGCGCGGGGGTGGTAACGAAGAGCGCCAAGCGCGGCATCGCCTACGACCTTGCCAGCACGGCCGACCTGAGCGTGCTCGCCCCCGGCGTGAGCTGGTGGTACAACTGGAGCCCGAAGCCGGCCAGCAGCGTGCCGGCCGATTACCGCAGCCGCTACGCGATGGACTTCATCCCGATGCTGTGGAACGGCAATTTCGACGCCAGCGCGGTCGAGGCCTGGCTGCTCGCCAACCCGCAGGTGAAATACATGCTGGTGATGAACGAGCCCAACCTCACCAACCAGGCCAATCTCACCCCGGCCCAGGCCGCAGCGCTGTGGCCGGGTTATGAAGCGGTGGCCGCGCATACCGGCGTGAAGATCGTGGGCCCGGCGATCACCTGGGGCACGATGAGCGGCTATGCCGACCCGGTGGTGTGGATGGATGCCTTCTACGCTGCCTACCGCGCCGCCAACGGCAACCGCGATCCGCAGATCGATTACCTTGCCTTCCACTGGTATGACTATGGGATTGCCGCCCAGCTCGACCGGCTCGCGAAGTACGGCAAGCCATTCTGGGTCACCGAGTTTGCCAACTGGCACACCGGTGACGGCTCCGCCGCGATCGACAGCGTGGCCAGGCAGAAGGCCCAGATGGCCGACATGGTGGCAACCCTTGAAGCCCGCAGTGACGTGTTCCGCTACGCCTGGTTCACCGGCCGCTGGAGCACTGACACGCACTACACCAGCCTGCTCGGCGCAGACGGTCAGCTCACCGAGCTGGGCAGCTATTACCTCTCACTCCCCTGGTAGGCCGCGCGCCGCCAGTGGCTTGACGGGCGCCTCGTGCGCCCGTTTTTTTTCAGCCGAAGCGCAGCTTCATCACCAGAATCATGCCGGAGAGCAGGAAGGTCACGGTGTTGGAGGCCACCAGCGGCCAGGAGCTGATGAAGAAGCCATAGATCAGCCAGCAGCCGATGCCGCTGACGAACACGCTGTACATGCCCAGCGATACGCCCTCGGCCGAGCGACGCTTCCAGATCAGCAGGGCTTGCGGCAGGAAGGAGATGGTGGTCAGGCAGGCGGCGAAATAGCCGAGAAGTTCTACAAGCGGAATGGACATGGCCTTGTGCGTCGTGTGATGTGCGGATACCGCGTGGTCATGAAGCTTACGGAGGGGGGCTTTTCCGCACCTTCGTTTTTCCGCCACGAATTTTCACGATTGGCAGCAGATCAAAGGTCGGCGCCCGCCGGATCCCTTATCGTGTCGTCATCAGGGGCTGCTCCGCGCAGCGCCGGCGTCAAGGGAATCCAGAGGAGAAAGGCACGACATGGCAGCAGACCACAAGAACCGATACCAGCCCGCCGAGGTGCATGGCTACATCGCCCGGCTGGTGGATAACCTGGTCAATATCAAGGATGAAACCGGCGAGTTCCTGCTCCGCCTCGATGACGGCCGCATCATCGACACCAAGGGCTGGAACGACTGGGAATGGACCCATGGCGTGGGCCTCTACGGGCTCTACCGCTATTACGACCAGACGCTCGACGCGAGCTGCCTGAACATCATCGAGGACTGGTTCGCCAACCGTTTCAAGGCCGGCACGCCGACCAAGAACATCAACACCATGGCCGCGATGCTGACGCTGGCCCATCTCTACGAGCGCCGCGGCAACAGCAGCTACCGCCCCTATCTCGAAGTGTGGGCGGACTGGGTCATGCACGACATGCCGCGCACTGAAGACCACGGCTTCCAGCACATCGTCTTCAACAATGACAACCATCAGCAACTGTGGGACGACACGCTGATGATGTCGGTGCTGCCGCTGGCCAAGATCGGCCTGCTGCTGGGCCGGCAAGACTATGTGGAGGAAGCGAAGCGCCAGTTCCTCATCCACATCAAGTACCTCTTCGATACGAAGAGCGGGCTGTGGTTTCACGGCTGGAGCTTCGAGGGCCGCCACAATTTCGCGCGTGCGCTGTGGGCCCGTGGCAACAGCTGGATCACCATCGTGATTCCCGAATTCATCGAGCTGCTCGATCTGCCGCCGGGCGACCACCTGCGCGAATTCCTGCTCGACACCTTCCGCTCGCAGGTGAGCGCGCTGGCCCGCCTGCAGGACAAGGACAGCGGCCTCTGGCACACCCTGCTCGACGACGAGGGCTCCTACCTTGAGGCCTCTGCCACCGCGGGCTTTGCCTTCGGCATGCTCAAGGCGATCCGCAAGCGTTACATCGACAAGGCGGAATTCCTGCCGGTCGCGGTGAGGGCCATCGAAGGCGTGATCGGCAGGATCGATGCGAAGGGCGAGCTCACCCAGGTGTCATTCGGTACCGCGATGGGCAAGGATCTGCAGTTCTACCGCGACATCAAGCTCACCTCGATGCCCTATGGCCAGTCGATGGCCATCCTCGCGCTGACGGAGTACCTCAACCACTTCATCTGAGCGCATTGCGCGGCCCATCACGGCCGCGACGCATGACCCATAAACAGACCGACCGGCGTGCCATGGCTTCAATCCATGCCAATGGCATGCACGGTCAGGAGGAGACAAGCATGGCAAAGCGTGAAATCAGACTGATCAACTACATCGCATACGGCTCCAATGACTTCCTCGGGGCCGGGGCGATGGCTCTGATGGCAGCCTGGCTGCTGTATTTCTACACCACCTTCTGCGGGCTTTCGCCGGTGGAGGCGACATCGATCTTCGCGGTGGCGCGGGTCGTTGATGCCATCGCCAGCCCCCTGATGGGCTACATCTCGGACAACTTCCACCGCACCTGGCTCGGTCGGCGATTCGGCCGGCGCAAGTTCTTCATCATGATCGCGATCCCGCTGGTCATGTGCTACGCGCTGATCTGGGTCAGCGGCATGAGCTACTGGTACTACCTCGCCAGCTACGTGCTCTTCGAGCTCGTCTACAGCATGGTGCTGGTGCCTTACGAAACGCTGGCCGCCGAGATGTCGCCCGACTTCAAGGTCAAGGCCAAGTTCGCCGGTGCGCGCATCCTGACCGGTCAGATCTCGGCGATCGTCGCAGGCTTCCTGCCGGGGCGGCTCGTCGAGGCGCTCGGCAAGGATTCGCCGATGACCTTCTTCTATGCCGGCCTGATCTTCGCGTCGATCTTCGTGTGCGTCGTCTCGCTGCTCTACACCTTCACCTGGGAGCGGCCCTATGAAGAAATCATCGAGAACGAGGACGACACCCGGCTCGGCTTCGGCCAGAGCATGAAGAAGCTGGTCGTCGACCTCTCCTCGACCTTCCGCATCCGGGCCTTCCGCCAGCATCTGGGCATGTATCTGGGTGGCTACATCAGCCAGGACACCTTCAACGCGGTCTTCACCTACTTCGTGGTGTTCGCGCTGGCGAGCGATGCCAAACATGCCTCCAATCTGCTCGGCGTGATGGCGATCGTGCAGTTCATCGCGGTCAGCCTCTTCATCCCGCTGTGCCTGCGCATCAACGCAGCCCCCGCCTACCGCATCGCCGTCAGCCTGTTCGGTCTCGCGGTGGTGGGCTACTTCGTGCTCTACATGAACATGCCGGCCGCCATCGGTGTGCTGCTGTATGTGCCGACCCTCATCGCCGGTCTCGGCCGCGGCGGCCTCAACTACATTCCGTGGAATACCTACAACTACATGGCTGACGTCGACCAGATCGTCACCGGCCGCCGTCGCGAGGGCATCTTCGCCGGCGTCATGACCTTCGTGCGCAAGGCCTCCCAGGCCGGCGCAGTGATGATCGTGGGCCTGATCCTGCAGGCTTCCGGCTTTGTCTCGGGCCAGGCCGCACAGAGTCCGGAGACCATCGCCACCATCGTCAACGTGATGCTCTATGTCACGGTTGCCATCCTCGCGACCGGCTTCGTCATCTCGCTGCGTTTCCGCCTGACCCGTCAGAGCCATGCGGTGCTGATGGCCGAGATCGAGCATCTGAAGCAGGGCGGCCGCACGCCGACCTCGCAGGCTGCGCGGGAAACCGTCGAGGCGCTCTCCGGCTGGCGCTATGAGCAGCTGTGGGGCAACAACACGGTGGGCTACCGTGCCGGCGCCGAAGTGCCGGTCGCCGAGGTACGCCGGGCAGGCTCGCCTGCCTAGGGTTTGTCCTAGGCCCCACCACCGGCGGTGACGGCTAGATTGCGCCCTTCGGGGCAAGCTCTCTGGCCGTCGCCGGCCCCGGCGAGGAGGCAGTCGCATGGATACCCTGAAACGCACCGAATATCTCGATGGCGGCAATCCGATCTCGGTGCTGCCGCGCACGCCCCAGCCGGATTTTCCCGAGCACAGCCATGATTTCGACGAGCTGGTGATGGTGCGCTCGGGATGCGGTCTGCATTACGTCAATGGCCAGCCCTTCCACATCGGCAAGGGTTCGGTCTTCTACCTGCGTGCCGGCCAGGCGCATGCCTTCGAGCAGTCGGCCGACCTGTGCCTGACCAATGTGGTGTTCGCGCCCGAGCAGTTGCAGACCGCCCAGATGCTGACCTATCTGCCGGATGCGCCCGAGCTCGATACCCTGCCGCTGAACGTGAGCCCGGCGGCCATCGAATGCTGCGAGCGGCTGTTCGCCCAGATCAGCGCCGAGAACGCGAGCCGGGCGCCGGGGGCTGACCGCATGGTGGAAGCGCTCTTCTCGCAGCTGGTGATCCTGCTCTGGCGCGAGCATCGCCGCCAGCTCGACCGCGCCGATGGCGACAGCCGCCTCGCCGCGCTGATCCGTCATCTGGACGAGCACATGGCCGGTGACATCGATTTCGAGGCGCTGGCCGCGCGATTCCGTATTCCGCTGCGCACCTTGCAGCGGCGCATGCAGGACGCGACCGGCCTCGCGCCGGCAGCCTATCTTGGCCGGGTGCGGCTGTGCAATGCCATGCGCATGCTCGCGCGCAGCGAGCAGAGCGTGACCGACATCGCCTTTGCCTGCGGCTTCAACGATTCCAACTATTTTTCGAGCCGCTTCCATCGCGAGTTCGGCTGCTCGCCGCTGCAATACCGCAAGCAGATGCGCAGCCGTCACGGCTGAGCCGGCGCAGGCACGATCCGGGGGCAAGGCGCGCTCCTTGCTTGAAAGCAGGGTCGAATCCCGTCTTGTCGCGTTTGCGCCATGAGTCCCAATCCTTCTGCCGCCCACCGCCTGGCTGCCGCGATGCCCGAGCCCCTGCTCGCACGCTTTGCGCGGCAACGCCTGCCAGCCGGTTTTCTGGTCAGCGCGCCGCGTGCGAAGCCCGACCGCATCCTGATGCTGCGCGAGGGGCGGATCCGCGTGTTTGTCGCGAATGAAGACAAGGAGCTGACACTCGCCTACCTGGTGCCGGGCGAGCTCTTCAGTACGCACACCGGCGCCTATCTGCGCTGCGAGCGGGAGTGCGAGCTGCTGTCGATGCCGACGGCCGAATTCGCCCGCAGCATGGGCAACGAGCCCGGCATGCTGGGACTGATCATGCCGGTGCTGGGCCGCATTCTCGACCACAGCATCGCGCTGATCGAGGATCTGGCGTTCCGTGATGTGGCGGGCCGCCTCGCGCGCTTCCTGCTCGTGGCGGCGCGGCAGGGCAGCCGGGTGCCGCAGGGGGTGCAGGTCACGCTCGATCTGTCGGCCGGCGAAATCGCGCAGCTCCTGGGGGCCACGCGGCAGACGGTGTCGAGCCTGCTCAAGCGGATGGAGCGCGAGGGGCTCATCAGCCGCCCGGCGCGCCATCAGCTGGTGATCCTGCAGCCCGAGGTATTGCGGCGCTGGCAGGAGGGCGAGGCGGCCGAAGCCGCCTGAATGCTGCCGGCTTACTTGCGCAGGCTGACCTGCATGCCGGCCTTGAGGCCGCTCACATCGCCGGCCACCACCTTGGCGCGCGGCGTGAGGCCGGAGACGATTTCGCGACGGTCATCCTGGCTGCGGCCAAGCTTCACTTTCACGGCCTGGAGCCGGTTGTCCGCCGTGACGGTGAATACCCGGTCGATGTCACCGTCATTCTGGATGGCGCTGGCGGGCAGGGCGAGCGCGCGCGTCTGCAGGGTGATCGTGCCGCCCACGCTGAGGCCGGCCTTGAAAGGCGTGCCGGCGGGCAGATCGACATAGACCAGCCCCTTGCGGGTTCTCAGGTCGATGGTCGGCGAGAGCTTGCGGATGACGCCGCGGACCTCGTCACCGAGCGGGCTGCTGATCGTGGCTTCCTGGCCGGGCGCGAGTTTCAGCAGGATGTCGCCGGGCACTTCGGCGCGCCACTCCAGACGGCCGTCGCGGATCAGCCGGAACAGCTCGCTGCCGGCACCCACGATGTCGCCTTCCTCGGCCGCACGGGCCGAGATCAGGCCGTCGTCCGGCGCCAGCAGGCGGGTGGCGTCGAGCTTGCGCTGCTGGGCCTTGAGCCGCACCTGGGCCACCGCGAGGCGCGCCGCGGCGGTCTGCTTCTGGGTGTCGAACTGGGCCAGTTCCTGCTGGCTCACACCGCCCGAGGGCGCCAGGCGCTTGGCGCGGTCCAGCGTGGCTTCGGCCTGGGTCAGGGTGGCCTGGGCCTCCATCAGCTGGGCGTTGACGGCTTCGAGTTCGGTTTCGAGGCTGGCGGTATCCAGCACCGCCAGCGGCTGGCCTTTCTCGACCCGGTCACCGGTGTCAACCAGCACGCTCAGCAGGCGCAGCCCGCCGGTTTCGGTGTTGATCCGCATCTCCTGCCAGGGCATGACATTGCCATGCACTTCGACAGGCTCCGGCCAGGTTTCCGACTTGGGGCTGATCAGGCTCACTTCGCGGATGACCGGCGTCTCGGTCGTGCTCGACTGGCTCGTGACCGGCGGCGTGGGCGCCGGTGCCGAGGCCGTGGCGGGCGGCGTGTCGCCACGGGCGGGCGTTGAGCCCCAGGCGCTTGCGCCGACCGCGATCACGAGGCCGAGATAGGAGAGGGCGGGCAGGAGTTGGTACTTCATGGGCGGACGGCAGCCTGGGCGGAGAGGGCGGGCGGGGTCGCGGGCCGTGCGGCCTCATACTGCGCGGCGCCGCCGGTGGCCCGGTTGAGCGTGATCCAGGCCTGCAGGCGTTCCTTCTGGACGCCGAGCAGGGTCTGGCGTGCGTCGAGCATGGCGCGACGGGCGTTCTCGAGCTCGAGCAGATTGCTCGCGCCCTGGCGGTAACGCTCGTCGACCACGCTGAAATACTGCTGATACTGGGCGGAGGCCACCCGCGCGCTCTCGGCACGCTCATGCGCGGCGGCATAGCGGGTGAGCGCGTCTTCCACTTCCTGGATCGCGCTGCGCGCCACCGCCTTGAACTCGGCGTAGGCCTCGTCATAGCGGGCGCGGGCTGCCTGTACGGCCGCGCTGCGACGGCCGGAGTCGAAGATCGGCAGGCTCAGCGAAGGGCCGAAGGACCAGTCGCCGAAAGAGAGCAAGCCGCTGCCGGTGCCGCTGGTGGCGGAGTAGCCGAGTGCGCCGTTGAAGCTCAGGCGCGGATAGCGGTCGGCCTCGGCCACGCCGATGTCGGCCGAGGCGGCGGCCAGGCTGCGCTCGGCGGCGCGCACATCGGGCCGCTGCATCAGGGCCTGGCTCGGAATCGCCACATCGAAGCGGCGCGGAACCGGCAGGCGATCGAGCCCGGTGGGCGCTTCGGCGAGAAGCTTCATCAGCCCCGGGCGACCGATGCCGGTGAGCCGGGTGATGAGGTTTTCCAGCTGCTGGCATTCGGCCTTGCTGGCTGCCAGACTGGTGCGCGCCTCGGCTACCGAGGCGGTGCTGCGCACCGCTTCATAAGGCGCGGTGAAGCCCACCGCGACGCTGTCGGCGGTGAGCTTGCGGGTGGATTCGCGCGAGGCCACATCAGCTTCGCTGAGCGCCACATGCGACTGGCAGGCGCGATAGCTCAGATAGGCATCCGCCACATCGGCCGCCAGGCTGACCCGGGCATCGGCCAGGGTGGCGAGCCGGGCTTCCTCGCGCGCCGCGGCGGCTTCCTTGCCGCGCTGCACCGCGCCGAACAGATCCAGCTCCCAGGAGGAATTCAGCGAGAACCAGGAATTGGTGGCCGGCGCGCTGCTGTCTCCTCCGGCGCGCTTGCTGCCGCCCGAGCCGCTCACGACCGGCTGGCCTTCGCCATTGGCCTGCTGGTGAAGGGAG
Source organism: Uliginosibacterium paludis (assembly GCF_039631355.1). NCBI lineage: Bacteria > Pseudomonadati > Pseudomonadota > Betaproteobacteria > Rhodocyclales > Zoogloeaceae > Uliginosibacterium > Uliginosibacterium paludis. The sequence continues at coordinate 4,645 of NZ_JBDIVF010000016.1, read as the reverse complement.
CGTGATTCCTTCAGCCGCGCGACGGCAATTTCGAGGCTGGGGCTGGTGCTGAAAGAGGTTTCGACCAGCTGGTCCAGCGCCGGGTCGGAGAGCTCTGCCCACCATTTCTGTGCGGGCGCCCGGGCGCCGGGCGCGCCGGCGGCGTCGACCGGCGAAGTCCACTTCGCGGGCACATCGGTCTCGCCCAGCGTCGGGGCCTTGTAATCCGGCCCCACCGTCTTGCAGCCCGAGAGGGCCGCTGCAACAAGGAGCGCGCTCCATGCGGGATGGCGCGCGATACGACTCGACATTCCTGATCCTTTTCTTCCGTGCGGACAGGCAGCGACAAGCGGCCGCCAGCCATCCGCAGACAGGCAAGATGCGATGCCGGCGGCCCGGTGTCAAGCCGGTCCCGCCCGGCCGGCGGCCTGATCCGGCGCAGCAGGCCCGGTCCGCCGTGGCCTGCCCGGGACGGGCGCACCGCGCACGGCCGGCCCTGTGCGGCAGCCGGCCGTGCGCGGGTCAAAAGGTGTCAGTGTGTTGTGCCGCGCCATGCCGCGTCAGCAGCACTCCTGCTCGACCTTGTCGAGAAAGGCGAGCGCCTCGGCATCCTGATGATGCTCGAAGAGCTCGCGGATCTGGTTCAGGTGGCAATGCACCAGGAAGAGGTCGTCCGGCTGCGGCCCCTTCTCGCCGGCCGCCTTCTGCTTGAAGTACTCCCAGAAGGCATTGGTGTGCTCGGGCTGGTCGATGTAGTGGCGGATGTAGCCCATCAGCCGCGTCGCCTTGGCATCGCAATCGAGACCGATGAAGCTCACATAGCGGTCGGGCTTGTCTTCACCCGGCACGGCAGGCTTGTTTTCGCAGGGGCAGCTCATGGCATTCACTCCGGAAGGATCGATGCCCCATGCTGCCGTATTTCGGCGGGGTGGACTGTCGGCTGGGCGACAGTGGCGGAAAGACGCCCGCAGCCTTCCCGCTCCGTAGAAAACCGGCATCATCCTGCGCACTCGGCTCCCCGCACGTAGGGTGCACTGAGCGCAGCGAACTGCGCCGTCTGCCTTCAACGGCACGCAGCAGGTGTTGCCTTGCGTGCTTTGCGGCGGGCTTAGAAGGCTGGCCTGCGAGGCGGGACTGCTTCGGCGCGCTTCGCTTCGCTCAGGGCGCCCTACGAGAGGCGAAGGGCGCGACATTCAGCATCCGGCACCCGGCACGTAGGGCGCATTGAGCGCAGCGAACTGCGCCGTCTGACTTCAACGGCATGCAGCAGGTGTTGCCTTGCTGTGCTTTGTGGCGGGTGCGGAAGGCCGGCTTGCGAGACAGGGCTGCTTCGGCGCGCTTCGCTTCGCTCAGGGCGCCCTGCGAGAGGCGAAGGGCGCGACATTCAGCACCCAGCACCCAGCACCCAGCACCCAGCACTCAGTCCCACCCCTCCAGCACGATCTTGCCGCGTGCGCTGTTCGACTCGAGCAGGGCGTGGGCGCGGCGCAGGTTTGCGGCGTTGATGCGGCCGAAGTGTTCGCCGAGCGTGGTGCGGATGACGCCGGCATCCACCAGGGCTGCGACCTCGCCGAGGATGCGGTGCTGGGCGATCATGTCGGGGGTTTCGAACATCGAGCGGGTGTACATGAACTCCCAGTGCAGCGAGATCGACTTGCGCTTGAGTTTGAGCACGTCCAGCCCGGCCGGATCGTCGATCAGGGCGAGCTTGCCCTGCGGGGCCAGGCTGGCAATGATTTCGTCATAGTGGCGATCGGTCTGGTTCAGCGCCGCCACGTATTTCACCTGCGGTACGCCGATGCGGGCGAGCTCCTGAGACAGTGGCAGGGTGTGGTCGATCACATGATGGGCGCCGAGCGTTCTGACCCATTGCACGGTTTCCGGCCGCGAGGCGGTGCCGATCACGGTGAGACCGGTCAGGCGTGCGGCGAGCTGGACCAGGATGGAGCCCACGCCGCCGGCAGCACCCACGATCAGGATTGCGCCACCCGGCGTCTTGCCCGGTGCGACGCCGAGGCGGTCGAAGAGCAGCTCCCAGGCGGTGAGCGTGGTCAGCGGCAGGGCGGCGGCCTGGGCGTCCGGCAGACTTTGCGGGGCATGGCCGACGATGCGCTCGTCGACCAGATGCAGCTCGCTGTTGGCGCCCGGACGGGTCAGCGAACCGGCGTACCAGACACGGTCGCCGGCCTTGAACAGATTCACCTCGCTGCCCACCGCCCGCACGATGCCGACGGCATCCCAGCCGATGACCTTGGCTTCGCCTTCGGGCGGGGCCACATTGCGGCGGATCTTGGTGTCGACCGGATTCACCGCGATGGCGCTGACTTCGACCAGCAGGTCGCGCGGGCCGGGCGTCGGGGTGGGCAGTTCGATGTCCAGCAGCGAGGCTTCATCGCTGACGGGAAGGGATTTGCGGTAGGCAACGGCTTTCATTCGGAGTCTCCTTGAGGTTCAGGCGGTGAGTGCAGGGTAATCGGTGAGGCCACGGGCGTCGCCGCCGAAGAGCGTGGCCGGATCGGGGCTGGCCAGCGGGGCCGCGGCGGCGAGTCGTTGCGGCAGATCCGGATTGGCAATGAAGGGGCGGCCGAAGGCGATCAGATCCGCCAGGCCCGCGCCCAGCATCTGCCGCGCCTTGGCGAGGTCGTACTGGCCGGCATAGATCAGGCTGCCGCCAAAGCGCGCACGCAGGGCGCGGCGGAAGTCTTCGCTGAAGACCGGTGCGTCGTCCCAGTCGGCTTCGACCAGATGAAGATAGGCGAGGCCGGCGCTGTTCGCGAAGCTCGCCGCATCCAGGATGGTCGGCAGGATGTCGGGGCAGCTCATGCCACGCGCAGTGAGGAAGGGCGCCAGCCGCAGGCCGGTGCGGAGCGCGCCGGCTTCTTCGGCGACGGCGGTCATCACTTCACGCAGGAAGCGCAGGCGGTTTTCGCGGCTGCCGCCGTATTCGTCCGTGCGCTGGTTCGAGGTGCTGCGCAGGAACTGGTCGATCAGATAGCCATTCGCGCCGTGGATCTCCACGCCGTCGAAACCTGCGGCCAGCGCGTTCGCGGCGGCACGCCGGTAGTCCTCGATGATGTCGGCGATCTCGTCATGTTCGAGCGCGCGGGGCACCGGGCAGGCGACCATTTCACCGGCATTCTTGGCTGGATTCCATTTCCAGATGCTGGCTTCGGGGCTGATCGCGGAGGGCGCGACCGGCAGCTCGCCGCCATGAAAATCCGGATGCGACATGCGGCCCACATGCCAGAGCTGGGCCACGATGCGGCCGCCGGCGGCATGCACGGCTTCGGTGATGCCGCGCCAGGCGCGCACTTGCGCACCGCTGTAGAGGCCCGGTGTGAAGGAATAGCCCTTGCCCTGCGGCGAAATCTGGATGGCCTCGCTGACGATCAGCCCGGCCGAGGCGCGCTGCGCGTAGTAGGTCGCCATCACGGCCGCCGGCACGTCGCCCGGTTCTCTTGCGCGGGCGCGGGTCATCGGTGCCATCACGACGCGGTTGGGCAGGCTCAGGCTGCCGGCATGATGCGGGGTGAACAGCGTCTGGTTCATAGCAGGGCGCCTCCTTCGACGTCGATGATGCTGCCGGTCATGAACTCGTTTTCCATGGCGAGAAGGTAGGCCTGGGCGAGGTCTTCGGCGCTGCCGACGCGCCCTGCGGGCAGGCTTTGCGCCACCCGCCTGAACATCGCCTCGCGCTCTTCGCCGGCCATGCCGGCATAGGCTTCGGTGGCCGTCACGCCGGGGCTCACGGCGTTCGCACGGCGCGGCGCGATCTCCTTCGCGAGGTTCCTGACCAGTGCTTCGAGTGCGGCGTTGAGGGTGGACTTGATGAAGCCGCCGGGCACGAACTTTCGCGAAAGCACGCCGCTGGTGAGGGTGATCGAGCCGGTCTCGGTGAGCCTCGGCAAGGCCAGCTGGATGAGCCGCAGCGCACCCCAGAACTTCACTTCGAACGCGGCCTGCGCGACGGCGATGTCGGCCTCCGCAATCTTCGGTGAACCCACGGCCGGGCCGGCGGTGATCACCAGATGATCGATGCGCGGGATCTGCGCCAGCGCCTCACGGATGCTGGCTTCATCGCTGATGTCCATCACCAGCGGATGCGCGCCGGTAAGCAGGTGCAGGCGTTCGGCATGGCGTCCGGCGGCGATCACCCGGGCGCCGCGGCGCAGGGCTTCACGCGCCACGGCGGCACCGATGCCGCTGCCGGCGCCGACGACGAGGACGATCTGGTCTTGCAGGGGGGAAGGGCTCATGAGCGGGCTCCGGCGGGGTTGCAGTGAGGCCATGATCCGCGCATTCCGGATTCTGAAAAACAAGCGCAGAATTGAAGCGATTTTCAAATTTTGTTTGAATGTTGGGTGGGGAGTGCTCAGATCCGGCCTGATTCTTGGGGTGTGGTGCAAACCGGACCGGTTGTTTGGCTCTGTGCCGAGCCTGCGGTCGGGGTGGTGGAGTTTGCACGCCACCCTGCGAGCGACATTCGGGCGCCCGCTCATGCTTCGATACCTCAGCACGAACGGGGTCGAGCGTCAGGCGGATGCGACGCACAAAACGGGCTTGCGTCGCACAGAAAGCACAACACACTGCTCCCGACTCCCGACTCCCGACTCCCGACTCCCGACTCCCGACTCCCGACTCCCGACTCCCGACTCCCGACTCCCGA
>NZ_JBDIVF010000015.1:0-65517 GCF_039631355.1 Uliginosibacterium paludis | reverse complement strand
CACTTTCTTGTAGGGGCACGTTTGAGATTCGCTCATATACGAATCAACAACTTACGCGACGAACTGTCGAACTCGGGGGAGATCGGGAAAAAGGGAGGCGGGGCGATACTGTTGCCGACTCCCGACTCCCGACTCCCGACTCCCGACTCCCGACTCCCGACTCCCGACTCCCGACTCCCGACTCCCGCCGCTCAGGCGTACGAAGGCGCAAACGCCTGATCCGCCGGGCAGTTTTTCGCTGCGTTCCAGTAGGGCGAGATCTGGCGCAGCTGGGCGATGATGGGAGGCAGGGCTTCGATCACGCGCTCGACTTCCTCGGCGGTGTTGTAGCGTGAGAGCGAGAAGCGGATCGTGCCGTGCGCGGCGGTGTAGGGGATGCCCATGGCGCGCATCACATGTGAGGGTTCCAGCGAGCCGGAGGTGCAGGCCGAGCCGCTGGAGGCGGCGATGCCCAGCTTGTTGAGCAGCAGCAGGATGGCTTCGCCTTCGACGTATTCGAAGGCGATGCTGCTGGTGTTGGGCAGGCGGCAGTTGAGGTCGCCGGTGGGGAAGGCGTTGGGCACGCGGGCGAGGATGCCGCGCTCGAGCTTGTCGCGCAGGTAGCGCACCTCATTGTTTTCGGTGTCGAACTGGCTCATGGCGATTTCGGCGGCCTTGCCCAGGCCGATGATGGCGGGCGCGTTCTCGGTGCCGGGGCGGCGACCGCGCTCCTGCTGGCCGCCGCGCAGCAGCGGGCGGAAGCGGGTGCCACGGCGCAGGTAGAGCACGCCGATGCCCTTGGGCGCGTGCAGCTTGTGGCCGGAGAGCGAGAGCATGTCGATCTTCGTGCGCTTGAGGTCGATGGCGATCTTGCCCACGGCCTGTACCGCATCGGTGTGGAACTGGATGCCCATGGCGTTGGCATACTCGGCCATTTCTTCCACCGGAAAAATGGTGCCGGATTCATTGTTGGCCCACATCACCGAGACGATGGCAACCTGGTCTGACAGCAGTGACTTGTATTCGTCCATGTCGAGGCGGCCGCGCTTGTCCACCTTGAGCTTGTGCACCACATAGCCTTCCTTCTCGAGCTGATCGCAGAGCGCCAGCACGGCGTGGTGCTCGACCACCGTAGTGATGATCTGGCGCCGCTGCGGCTGGGCCTTGAGGGCGGAGAGGATGGCGGTGTTGTCCGACTCGGTGCCGCCGGCGGTGAAGATGATCTCGTGATCATGCTCGGCGCCGATCAGGCGCTGGATCTGGCCGCGCGCCTGCTTGATGGCGAGGCCGACCTGATTGCCGAAGCTGTGGATGGAGGAGGCGTTGCCGAACTGCTCGGTGAAGAAGGGCAGCATGGCTTCCACGACGGCCGGATCGCAGGCGGTGGTGGCGTTGTTGTCGAAGTAGATCGGTTTCATGTTAGGGCTCCCGGGGGCAAGGGGCGGAGGGGCGGGCTGGGCCGCGCTCAGTTGCTCATTTCCATCTGCGAGGCAGGCAGCAGGCGCACGTATTCGCCCAGTTCCTCGAAGAGCTTCTGCTGGATCGAGCCGAGCGTGGCGGCTTCGAGCGCGCAGCCCATGCAGGCGCCCTTGAGATTCACGTAGATGTTCTTGCCGATGATGTCGACCATCTCGATGTCGCCATGGTCACGCTGCAGCATCGGGCGGATGCTTTCGATCACTTCCTCGATCTTGCGCATGCGGTGGATGTTGGTGAGCTTGGGCTTCTCGCTGGCGGCCGGGGCGGGGGCTGCTGCGGCGGCGACCTCGGCGACAGCTTCCGGTTCGGGCTTTTTGATCGTCGGCGCTTCGCACTGGGCGGCGAGGATCTTCTCCAGCACGCCTTCGATTTTCTCGTGACAGGAGGCGCAGGCGCCGCCGGCCTTGGTGTAGTGGGTGACCTGCTCCAGCGTGGTGAGGCCATTGGCACGCACCACTTCCTCGATCATGGCGGAGTCGATCGCGTAGCACTTGCAGATCAGCTCGCCTTCCTCGTGATCGTCGCTCCAGCTCTCGCCGCGATAGTTCGCGATCGCGGCCTGCAGGGCTTCGCGGCCCATCACCGAGCAGTGCATCTTCTCCGGCGGCAGGCCATCGAGAAAATCGGCGATATTCTGATTGGATACCTTCAGCGCCTCGTCCAGCGTCATGCCCTTGATGATCTCGGTCAGCGCCGAGCTCGACGCGATGGCCGAGCCGCAGCCGAAGGTCTGGAAGCTCGCGTCCAGGATCACCTCGGTTTCGGGCTCCACCTTGAGCATCAGGCGCAGCGCGTCACCGCATTGGATGGAGCCGACGTCACCGGTGGCGTTCGCACCTTCGAGGGGGCCGGCATTGCGCGGGTTGAAGAAATGCTCTTTGACTTTTTCGGTGTAATCCCACATTGCGTCATCTCCGTGAGGGGCTAATCGTCTGAGCTGACTTTCGCAACACCCGTGCCAAGCGATGAAAGCCTTGCAGGACAAGGCATGGGACGATTTTTGTGGGGTTTGCCTGTCGGGTTTGCGACAGCTGCGAGGGCTTCAGCCCATCACGCATTCATAGGCGCGGCGCAGCAGCTCGCGTTCGAGCGGCGGCCGGTCCTGCGATTCGAGCAGGTCGATGAAGCGGCCGTGCAGCAGGCGGGCGATTTCGAAAGGTGGATCGATGGCGGTGAAGCCGGCGAGCAGCACCGGTGTAACCCGGCCTTCATGAATCAGCTCTTCATAGAAGTCGTGCTCCGCTTCCAGTGCCGTGGGTGCGAGCCCGAGGCGCCGGACCGCCTCCGCCGACCATGCGGATGGCATCGGGCGCACGCTGTGTGCGGTGTGGGCGTTCTCGCGCAAGGTCTGCGGTTGCGGCAGCGGATCGAAGACCAGCACGCCGCTCGGCAGGCACAGGAAGCGCAGGCGAGCGCTGGTCGCCTGTTTGTGGAACAGGATCAGGCGCGGCCTCAGGTCCGGCTCGCTGGCGGGCTGCATGGGCGAATGGGAGGGCGTGGCAGCCGGAGCCGCCACGCCGCATCGGGCTCAGGCCGCCAGGGGCATCGGCTTGTTGGTGAAGCAGGCCTTGGGGCAGACCCGCGAGCAGGCGCCACAGCCGGTGCAGTCATCCGGGTTGGAGAGCGCCATTACCGAGGAGATGCTTTCGCTGTCGTCATCGGCGTCTTCGTCGATGTCGTCCTCGCTGCGATCGATGAGTTCCAGCACGTCACGCGTGCAGACCTTGTAGCAGCGGCCGCAGCCGATGCACTTCTTTCCGTCTAGCGACACGGCGAACTCGGGGGTCCAGGGCTTGCCGCCACGGGTAACGGAGGTGATAGGGTCCATGATCAGATTCCTGAAGGTGAAGGTTGGTGAAAGGAAAAGCGCTTCAAGGGTTCTCTCCGGGTGTCGCGGCTTGCTTGAGGCGGGCGCTGGCATCGGCCCAGGCCTTGCAGGCTTCGTAGGTCTTGCCGGAGATCTCCGGCAATTCGTGAAAGGCGGCGGGCAGGCGGTCTTCCACGAGGTCGTGGAGTTGCCCCGCCCACTCTGAAGCGATGCGCTTCAGGCGGCGGACTTCGCGGTCGAGTTCTGCGGCGTCGGTCATGCCGGTGTCCTCAGAGGCCGGCCACATCGGCATGGCGGCCGACCAGCTCGAGTGCTACCGAGAGCTGCTTGTCGGCTTCGGTCTTCATCTTCGAGAAGCTCTCGAAGCCGAAGCGATGCACGTCGCGTAGCGCCCGATCGAGTGCCACCAGCTTGCCGACCGTGATCAGCACGCGGCCGAAGCCCTCATGCGAGAGATGGACCAGCGGCACGGCCATCAGGCCGCATTCCTTTTCGATGAGCACGGCGATGGCGTTGTAGAAGGCCTTCACCCGCGAGAGCGTGCGCTGGTCCGGGTCGCCCAGCAGGGGAATTGCGGCGCGTGCTTCCTTGCTCAGCACGAAGGGCGCGAGCTGGATGTCGATCGGCTTGCCGTCGTGCATGCCATAGGAATCGAGTGCGCGCATCTGGCGCAGCATTTCGCGCATGAAGTCGGTGTCGAAGATCGGGTCGATGGCGAGTGGGCGGTTCATCGGGTGGGGCTCCGGGGCTGGGTCTCAAAGGGGGCGGTGATGCAGGGTTCAAAGTGCTCGCCATCCAGCCGGCGGGCGAGGCGCCGCGCGCTGGCGAGGCCAGCGAGCAGGCCGGTTGCCGCACCGAGGATGGCGCCGCTGTCCTGGCCATTGCTCCATTGCCCGAGGGCGGCGCCGGCGAGCAGGGCGAGGGCGGGCAGCAGCCAGGCGAGCAGTGCTGCGTGATTGAGGCGGCCGGCGGGCAGGGCCAGCGTGACGAGGTCGCCGGGCTTGAGGCCGGGCCCGGCTGGCAGGGCGAGGGTCAGCTCGCTGCTGCCGCCATGGCAGGCCTTGCGGCTGCCGCACTGGCTGCAGGCCGGCGCGGTGTCTACCGTGACGATCATGCTTTCGGCATGAAGCGAGAGGATGCGTCCGCTGCGCTCCATCATTCTTCCCAGCCTTCCTCGACCATGCGGTCAAAGCGCGCAGGGTCGTCATCGCGATTCAGCAGTTTGTCGATCCAGGGCACGCCGCCGTCGCGGATCGCACCGGAGAGCGCCTGCAGCAGGGCTTCGACCGGCTGCGGCGCATCGAGCTTCATCGGCTGGATGCCGGCCGCCAGCAGCTGGCGCACGGCCGAGCCTCCTACCGCCAGGCAATACACCGCGTCGCAGCCGGAGAGCGCACCGATCTTGTCGGCCAGCTTGTTCTCGTTGCCATCCATGGCTTCCGGCGCGAAGGCCATGACACCGGCAAGCCGGGCGCGGGCGGCGTCGACGGCATACAGCACGAAGCCTTCGGCGGAGCCGAAGTGCTGGTCGACCTGCACGCGGTCTGCGCTCGCAAACGCGATCAGCAGCGTGCCGGCTTCGCGCTCAGTGGCGGACCAGGCCAGCGTGAGGCGGCGTTGCGGCGAGTGCGATGTCATGTCCGGGCTGGCTGCCCGGCCGCAGGACGGATCGGTAGACAGGCGTGTCATGGTGGTTCTCCAGGACGAGATTGGCGATGTCGAAGAGGGCCTGGCGCGCGGCGCGATAGCCCACCCAGGGCCGGACGCAGTCGCCCAGCCGGTCATACACCGGGAAGCCGGCACGCAGCAGCGGCAGGCCGAGGCGGCTGGCGACCTGGGCGGCGTGTGCGCTGCCGATCACGAATTGCGCCTGCTGGCGGGCGGCTTCGCGTTCGAGATCCTGCAGGTCGCCGATCTGGACGCGCGCCAGCGGCAGGCGCTTGAGGATGTCGGCGCTGACCGGGCTGACGGCCGCCACGACTTCCGCACCGCTGCCGGCGAGCAGGGCCTGCATGCCGGCAATGAGGTCGGGCTCGGCGGCCAGCGCCACGCGCAGGAAGCCGGTCATGAAATGCGCGTCGACCATCGCGTCCTGCAGTTGCGCGCGATGGCGCTCGATCTTCTCGGGCACCGCCACGCCGGCGATCATCGACAGGGTCTCGGTGAAGAGGTCGCAGGCGTCGAGCCCCATCAGGTGATCGAAGCGGTAGTCCGGCACGCCGGTGCGGGTGCGCAGCGCATCCGCCGCGCGGCCCAGCGAGGCGCCGATGACCAGCGTGGCCACCGATTCGCCCATGCTGATGATCTCGTCCCGCGGCGTGCCGCCCAGCGTGAGCGAGGTATATTCGGCTTCGATCAGGTGGCCGTCGAGCGAGTCGCCCAGGTCCGGCAGCATCACCGCACGCAGGCCGAAGCCTTCGATCCAGTCGCGGATCACTTCAAGGTCGCCCGGTGTCAGCGAGGCATTGGCCAGCACATTCACCTGGCGCCGGCGGCGGCCGGCATGCTGGCTCACCGGCACCAGGGTCTCGATGATCGCTTCCACCGCCTGGGCGAAGCCGGTTTCCAGGCTGCCGGCATAGTCGGGCGTATTCACCGGCACCACCACCACATGCGCATGCTGCGGATACTGCAGGCGGAAGCTGCGCAGCAGACGCTGGATGTCGGTGCCCTGGGTTTCGGAGAGCCCGGTGGTCGGCAGGCCGATCACATCCGGCCTGCTCTTTTCGCACAGCGTGCGCAGGCCCTCGATCACGTTCTCGTCCGAACTCATGACGGTGGCAACATGGTCCATCGCCGTGGTCTGCAGCGGAATCGGCTCGCGGAAGTGGCGCACGAAGAAGACCTTGCCGAAAGCGGTGCAGCCCTGCGAGCCATGCATCATCGGAATCGCCCGGCGCAGGCCGAGGAAGGCCAGCGAAGCGCCCAGCGTGGCGCTGGACTTGAGCGGGTTGACCGACAGCGGCTTGCTGCGCTTGATGATGTCGCTCATGCGGCCTCCTGTGTTTCACTCAGAGCCGGCAGCGGGCTGCTGCCGGCAATTGCCGGGGCGGGCAGATCGACCGGCGTTCCGGCCGCCTTGCTGCGTGCCCAGGGGGAGGGCTTGCGCACGGCCGCCCAGACCGAGCTTTCCATCGTGAGCGCGAGCTGTTTCGCGAGCTCCAGCATGCCGATGTAGCCGGCATAACCGAATTCGCGCTCCTGATTGATGTCGAGAAAGGGGATGCGCGCCTTCAGCGCCGTGTAGAGGTTGCGCCCCCCCGCAATCAGGATGTCGGCGCGCAGATCCTTGAAGGCGCCGAGCAGGGCCTTGGGGCTGCCATCGTCGATCATCAGGGTGTCATCCCCCATCAGTTCGCGGATGCGCGCCTTGTCTTCCGCGGTGGATTTCTTGGTGCCGGTGGCAACCACCGTCATGCCCAGATCCTGCAGGGCCGAGACGATGGACCAGGACTTCACGCCACCGGTGTAGAGCAGCACGCGGCGGCCGGCGAGGCGTTCGCGCCAGGGCGCCAGTGCGGCGTGAATGGCGGCTTCCTCGCGGGCGATCAGTGCTTCGGTGCGGGTGACGAGATCGGCGTCCCCGATCAGGCGGGCGAAATCGCGAAAGGCCTGGCTGGTGTCCATCACGCCATAGAAGCTGCCCTCGAAGAAGGGGATATGCCATCGTTCTTCGAGCTTGCGCGCCACGTTCAGCAGCGCCTTGGCGCAGACCACCATGCTGGCTTCCGCCCGATGCATGGTCTGCACTTCGGCAAAGCGGGCGTCGCCGGAGAGCGAGCCGAGGATGCGCAGACCCAGTTCATCGAAGAGCGGCGCCACATTCCAGAATTCGCCGGCGATGTTGTATTCGCCGATCAGATTCACGTCATGCACGGTGAGGCCGGGCAACTCGGGGCGTGGCTCTGGCTCGCGGGTGCCGATCACATGGCGGATCATGGTCTCGCCCGCGATGCGGTTGCCCAGATTCTTGCTGCCATAGAAGCCGGCCGAATCCACCGGCACCACCGGCACGCCCCAGCGCGCCGCGGCCGCCTTGCAGACGGCGGCCACGTCGTCGCCGATCACCGCGGTCACGCAGGTGGTGTAGACGAAGACGGCTGCCGGCGAATACTCATCGATGGCCTGCTTGATCGCGTGCAGGAGGCGCTTTTCGCCGCGCCCCATGATCACATCCTGCTCGGTGAGGTCGGTGGTCATGCCGGTACGGTAGAGCGCCGGGCCGGAGGAACGGGTGCCGCGATTGTCCCAGGAGCTGCCGGAACAACCGATCGGGCCGTGCACGATGTGTGCGACATCCGCAATCGGCAGCAGCGCGATCTGGGCGCCGTCGAACACGCAACCGCCGGCCGTCGCTCCCGGCTTCGGGCGCGCGCAACCGGCCTTCTCCTCCGCCTTGTTGTGGGCGCAGGCCGGCTCGTCTTTCAGTGCGGCGATCTCGGAGGCTTTCATGACATCAGCTTCCCGGTGAATGGACAGACAGCTCATCGCAAAGCCTGTGCCCGCCCATGAAAGCCTTGCCGTACAATGGTTTCGGGTGATTGGTGGGCTGTGGCGAACACGACAAAATGTCGGCTTCATGTCGGCAGGCAGGGCTGCGTGCTGAGGACTGAGCCTGCCGGGCTTGGAGTTCACAACACGCAGCACCCATTCGTAGGGCGCACTGAGCGAAGCGAACTGCGCCGCGGAGCTTAAATCGGGGGCGGGATTTGCCGACGGGCTCCGACTTGGCGTGGTGCGCAAGCGGAGGTGGCGTGTTGCCGGGCTTCGGCGCGATTCGCTGCGCTCATGGCGCCCTGCGGATCATGCGTTTCGCCCTGGCGGGCTTGGAGCTCACAACACGCAGCACCCATTCGTAGGGCGCACTGAGCGAAGCGAACTGCGCCGCGGAGGTTAAATCGGGGGCGGGATTTGCCGACGGGCACCGACTTGGCGTGGTGCGCAAGAGGAGGTGGTGTGTTGCCGGGCTTCGGCGCGATTCGCTGCGCTCATGGCGCCCTGCGGATCACGCGCTTCGCCCTGGCGGGCTTGGAGTTCACAACACGCAGCACCCATTCGTAGGGCGCTCTGAGCGAAGCGAACTGCGCCGCAGACGTGAAATCGGGGGCGGGATTTGCCGACGGGCACCGACTTGGCGTGGTGCGCAAGCGGAGGTGGCGTGTTGCCGGGCTTCGGCGCGATTCGCTGCGCTCATGGCGCCCTACGGGTCACGCGCTTCGCCTTGCCGGGCTTCGGGCATTCAGCACCCAGCACCCGGAACCCGGCCGGCATTCCGCGCCGGCATCGGGAAACTGGCCTGCTCCTTGCAACGGCTTTCGCGGAGGTGTCTGTCATGAATGCTCCCGAGTTGTTGTTGATCGATCCGATTCCGCAGAGCGGCATGCCGATGGATGCGCTGGATCTGCTGGTGATCCGTTGCGGGCTGGCTGCGTCGCAGCGGGTGGGCGCGCGGCCGCTGGTGCGCGGGTTGGGGCCGGAGGCGTTTGCTGCGATGTGCGCCGCTTGCGTGCCGGGCGAGGCGCTGGAAAACGGCGCCGCGGAGCGACCCGTTTTCGATGAGTTCGAGGAGCTCTTCGAGCTCCTGATGGAGCATGCGGCACCCCTGGATCAGACCGGCATCTGGCTTTCGGCGGTGATTGCTACCGCCGCGCAGCGTGACAATCATCTCTGGCAGGACATGGGCCTGCCTTCGCGACGCGAGCTCTCTTCCATCCTGCGCCAGCGCTTTCCGACCATCGCCGCGCTCAATACCGGCGACATGAAGTGGAAGAAGTTCTTCTACCGCCAGCTCTGCCAGCGCGCTGGCGTGCCGATCTGCAAGTCGCCCAACTGCACGGACTGCGTCGATCATTCCGTCTGCTTCGGGCCGGAGCTCTGATGCCGGGCTGCTGTGTGAGCGACGCGGTGCTCGCCGCGATGCTGGAAGAAGACGCGCCTTTCGGAGACCTGACCACCCGCAGCCTCGGCATCGAGGCACTGCCGGGCCGCCTGGTCATGCAGGCCCGCGGGCCGATGTGTCTCTGCGGCAGCGAGGAGGCGGCGCGGATGCTCTCGTTGGCGGGCGCCACGGTCAGCGAGCTGCGTGCTTCCGGCAGCCGCCTGCAGGCGGGCGAGCGCATCCTGCAGGCGAGCGGTACGGCCGGTGTGCTGCATCTGGCCTGGAAAACCGCCCAGACGCTGATCGAATATCTCTCCGGCTTCGCTTCGGGCGCGGCCGACATCGTGGACGCGCTGCGCGCGGCGGGGCACCGGCAGGCGCTGGCTTGCACCCGCAAGAATTTTCCCGGCAATCGCCGCCTGGCCGCCAAGGCGATGATCGCTGGCGGGGCAGTGGCGCACCGGCTCGGATTGTCGGAAACGCTCCTCGTGTTTCCCGACCATCGTGTGTTTGTCGACAATGTGAGCCTCGCGGCACGCTTTGAACAAATCCGACAGGCCTGTCCGGAAAAGAAGCTGGTGGTCGAGGCTGGCGATCTGGACGAGGCCTTGCGTCTCGCCCGCTTCGGCGCCGACGTGATCCAGCTCGAGCGCTTCAGTCCGGATGCCTTGGCCGAGTGCCGCTGGCTGCTGCAGGCCGAGGGCTTGCAGCCCCTCCTGGCGCCTGCCGGCGGCGTGACGCTCGCCAATGCGCTCGCCTATGCCGGGGCGGGCGCCGATTTTCTGGTGAGTTCCGCGCCCTACTTCGCGCTGCCGCGGGACGTGAAGGTCAGCTTCCAGCCCATCTGATCCCAGCCTGAACGGCGTCGTGCTGGCATGCTTATCGCTATATACAAACAAACATAGCGAATCCGGAAGGCATCATGAATCTTCATCCTTTTTCACGCAGCGCGCCGCTCGGCAATTCTTCGCGGACATGCGAGGAGCATGACTGGCGAAGCGGTTTGCCGCTGGCCTGGCTGGCGCAGGTTGTTCGACCGGTCTTCTTCACCCGGCATCGCGAATACGAGATCCGGGCCGAGCGGGTACTGGGCTACGAAACCGAGGATCAGCCCTGCTATTGCCGGCATGAGGTAGTGATCACCGAACTGCGGACCGATGACGACGAGCACTGGTTCATGATGCCGGTCTATGCCGAGCACCTCGCGGGCTGGCGCCTGGTGGACGATCGCTGGCTGATCCGCCGCCAGGTGTCCACCGGGGAGGACTGCAGTCAGTCCCGTGCTTTCTTCACGCTCGCCACGGAGATGCCGCGATGAGGTGTGCCACCTCTGACGCGGCATGTACCGTCAGATTGCCGGCTGGGCGAGTGGTGAGGACTCGCCGGTCCGGTGCAGGGGCGCGATCAGTCCCGGCTGCCGATGATGACCGACGAAGCCTTGATCACCGCCGTGGCGGGGCTGCCTTCATGCAGGCCCAGTTCGGTCGTGGCGTCGCGGGTCACGCTGGCGAAGATCTCGGCGCCGCCGGGCAGCGCGATCACCACTTCGGCGCTGATCGGGCCGACCGCCAGTTTCTTCACGGTGCCGGTGAGGCAGTTGCGGGCAGAGAGCTTCACGCCGCTGCCATCGGTCATGACCATCACGCTGCTGGCTTTCACGACAGCGACTACCGGCTTGCCGACCACCAGACCGAGCGCGCTCACGCTGCCCTGGGTGATGGTGCTGACGAGCGTGTCTCCACCGGTGGTGGTGACTTCCACTTCGGCACTGACGGGGCCGCTGGAGAGGGCGCTGATGCGGCCTTCGAACACGTTGCGGGCACTGATCTTCATGGTGGCTGCCTTTCATTGAAGCTGAGGGGAGAGGTGCGGTCACTGTATCGGCTCAGCGCGCGACGGCTCCACTACAGCGCGCAGAAAAAGAGGCTGTCAGGATGCGCCGGTTTGCCCGTTTTCGCTATTTATATGGAAATATAACGAAATGAACAGACCGGGATCGTTTTCCATGAGCAAGGGCAGGATGATCGGGCGCTTCGGCGTTGATCTGGCAGCGGGCAGTTTTCTGGGCGACACGCGCATCCGGCTGCTGGAGGCGATCGAGCTGACCGGCTCGATTTCCCAGGCCGCGCGCGAGGTGCCGCTCTCCTACAAGGCTGCCTGGGATGCCGTCGATGCGATGAACAATCTTGCCGAGCAGCCGCTGGTCGAGCGTGCGGTCGGAGGCAAGAACGGCGGTGGCACGCAGCTGACCGATTACGGCCGGCGTGTGGTCACGCTCTACCGGGCGATGGAGGCGGAATACCAGCAGGCGCTGGACCGCGTGACCGCCAGTCTCTCGAACGCCGATGCGGCCGACCCGCAGGCCTTGCGCCGGCTGATGCGCAGCGTGGGTGTGACGCCCAGCGCGCGCAACCAGTTCGTCGGCCCGGTCACCACGCTGCGGGCGGGTGAGGTGACCTTCGAGGTCGGCATCCGCTTCGATGGCATGAACGAGATCGTGGCCCAGGTTTCACGCGAGGGCGCCGAGCAGCTGCAGCTGGGCATCGGGCGCGAGCTGCATGCCTGGGTCAACTCCTCCGCCGTGATCCTGATGATCGACGAGAAGCTGCGCATCTCGGCGCGCAACCAGCTCTGGGGCACGGTGAGCCGCATCCATGAGGGGCCGGTAGCGGTTGACGTGGTGCTGGCACTGCCGGCCGGCCGCACGGTGAGCGCGCTGATCACGCGCGAATCCCTGCGCGAGCTCGGGCTCACCGAAGGCATGCGGGCCTGCGCGGTGTTCAAGGCCTCGAGCGTCACCCTGTGTTCCTTCGATTGAGTTGCCCGTTTTCCCCTTGAAAGAAGAAAGGTTCATGCGATGAAAATCCTGCTTTCCCTGCTGGCCGCAATCGGCCTCGTGGCACCCGCGCTGGCCGATGAAGTGAAGGTGGCGGTGGCGGCCAACTTCGCGGCGCCGGTCAAGAAGATCGCGGCGGATTTCGAAGCGGATACCGGCCACAAGGTGGTGATCTCGACCGGCTCGACCGGCGCTTTCTACGCCCAGATCAGGAACGGCGCGCCCTTCGAGGTCTTCCTCGCGGCTGATGATGAAACGCCGGCGAAGATCGAGGCGGAAGGCGCCGGGGTGAAGGGCAGCCGTTTCACCTATGCCATTGGCAAGCTGGTGCTGTGGAGTGCGAAGCCAGGCTATGTGGACGACAAGGGCGAAGTGCTGAAGAAGGGCGACTTCGCCAGGCTGGCACTGGCCAACCCGAAGACCGCGCCCTATGGTGCGGCCGGCGTGGAGGTGCTGAAGAAACTTGGCCTGGCCGAGAGCCTGCAGGCGAAGATCGTGCAGGGCGAGAACATCACCCAGGCCTGGCAGTTCGTCTCCAGCGGCAACGCGGAGCTGGGCTTCGTCGCGCTCTCGCAGGTGTGGGAGAACGGCAAGCTGACCGGGGGCTCGGCCTGGATCGTGCCGGCCGCCGACTATGCATCGATCCGCCAGGATGCGATCCTGCTGGCCAGGGGAGAAGGCAAGCCCGCAGCGGACGCCTTTCTCAAGTACCTGAGGGCGGACAAGGCCCGTGCGGTGATCAAGTCCTACGGCTACGAGTATTGAGCTTCCGTGCTGAAGGCAGGCTGCAGGCCGGAGGCGCCGGCGCCCGCTTTTCACTGACCGTTTTTCCGACCCGACAAAGATGCCCGATTCACAGGACCTTGCAGCCGTCTGGCTGACCCTGAAGCTTGCCGCCACGGTGACCGTGCTGCTGTTGCTGCTCGGCACGCCCCTGGCATGGTGGCTGGCGCATACGCGCTCGCGGCTGCGCAGCGTGGTGAGCGCGCTGGTGTCGATGCCGCTGGTGCTGCCGCCGACCGTGTTGGGCTTCTACCTGCTGCTGGTGATGGGGCCAAACGGCGTGGTCGGTCAGGCCACCCAGGCGCTGGGACTGGGCCTCTTGCCCTTCACCTTTCCCGGGCTGGTGGTGGCTTCCACCTTCTATTCGCTGCCCTTCGTGGTGCAGCCGATCCAGAACGCCATCGAGGCCATCGGCCCGCGTCCGCTGGAAGTGGCGGCGACCTTGCGCTCACGCCCGCTCGACACCTTCTGGTCCGTCGTCGTGCCGCTGGCGCGCCCCGGCTTTCTCACCGCAGCGGTGCTGGGCTTTGCGCACACCGTGGGCGAGTTCGGCGTGGTGCTGATGATCGGCGGCAATATCCCCGGCCAGACGCGGGTGGTCTCGGTGCAGATCTTCGATCGTGTCGAGGCGCTGGAGTATTCGCAGGCGCACTGGCTGGCGGGCGGCATGGTGGTGTTCGCCTTTGTCGTGCTCTTCCTGCTCTATGCCCTGAACCCCGATTCGCGGAGGAGGCCGGCATGAACGCCGCGACCACGCTGGCATTGCGCGTGCAGCATGCCTATGCCGGCTTTTCACTGGATGTGGATCTGGCCCTGCCGGGTTACGGCGTGAGCGTGCTCTTCGGCCACTCCGGCTCGGGCAAGACCACGCTGCTGCGATGTGTGGCCGGGCTGGAGCGAGCAGGCCGGGCCCGCATCACCCTCAATGGCGACTGCTGGCAGGACGAGGCCGGCCACTTCACGCCGACCTGGCAACGCGCCATCGGCTATGTGTTCCAGGAGGCGAGCCTGTTCCCGCATCTGGATGTGCGCCGCAATCTCGCGTTCGGCATGAAGCGGGCCGGCGGGGTCGTCAATGACGATGACATCCGCGCGATGGCCGATCGCTTCGGTATCGGCTCGCTGCTGGGACGGATGCCGGATCGCCTCTCCGGCGGCGAGCGGCAGCGGGTTGCGATTGCCCGCGCGCTGCTGACACGGCCGCGCCTGCTGCTGATGGACGAGCCCTTGTCCGCGCTCGATAGCGCGCGCAAGCAGGAGATCCTGCCCTATCTCGAGCGCCTGCATGACGAGCTGGAAATCCCGATGCTCTATGTGACGCACCAGATCGAGGAGGCTGCACGTCTGGCCGATCATCTGGTGCTGATGGCGGGCGGCCGCGTGATGGCCGCCGGCGCGCTGACCGACACGCTGGCGCGGCTCGATCTGCCGCTCGCCCGCGATCAGGAGGCGAGCGTGGTGATTGCGGCCCATGTGCTCGATCACGACAGTGCCTGGCATCTGACGCGATTGGGCTTTGCCGGGGGCGAGCTGCAGGTCTCGCAGCGCAGCCTGGCCGCGGGTACGCCGGTTCGGGTTCGCATCCTGGCGCGTGACGTGTCGGTGGCCACGACGCCTGACCATGCCAGCAGCATTCAGAACCGCTTCCCCTGCACGGTGACCGGCATCGCGCCCGCAGACGATCCCGCGCAATGCCTGGTGGGGCTGGAGGCGGGTGGGGTGGCTCTGATCTCGCGTGTCACCCATCGCTCGGCCGCCCAGCTCGGGCTGGCGCCGGGGCTGGCGGTCTGGGCGCAGGTCAAGGCCGTCGCCTTGCTGGAGTAATCCGCTGTGCCACTGGCGTACAACTTGCTGCATGACGGCGTCCTGTTCCGGTCATTGAAGGAAGTCTGCCATGCGTATCGCCGTATCCTCTCCCGATGGTCTGCGTGTCTGTGGTCATGCCGGCAAGGCCCGGCGCTGGTGTGTCCGCGAGGCGGACGGTCGCCGGCATGATCTGCTGCTCGCCCGTGAGCAGCTCTTTCATCACTGGGCGGGTGAGGCCGGCAGCCACCCGCTGGAGTCGGTCGATGTCGTCGTGACCGGCAGCGCCGGCGAGGGCTTCGTGAAGCGGCTCGAAGCCCGGGGCGTAAAAGTGCGGGTCACCGGCGAGAAAGGCGTCGAGCAGGTATTCGAGGCCCTGCTGGCGGGGCGTGCGCTGGCCGCCCCGCCGTTCAACCCGCTGCGGCTGGTGTGCAAGCTGCACGATCTTTTCCGCCGGCACTGAGCCGCCGCGTACTGCCGCCCGGCTTGCAGTAAATGCAACTGTGTTGCATTATTGGTGCTCCGGTTGTCGCGAATCTCCTGCAGCCGGTTTGTCTGCCGAAAGCCTGCTGCCATGCCTCCTGTTCCGTCTCGTTTTCACCGCCCTGATCCGCCGGGGCTGCTGGCCCTGAGCGCGGCCCTGCGTCTGTCTGCCGCCATGCTGCTGATTGCCCTGTTGTGGTCCGGCGTGGTCTGGGCCCTGTCGGCATGAGCAACGCGATTACCCTGGAAAACGTGACGGTGGCCTACCGCCGTCATCCGGCGCTGCATCATCTCAGCGGCGCCTTTGCGAGCGGCTCGCTGAGTGCCGTGGTGGGGCCCAATGGCGCGGGCAAGAGCAGCCTGCTCAACGCGATTACCGGCGCCGTACCCCTGAGCGGCGGGCGCATCACGCTGGCTCCGGAACTGCGCGAGACCGTGGCCTACCTGCCGCAGCGCTCGGCGATTGACCGGCAGTTTCCGTTGCGGGTGGACGAGCTGGTGCAGCTTGGCGCCTGGCGGCAGAGTGGCGCTTTCCGCGGCGTGACGCGCGCCCTGCGCGAGGCCGCGGCCGAGGCGCTGGCGCGTGTCGGGCTGGAGGGCTTCGGCGCGCGGCTGATCGGCGAACTCTCTGCCGGTCAGTTCCAGCGTCTGCTGTTTGCCCGCCTGCTGTTGCAGGACGCCCGCCTGATTCTGCTCGACGAGCCTTTCAATGCGGTGGACGAGCGCACCGTCCGCGACATGCTGATGCTGGTGCAGCGCTGGCACGGCGAGGGCCGCACGGTGATTGCGGTGCTGCACGACCTGGCCCAGGTGCGTGCGCATTTTCCGCAGGCGCTGCTGCTGGCGCGCGAGCCGATCGCCTGGGGCGAGACGCGGACGGTGCTTGGCGCCGACAACCTCGGCCGCGCCAGGATGCTTTCCATGGCCTGGGATGAGGCGGCGCCGATGTGCGGGAGGGCGGCATGAGCGTGAGCATGACCGGGATGTTCGATCTGGCGGTCGGCCCCTTCATCGAGTTCGGCTTCATGCGCCGGGCACTCGTCGCCTGTCTCGCGCTCGCGCTCTGCAGCGGGCCGATGGGCGTGCTGCTGGTGCTGCGCAGGATGAGTCTGGTCGGCGACGCGATGGCGCATGCGCTGCTGCCCGGTGCGGCGGTCGGCTTCATGTTTGCGGGCTTCTCGCTGGGCGCCATGAGTGCGGGCAGCTTCGTGGCGGCAATGCTGGTGGCGCTCGGCGCGGGGGCAGTGGTGCGGCTCACGCCGCAGCGCGAGGACGCGAGCTTTGCGGCTTTCTATCTGATCGCGCTGGCCGCCGGGGTGATGATCATCTCGCTGCATGGCAGCAGCGTGGATCTGATGCATGTGCTCTTCGGCGCGATCCTGGCGGTCGACGATGCGGCGCTGCTGCTCGTCGCCTGTGTGGCCAGCGTGGTGCTCGCCGTGCTGGCGCTGATCTACCGGCCGCTGGTGGTGGAGTGCTGCGATCCGGAATTCCTGCGCGCCCTCGGCGGCCGTGGCGGTCTCTACCACCTGCTGTTTCTGGGCCTGCTGGTGGCGACGCTCGTCAGCGGCTTTCAGGCGCTGGGCACGCTGATGGGCGTCGGCCTGATGATGCTGCCCGCGGTGAGCGCGCGCTTCTGGGCGCGTTCGGTCGGCGGCATGGCCAGCGTGGCAGCGCTGATGGCCTTCGTCTCCGGCTATGCCGGACTGCTTGGCTCGTATTACGCGGATCTGCCTTCCGGCCCGGCCATCGTGCTGGTCGCGGGCGGGTTCTACCTTTTTTCGCTGGTGCTGGGGCGCCATGAGGGCATCCTCGGCAGCCGCATGCGCCGGCACCTTCACAAGGAGTCCTGATGAACATGCCGGTCCGTTTCCTCTTGCGTCTTGGCGCTGCACTGCTTGCCTGCTTCTGCCTGCTGCCGGCGCGTGCCGCCGATGCGCCCCTGAAGGTGGTGGCGAGCTTTTCCATCCTGGCGGACATGGTCAGGGCGGTGGGTGGCGATGCAGTCAGCGTCTCGATGCTGGTCGGCCCCGATGGCGACGCTCATGTCTTCGAGCCGCGCCCGGCCGATGCGCGCCGCGTGGCCGGGGCGGATCTGGTCGTCGTCAACGGGCTCGACTTCGAAGGCTGGATGACGCGCCTGATCCGCTCCGCAGGCTATCGGGGCAAGGTGGTCGTGGCTTCGCGCGGGGTGACGCCCCGCAGGATGGCCGAGGCGCATGATCATGCGCATGGCCCTGCAGGGCAGGCGGCTCACGGCAGTGTGGATCCGCACGCCTGGCAGGATCTTGCCAATGGCATGGTGTATGTCGAGAACCTGCGCGCCGCACTGGTGGAGGCTCGCCCGGCGCAGGCCGGGGCGATCAATGCCCGGGCCGCGGCCTATGCCGCGCAGCTGCGCGAGATGGATGCCTTCGTGCGCGAGACGCTGGCCCGCGTGCCGCTTGCGCAGCGACGGGTCATTACTTCGCATGATGCTTTCGGCTACTTCGGCGCAGCCTATGGTCTGGAGCTGCTCTCGCCGCAGGGGCGTTCAACCGAGAGCGAGGCTTCCGCCGCGGACGTCGCCCGGCTGATCCGCCAGATGAAGGCGCATCAGGTGAGGGCCGTGTTCGTCGAGAACATCAGCAACCCGCGCATGGTTGAGCGCATTGCCCGCGAAGGGGGCGGCGTGGTCGGCGGGCGGCTCTATTCCGACGCGCTCTCTGCCGACCCCGTGGCCGACAGCTATCTGAAAATGTTCCGGCACAACGCGACGGTACTGGCCGGCGCGATGCTGGCGCGCTGAGCGGCGGACCGGCCGCCGGAGCAGGGAAACCCCTGCATCCGGGCGCCGGGGAGTCGCCCGTATAATCCGCGCTCCCCATTCTCGCAGCAGGGTCATGAGATTCCGTTTCTGGCCATTTGCCATCCGCAGGGTTGGCCGGCTCGCCACACGCAAGCCGGCGCCGGCACAGACCCGGCGCAGCAGTCCGCTCAACCGCATCCTGCAGCGCGCCTGGTACGCCACGCTCGCCCTCGTGCTGCTGGTGCTGCTCGGCACGGTGGGTTTCGTGCTGATCGGCGAGGGGCGGGCGGATCTGTCCGATGCGCTCTACATGACGCTGATCACGATCTCCACCGTCGGCTATGGCGAGATCGTGCCGCTCCAGGGCGCGGGCGGCCGGATCTTTGCCGGCCTGCTTTCACTGATCGGTTTCGGCACGGTGACCTTTCTCTTCACCAGCCTGACCTTTTTCTTCTTCGAGAATGACTTCGACATCAACCTGCGGAGGCACCGCATGAGAAAGAAGATCGATGGCCTGCGCGACCATTTCATCGTGTGCGGCTATGGCCGTGTCGGCCAGAACGTCGGTACCGAACTCGCGCTGAGCGGCCGCCCTTTCGTGGCGCTCGACGCCGATCACCAGCGTCTGCATGACGTGGCCGAGCGCGAGCCGGAGCTTGTCTGGCTGCATGGTGATGCGACCGATGATCCGGTGCTGATCGATGCCGGTATCGAGCGGGCGCGCGGCATTTTCGCGGTGAGCAATGACGATGCGAAGAACATGATGATTGCGCTCACCGCCAAGCAGCTCAATCCCTCGATCCGCGTCGTGGCGCGCTGTCTGGAAGCCCGCAACGAAGCGAAGCTCGCCAAGGCTGGCGCGGACCAGGTGATCCTGCCGGACTTCACCGGCGGGCTGCGCATCGTGGCGATGATGATCCGGCCGCGGGTGCAGCATTTCATGGAGGAGATGCTGCGCTCGGACAACCGCATCCGCATGGAAGAGGCGGTGGTGCCGGCGGGTTTTGTCGCCTGCCGGCTCGACAGCCTGCGCAGGTTCAGCCCGAATTACATCATCATGGCCGTGCGCGTCGGCAGCGACTGGCACTTCAATCCGCAGGGTGACTTCGAACTGCAGGCGGGCCATGTGCTGGTGGCCCTGACCAACCCGGCCGGCCAGCAGGAGTTCGAGCGCATGCTCGGCTGAGGGTCAGTTCGCCGGGCTGCCGGTGCAGCGATGGCGGGTGTCCGGATGAGGCAGATTGAGGCAGTAGCGCACGTCACGCCGATGGCCGCCGGCCGGGCGGGCGTCTGCGTCCTCGTCGCGACTGGCCCCAGGATGCAGGCCGAGGAGACGGCTGACCCGGTCCGAGGCGTGGTGCAGTGCTGGTTGTGGCGCCTCGGCGCGCAGCGCGCCCAGATTCGTGGCGAGCTGATGCAGCAGCAGCGCCGCACAAAGGGCCACGATCAGGCTGGCGCTGCCGAAGGCGAGATGGCGGATGGCCGTATCGAATGACGAATGTGCTTCCGCTGCGTCCTGTACCTCGTCTGCGGTCATGTCTTCTGCATTCATTGCGGCGCTCCGGTTTCGATTCGTCCGCAAGCATGCGGATCCCGGTGCCGGCGGGCACCCGTGCAAGGGTTGCAGACCGTGTCACGCCGCGGCGCCGGCAGGTCCACATCCCGCACCGCTGCGGGCTCGCGGGCGGAAAGTCAGGAATTGCAACATCGGGGCGTGTGGCGGCCGGTGCACAGCGGCAGCGCGGCACGGGCCGGATCCGACAGCCGACCGGTGTCAGCGCCGGCGCTGCGTCGTATGCTGGCGTCCACGGCGGTGCAGGGCGGCGCGGATGGCCGATCTGCCCTCTGCCGGGGCCGGCACGCCTCAGGGCGGAGGCCCGTGTGCCGGACGCCGCTCCATCGGGTAGAAACAGCGGGCTTGCGGCCAGCCGCAATGTCTTCCGGAGCAATGGATGGGTCAGGATTCCGGCTCCGGTTTTGTCACGTTTCAGTCAAGGCGCAAAAGAAATGAATGACGGGCTCGCGATGACTTTCAAACGATTCGGCGGTGCAGTCTCGCTGGGGGCTACGCTGGTGCTCGCAGGCTGCGGGGGCGGTGGCGGCGGGGGAGGTGGCGCTGCGGAGAGCGTCGCGGTCGCCAGTTCGTCATCGGCGGCCAGTGCGGCGAGCAGTGCCAGCAGTACGAGCAGCGCGGGCAGCAGTTCCGCTGGCTCGAGCAGCTCGGTGGCCACCGTGTCTGCGACCCTGGCGGTGGCCTGCAACCGCGTCACCGATGCCAACTGTGGCGCCACCAGTGCCACCCAGTACGCCGGCAGCGGCATCGGGGTCTGGTCCGCGACCGGCGGCACCAGCGCCGCGAGCCTCAACTTCAGTCTGAGCGGTGTCAGCGGCAAGACCGTTACCCTGATCTGGACCAACACCTCCACCGCAGCGCAAAGCGGCATCGCGAGCACGGCCAATGTGGTCGAGGGCGACAGCAGCGCGGCGGCGCGCTTGCGCGAGATCCAGTCCGCCACCCAGGCGACCACGGACGCGACCCTGGAGGCCTCACGCAGCGCGCGCCTGGCCGGCGTGATGGCCAGCAGTGTTGCGACGGTGAGCGCCGCCTATGTGACCGGCGACAGCCGGAGCTGGTACGAAGCCGTGAACGCGACCACGCTGACGACGACCCTGCGCAAGCAGGTCAGCCTCAGCACGGGTCAGTTGCTCAACATCTGGGTGCCGGACAGCGAATGGACCACCAGCGGCGCGAGCTACAAGGTTACCCAGAGCCAGGTCGATGCGCTGGCGACGAAGTTCGCCCGTTCCGGCAACGGCATCTTCGATATCGCGACCACGGTGGCCGGCGCGCCCTGGGGTTCAACCGGCAGCAGCGCGCTGATCGCCAGCACGCAGGATGTGAATATCGTCGTGACCAACTTCGTCAGCGACAACACCGCGGGTGGCCTGGTCGGCTATTTCTACGAGCTTAATAACTACAACAAGGGTTCAGGCATCTTTGCCAACAGCAATGAGGCGTTGGTCTTCTTCATCGACTCCGAGACGCTCGCCAGCAGCAGCGCTTCAGCACAGGACCTCATGGCCAGCGTGCTGGCACATGAATTCACCCACATGATCAACTTCTATCAGCGCACGGTGCTCAAGGGCGTGCGCTTCGAAACCTGGCTCGAGGAAGTCAGCGCGATGATGATGGAAGACATCGTCAATCCGCAGATCGTGACGACCTACAACGATATCCGCGATTCGCGCCTGCCGGGCTGGCTGGCGAGCGGCATCAACAACTGCAGCCTGACGGCCTATGTCGAGTCGACCAGCAGCAGCTGCTTCAGCTACAGCATCGGCGGCGCCTATGGCGCCTACCTCCTGCGCCAGTATGGCCTGAGCTTCTACCAGAGCCTGCTGCAGGGCACCTCCTCCAGCGCCGTGACCGCGCTCGATACCGCGATCAAGGCCAGCGACAGCACGGCGAGCTTCGCCACCAGCGTGAAGCGCTGGGGCGCGGCGATCGCGCTGCTGGATGCCAGTGTATTGCCGACCGGCTATGGCTATCCGGCCAGGGCGATCACGGTGGGCAGCAACAGCTGGAACCTGCCGGCACTCAGCGGGCCGACCTACGCCAGCATGCGCAAGATTTCCTCCACGCTGCCCTCCAGCCTGAATGCCTATGCGCATGCCGCGCAGACCTTCAGTGCGAGCGGCTCGAGCTTTACCCGGACAGTCATCATTCCGGCCAACACCACGCTGACCGTGGTGGTGAATTGAGGCCGGTCGCGATGCTCAGCGCGCTGAAGAAACTGCCCGCCGCCCTGGTCGCCTCGCTGGCCCTGGCGGCGTGTGCGGCCGCCCCTGCAAACCGCCTGCATCACGGCGTGCTGCACCTGGTCGGCAACGCGCCTTTCGTGTCGCCGGTGCTGGACGACGAACAGGGCCGGCGCTGGCCCCTCGAAGGCGTGGACAAGGCGCAGGCCCTGGCTTTGCAGAACCGCCGGGTCGAAGTCGAAGCCGGCCCGGCGGGTGCCAAAGATCCCCTCGGCGGTCAGCCCATCCTGCAGGTCCGCCATATCCGCCCGCTCGACTGAGCGGGCGGTGGCCCCGGTCAGAAGGCTTTCGCGACGCTCACGAACACCGTCTTGCGGGCGATGTCGGAGTCGGTGCTGGCGTTCTTCAGGCTGATGAAGTTCTTGTAGGCGTCCGGTTCGCTGCTGCCGGAGTAGAACACGCCGACCGAGAAGCCCGCCGGCAGCGCCTTGGTGACGCCCAGCTTGTAGTAGGTGATGTCCAGCCCGGTGGCATTCTTGATCTTCTGGCGACCGATCTGGCCGCTCACATTCCAGCCCTCGGCCACGTCATAGGCGGCGTTGAGTTCGTAGAAGGTGGAGCCGCGCGTGCTGCCGGTGACGCCTGCGGTGGAGTCGCCTGCGAAGCCGCCGCCGACCGGCGAGTTGTTGGTGCTCCAGCCGAAGTATTCGGTCAGGGTGCGGCCGGTCTTGAAGGTGAGCCACTGGTAGCTCAGCGCCAGATAGGCTTCGGCGGTGTTCAGGCTGTTCGGATCGTTGTAGCCCTCGAAGGCGGATTTCTTCCAGTTGCCGCCGGGGTAGGCGTAATAGACTACGCCAACGTCATAGCCGACGGTGTCGGCGATCTTGTTGCGGTAGCCGCCGGAGAAGTCGGTTTCCATCGTGGCGCCGGGCAGCCAGTGCTTGGAGACGGTGGAGGCGGCAAAGCCGGCGTAGGCGCCGCTGGCGTGATCGGCTTCGGTGGAGAACTGCAGGGCCGGCTTGCCCCAGGATTGCGACTGGCCGCGGAAGATGTAGTCGCTGACGAGGCTTACCGAAGTCGGGAAGGTCCAGGTCGGCGTGTCTTCGGCGCGAGCAGGTGCGGCGGCAAAGAGGGAAGCCAGCAGGGCGGCGCTGATCACGGCAGGCAGGGTGCGTCGGGTCGGGAACATCATGGCTTTCTCCAGGTCGGGTGGTGTGGCTGCAAAAAAGGGAAGTCGGTGGATGTCATGCCGGAGCGGCGAGTGCGAAGGCTTCGGGGCGTTCATCGGGCAGGCGCTCGTCGCTGTCGTCCTTGAGTTCGACGCCGGTGCGCCCGAGGCGATGGGCGCCGGCGAGCAGAAAGGCAAGCTTGCGTGCGGCTTCCGGATAGTCGAGGCCTTCGGGTCGCACATTCGAGATGCAGTTGCGCGCGGCATCGGTGAGGCCCACCTGCGGCGCGCCGGTGAGGTAGATGCCGAGGCTGTCGGGTGAAGACAATCCGGGCCGCTCGCCGATCAGCACCACGACCATCTCGCTGCCCAGCAGTGCACCGACTTCGTCTCCCAGCGCCACGCGGCCCTGGGTGGCGATCACCACCGGGCAGGCGCAGAGATCCGGGAACCAGGGCTTGAGCGCTTGCAGGAGCGGCAGGCTGTGGCGTTGCGTGGCCAGCGAGGAGAGTCCGTCGGCGACCAGGAAAGCGATTTTCGCGGGAGCCGGGGCCGAGGCCTTGAGTAATGACACCGAGCTTTCGGCGAGGCGGCGGCCCCAGTCCGGACGGCGCAGATAGCTGACCCGATCCGGGGCTCGGCTCGTGACCGTGCGCGTCGCAAAACCGGCGTCGCGGAAGGCGGCGTCGAGCGCAGCCACATCCAGCGGCTGATGCACCGCGTCGCGCGCCTGGGCATGCGCCAGGCCAAAGCCCAGCACTTCGCGCGTCGGCAGGCTCACGCCGCTGCGGCCCAGCGCGATGCGCGCGCGGGTGAGCGCCTGTAGGCGCGTCCAGGGGTCGGGCGTGATCAGTTTGTTCTCAGCCATGCAGGGCCTCGCCGGCAAAACCCAGCAGCGGCTGCTGGCTGCTCTGCGCGATCAGTTCGCCGCGATAGTCGGCGATGCCCATGCGCATGAGCCAGTCTTCGAATTCCGGTGCGCGGCGGCGGTTCAGCACGCGGCGCAGGTAGAGCGCGTCATGGAAGGACGTGCTCTGGTAATTCAGCATGATGTCATCCGCGCCGGGCACGCCGATGATGAAGTTGATGCCGGCCACGCCCAGCAGCGTGAGCAGGGTGTCCATGTCGTCCTGATCGGCTTCGGCATGGTTGGTGTAGCAGATGTCGCAGCCCATCGGCAGGCCCAGCAGCTTGCCGCAGAAGTGGTCTTCCAGCCCGGCGCGGATGATCTGCTTGCCGTCGTAGAGATATTCCGGGCCGATGAAGCCGACCACCGTGTTGACCAGCAGCGGCTCGAAGCGGCGGGCGAGGCCGTAGGCACGCGCTTCCAGCGTCTGCTGGTCGGCGCCGTGATGGCCGTTGGCCGAGAGCGCGCTGCCCTGGCCGGTTTCGAAATACATGACGTTCTGGCCCACCGTGCCACGCGAAAGGCTGCGGGCGGCGTGCATGGATTCCTCGAGAATCGCGGCGGTGACGCCAAAGCTCGTATTGACTGCTTCGGTGCCGCCGATGGACTGGAAGACCAGATCGACCGGCGCACCGCGTTCGATGGCGCGGATCGTGTTGGTCACATGGGTCAGCACGCAGCTCTGGGTCGGCACTTCGTACTGCTGACGGAAACCGTCGATGAGTTCCAGCAGCCGGCTGATCGCGGGCAGGCTGTCGGTGGCCGGGTTGATGCCGATCACGGCGTCGCCGGCGCCATAGAGCAGACCGTCGAGCATCGATGCGGCGATGCCATGAGCATCATCGGTCGGGTGGTTGGGCTGCAGGCGCACCGCGAGGCGACCACGCAGGCCCAGGGTGTTGCGGAAGCGGGTGACGACTTCGCAGCGGGCCGCCACCTGGATCAGATCCTGATTGCGCATCAGCTTGCTGACGGCGGCCACCATTTCCGGCGTGAGGCCGGGGGCCAGCGCGGCGAGCACGTCCGGGCTCGCCGCATCCGAGAGCAGCCAGTCGCGCAGCTCGCCCACGGTGAGGCTCGCAATCGGCAGGAAGGCGGTGGCGTCATGATGGTCGATGATCAGCCGGGTGACTTCATCGATCTCGTAGGGCACCACCATCTCTTCGAGAAAGCGGCGCAGGGGCACATCGGCCAGTGCGATCTTCGCCGCCATGCGTTCCTCTTCCGACGCGGCCGCCACCCCGGCCAGCATGTCACCCGAGCGGGCGGGGCTGGCCTTGGCGAGCAGGGTCTTCAGATCGGCGAAGACATGGCGGCGGATGCCGGTGGTGGCCGAGTACATGCGTGCCCCGTCCTTATTCCGGCTGCGCGGCCAGTGAACCCATCGGCGAGGCGGCCGAACGCTGGGCGTGGGTGGCACGGAAGTAGGCATAGCCGACTGCCAGGATTGCCAGGAAGAGGCCCGCCAGCAGCGGGTTGAACCAGGTCACGGTGATCAGGCAGATCACGGCGCCGGTCAGCGCGATGGCCGGCACCACCGGATAGCCCGGGGCGCGATAGCTGCGGGCAAGGCCCGGCTGCGTCTGACGCAGGCGGAACAGCGAGGCCATGCTCAGGATATACATCAGCAGCGCACCGAACACCGACATGGTCACGATGTTGGCGGTGAGCGTCTGGCCGCCGAAAGAGAGCAGCTCGTCGCTGAAGATCGCGGCGATGCCCACCACGCCACCGGCGATGATGGCGCGGTGCGGCGTCTTGAACTTCGGATGCACCGCACCCAGCCAGCCCGGCAGGTAGCCGGCACGAGCCTGGGCAAAGATCTGGCGCGAGTAGCCGAGGATGATGCCGTGGAAGGAGGCAACCAGGCCGAAGAGCCCCAGCCAGACCAGCATGTGCAGCCAGCCCGAGGATTCGCCGACGATCATCTTCATCGCCTGGGGCAGCGGGTCATTGATGTTGGCAAGCTTGGTCCAGTCACCGGCGCCACCGGCCATCACCATCACGCCCATGGCCAGCACGACCAGGGTCAGGATGCCGCCGACATAGGCTCGCGGAATCGAGCGCTTCGGATCCTTCGCTTCTTCGGCGGCCATGGCCACGCCTTCGATGGCGAGGAAGAACCAGATCGCGAAGGGAATCGCGGCGAAGATGCCGGAGATCGAGGCCAGAGAGAAGCTGTCTGCGCCGGCCCAGCCGCCCTTGGCGAAATTCGCGAAGGAGAAGCCCGGTGCCACCACGCCCATGAACACCAGCAGCTCGAAGATCGCGAGCAGCGTAACGCAGAGCTCGAAAGTGGCCGCAATGGTGACCCCGACGATGTTCAGTGCCATGAACACGACATACGCACCCACCGCGGCGATCTTCGGATCCAGCGAGGGGAACTGCACATTCAGATAGGCGCCGATGGCCAGCGCGATGGCGGGCGGCGCGAACACGAATTCGATCAGCGTGGCCATGCCGGCCAGATAGCCGCCGGTGGGGCCGAAGGCGTGATAGCTGTAGGCGAAGGGACCGCCTGCATGCGGAATGCTGGTGGTCAGCTCGGTGAAGCTGAAGATGAAGGTGCCATACATCAGGGCCACCGCCAGCGTGGTGATCAGGAAGCCCAGCGTGCCGGCGCTTGCCCAGCCGAAGCTCCAGCCGAAATATTCACCCGAGATCACCAGCCCGACTGCGATACCCCACAGCTGCCAGGTGCCCAGGCTTGCCGACAGACTGCCGGCTGCGCCACTGTTTGTACTCATGTTGATTCACTCCTCGGTTAGCCTGGGTGAATGCTGCGCCGCGGCGGTCTGGCGCTCTATCCGCTTTTGGCACGTCGATATCAAGATTCGGCACATTTGCGCTCGGGCCGCGTTTTTCCGCGCTGCGGGCCGGAACTTTTCCGCCGCGCAATGAACCAAGCCCGCCCTTCCGGGCACCGTGTCAGTGCAGGACCGGACCTTCGGAAACCCCGGCCGCACCCGTCGTCTCGCCCGAAAGCCTTGCCGGGCGGGGCTTGCCGAACGCGGTACGGCAATTGCTTTTGTGTGAGCTCCCGTCCTTTTTGCGGAGCCTGCCCTCATGCGCACGCCTGCCCTGTTTTCCGCGGATGCCGTCCGCCCCGTTCTGCTGCGCCACACCCAGGCCCGCGATGCGGACGAGCATGCGCACAACCTCTCGCAATGGGATCAGCGCTATGACCAGCTCTCGTCCGGCGCCTTCGAAGGTTCGGTGACCGAGCTGTGGCTGCCCGGCAGCCAGATCTTCGTCGAGCGGGCCAATCGCCGGCTGCGCCAGACCTGCGCTGCCTGGCGCGAATCGGTCTGGTTCGGTGTGCCGGCCGCCGAAGATGGCCAGATGGCGCTGGGCAGCCGCAAGCTCGGCGCCGAGGCGGTCTGCGTGCGCGATGGCGGTGCCGAGTTCGAACTGATGACCGAAGCCGATTTCGACCTCTATGGCATCGTCGTGGATCGTGCCGCCTTCGCCGCGCATGTCGAGCAGCATGCGCGGCAGGATCTGGACCGCCTGCTGCGTCTGGGCGACGTGATCAGCCTGCCGCTGATGCAGAAGGCCGGGCTGTGCGCCGCGCTGGCCAACATCCTGGATGACGCCCGCTGCCCGGGTGAGGAAGATCCGCTGGCGCTGCAGGCGCGCATATTCACCTTGCTGACCGGCCTGCTGCAGCAGGCGCATGGTGGCGAGCCGCCGCGCCGGGCGCAGCTCGGTCGGCAGCAGACCGTGCAGCGCCTGCGCGAGCTCCTGCTGCAGGACCCGGCCAGCCCGCCCGGCATTCCGGAACTGTGCGAGCGCCTGCATCTGTCACGCCGCGCGCTGCAGAATTGCGTGGAAGAGGTGACCGGCATGGCGCCGCTGGCCTTCATGCGCAGCATCCGGCTCAATGCGGTGAGGCGCGAACTGCGGCGCGGCGGCCCGGCGCAGTCGGTCTCGCAGGTCGCCTACGACTGGGGCTTCACCCATCTGAGCCAGTTCGCCCGCGATTACCGCCAGCTCTTCGGCGAGTTGCCGTCCGAATCCCGCCTCGGCGGTCACTGATTTCCGGCGCGGCCGGGCAGCGTTGCAGTTCTGCCAATGCGCAGGGCGGGCAAGGCTTGCCGCCGCTAGAATGCACATCCGATTCACCGCCCGTTGTCTTGTCCATGTCCGTTTCTCCTGCCCGTGCCTGCGGTGTCGACTTCGGGACGTCCAACTCCACCGTCGGCCATCTCGGTGCCGCGGTGGATCCGCTGCTGATCCTCGAAGAGGGTCGGGTCACCCTGCCTTCGGCCGTGTTCTTCAATGTGGATGAAGGCAGCACCCATTTCGGCCGCGACGCGATGGCGCAATACCTCGATGGCTACGAGGGGCGCCTGGTGCGCTCGCTCAAGAGCCTGCTGGGCAGCAGCCTCATCGATGCCCACACCGAGGTGGGAGGGCAGAGCCTCTCCTTCCGCCATCTGCTGGCCACCTTCATCGGCGAGCTCAAGCGGCGTGCCGAGCGGGCTGCCGGGCGCAGTTTCGACTGCGCGGTGTTCGGCCGGCCGGTGTTTTTCGTCGACGGCAAGCCGGAGGCCGACAAGCTCGCCGAAGACACCCTGGCTGAAATCGCGCGCTCGGTCGGCTTCCGTGAGCTGAGCTTCCAGTACGAACCGATTGGCGCCGCCTTTCATTACGAGCGCACGCTCGGCCGCGAGGAGCTGGTGATGATTGCCGACATCGGCGGCGGCACGGCAGACTTCTCGCTGGTGCGGCTCTCGCCCGAGCGTGCGAAGCGGGATGATCGGCGCGAGGACTTGCTCGCCAATGGCGGTGTGCATATCGGCGGAACCGATTTCGACCGCGCACTCAATCTCGCCAGCGCCATGCCGCTGCTGGGCCTGGGCAGCCGCACCCGCAACGGCGGCGAGCTGCCTTCGCAGATCTTCTACCAGCTGGCGACCTGGCACACGATTCCCTTCGCCTATACCCGGACGGCATGGAATGACCTGCAGCAGCTCTTCCGCATGAGTGCGGAACATGAGCGCCTCGATCGCCTCTCGCGCCTCATCGACCGGCGTGCCGGCCACTGGCTCGCGCTGCAGGTGGAGCAGGCGAAGATCGCGCTATCTGCGGCCGAGCACACCACGCTCGATCTGGGCGAGCTGCAGGAAGGACTTGCCAGTGGCATCAGCCGTCAGGATTTCGCCGCAGCGACCGAAAGCCTGGTCAGCGAAGTGAGCCGGACGGTGGCCGCCCTGCTACAGACCGCGCAGGTTTCAGGCGCAGAGGTCGATACGATTTTCTTTACCGGTGGTGGCAGTGGCGTGCCGCAGCTGAGGCAGGCGATCAGCGCGGTGTTGCCACAGGCCCGCGCCTGCGAGGGCGATCTCTTCGGCAGCATCGGTGCCGGTCTTGCCGTCGAGGCCGCACGCCGCTACGGTTGAGCCCGGGCGCGCTCCGCGCTCATCCGGGAGGAAAACATGGAGTTCCGCATTCATGGCTCGGTGGACATCCGGCGCGAGGGGCAGATGCTCATCGCGGACATCGGAGGGCCCTGGAACGCCGAGCTGATCGATCACTACCGACTGTGCATGAGCCGGCCGGTACGCGAGGTGTCGGCCGACGGCGGCTGGGGGCTCATTCTGGTGATTCACGGTGCGGCGCTGTGTCCGCCGGATGCGCTGGAAGGCATCAGGCGCGGGGTGATCGAGCATGCCGAAAAATGGCAGCGGCGCTGCACCAGCTATGTGATCGCACCGGATGTGGCCGGATACCATGTGATGGATCGCCTCTGGCGCAGCCTGTATGCGGGCGTCATGCCTCTGGAAATTTTCGAGACGCTGGACGCTGCGCAGGTCTGGACGGCCCGGCAGCTCGAGCTGGCGGACGGGCTGGCCGGCTGAGCCGCCGGGCCGGGTGCCTTGTCTGCGCACCGGACCCGGCGACCGGTGCGCACCTGCCGCGTTGCGCTGGCGATCAGGCCAGCGCGCTTTCCGGATGAACGAGCGGCGACACGGCAGGGCTCATGCCGGCAGCATCCAGCCGGGTGGCCGCCTGCACCGAGGCCAGCGCCGTCATGTTCACGATGCGGCGCACGGTGGCCACCGGTGTGAGCACATGCGCGGGGCGGGCCGTTCCGAGCAGCATCGGCCCGACGGTGAGGCCGTTGCCGGCCGACATCTTGAGCACGTTGAAGGTGATGTTGGCGGCATCCAGATTGGGCATGACCAGCAGGTTCGCTTCGCGGGTCAGTGTGGCATCCGGATGGTTGTTTTCCATGATCTCGCGCGAGAGCGCGGTGTCGCCGTGCATTTCGCCTTCCACCTCGAAGTCCGGCTGCTGCGCGCGCAGCAGGGCGAGGGCTTCGCGCATCTTCTCGGCGCTGGGGGAGTCATCGCTGCCGAAGTTCGAATGCGAGAGCAGGGCGGCATGCGGGGTGAGGCCGAAGCGGCGCATCTCGCGCGCGGCGAGCTGGGTCATCTCGGCCAGCTGTGCGGCCCGGGGATCATGATTGACGTAGGTGTCGCAGATGAAGAGGGTGCGCTGCGGCAGCATCAGCAGATTCATCGCGGCGAGCGTCTTCACGCCGGGTGCGCGGCCGATGATGCGATCCACCACTTCGAGGTGATGGCGGTAGCGGCCGGCCGTGCCGCACAGCATCGCATCCGCCTCACCGGTATGCACCAGCATCGCGGCGAGCACGGTCGGCTTGCTGCGCAGCGAGTGAGCGGCGGCGCTGTGGGTCACGCCGCGGCGCCACGCCATCGCACGATAGGCTTCGGTCAGCGTGGCCAGCCGTGGATCGGTCTCCGGATCGAAGAGCTGGAAGTCGGTGCCGGCCACCAGCCGCAGGCCACAGGCCTGGATGCGTTCGCTGATGACCGCTTCGCGACCGATCAGGATGGGTCGGGCGATGCCTTCATCGACCACGATCTGCAGCGCGCGCAGCACGCGCTCGTCTTCGCCTTCGGCATATACCACGCGCTGCGGGCGCTTCTGTGCGGCATGGAAGACCGGATGCATCACCGCGCTGGAGTGATAGACGAAGCGCGACAGGCTTGCGCGGTAGCTTTCCATGTCAGTCAGCGGGCGGCGGGCGACGCCGCTCTTCATGGCGGCTTCGGCTACCGCCGGCGCCACCGCGACGATCAGGCGCGGATCGAAGGGCTTGGGGATCAGGTAGTGGCGGCCGAAGCGCAGGCCGCGTGCGCCATAGGCCTTGGCCACGGTCTCGGGGATCTCGGCATGCGCCAGCGCAGCCAGCGCGCGCACGGCTGCGATCTTCATTTCTTCATTGATCGTGCTGGCCCCCACATCGAGCGCGCCACGGAAGATGAAGGGAAAGCACAGCACGTTGTTGATCTGGTTCGGGTAGTCCGAGCGGCCGGTGCCGACGATGGCGTCCGGCCGGGCCTCGAGCGCCAGCTCGGGCAGGATCTCCGGCGTCGGATTGGCCATCGCGAAGATCAGCGGATCGCGTGCCATGCCGCGCACCATGTCCGCGCTCAGCACGCCCGCCGCCGAGAGGCCGAGGAAGATGTCCGCACCGGGCATGATGTCGGCCAGGCTGCGCGCATCGGTCTCTTGCGCATAGCGCGCCTTGTTCTCGTCCATGCTCTTTTCGCGGCCGCGGTAGACCACGCCCGCCGAGTCGCTGACCCAGACGTTTTCGCGCCGCAGGCCGAGGCTTACCGCCAGATCCAGGCAGGCCAGTGCTGCAGCTCCCGCGCCGGAGGCGACGAGCTTCACGTCTGCGATGTCCTTGCCGACGAGCCTGAGGCCGTTGAGGATCGCGGCAGCGGCTACGATGGCGGTGCCGTGCTGGTCGTCATGGAAAACCGGGATGCTCATCCGCTCGCGCAGCTTCCGCTCGATGTAGAAACACTCGGGCGCCTTGATGTCTTCCAGGTTGATGCCGCCGAAGGTGGGCTCCATGCGGGCGATGGTGTCGATCAGCGCGTCGGGGTCGTTCTCGGCAAGCTCGATGTCGAACACATCGATGCCGGCGAACTTCTTGAAGAGGCAGCCCTTGCCTTCCATCACCGGCTTGCCGGCCAGCGGGCCGATGTCACCCAGGCCCAGCACCGCGGTGCCATTGGTGATCACCGCCACCAGATTGCTGCGCGAGGTCAGCGTGTCGGCTTCGCGCGGATCGGCCGCGATCGCGTTGCAGGCTTCGGCCACGCCGGGTGAATAGGCCAGGGCCAGGTCGCGCTGGGTCAGCATAGGCTTGGTCGGCGTGACCGAAATCTTGCCGGGCTGCGGGAAGCGGTGATAGTCGAGGGCGTCCTGCTTGAAGTTGTCGCTCATGATCTTTCGTCGGGGAGGGGGAGGATTGAAAACATTCGGGCCCGCCTCACGGGGAGGGCGGGCCCGGCGGAGGGCGGTCAGGCGAGCGAGACGGGGCGGCGAGGCTGTGTGAGCACTTCGGGCTGCAGGATCTCGTTGAGCTGCTGCCGGGTCAGCAGCCCGCGCTGCAGTACCAGCTCATACACGCTGCCACCGGTCAGCAGTGCCTCGCGGGCAATGCTGGTGGCATTCTCGTAGCCGATGTAGGGATTCAGTGCGGTGACCAGCCCGATCGAATTTTCCACGCTGCGGCGCAGCGCCTCGTGATTGGCGGTGATGCCGCGCACGCAGCGCTCGGTCAGCGTGAGGCAGCCCGCGCGCAGATGGGTCACGCTCTTGAAGAGGCTGTGCGCGATGATGGGCTCGAAGGCATTGAGCTGGAGCTGGCCGGCTTCGGCCGCAAAGCTGATCGTGAGGTCGTTGCCGATCACTTCGAAGGCGATCTGGTTCACCACTTCCGGAATCACCGGATTGACCTTGCCCGGCATGATCGAGGAGCCCGCCTGCATCGGCGGCAGGTTGATCTCGCCGAGCCCGGCGCGCGGGCCGGAGGAGAGCAGGCGCAGGTCGTTGCAGACCTTGGAGAGCTTCACCGCCACCCGCTTGAGCACGCCCGAGAGCTGCACGAAGGCGCCGCAGTCCTGTGTGGCTTCGACCAGGTTCGGCGCGGTCAGCACCGGGATGCCGGTGATCGTGGCCAGATGCTGGCGAACCAGCCCGGCGTAATCCGGATGCGCATTGATGCCGGTGCCGATGGCGGTGGCGCCGAGGTTGATCTCGCAGATCAGGAGTGCGGCCTCGCGCAGGCGGGCGATGTCTTCACCCAGCATTTCCTCGTAGGTCGAGAACTCCTGGCCCAGCGTCATCGGCACCGCGTCCTGCAACTGGGTGCGGCCCATCTTCAGCACGCCGGCGAACTCGCGCGCCTTGTCGCCGAAGGCCTCGCGCAGGATCTGCATCGCCTCGATCAGGCTCATGACGCCCCAGTAGCCTGCGAGTTTCAGCGCGGTGGGATACACGTCATTGGTGCTCTGGCTCATGTTCACATGTTCGTTCGGATGCAGCCGGGCGTATTCGCCGCGGTTGAATCCGATGATTTCCAGCGCACGGTTGGCGATCACCTCGTTGGCATTCATGTTGGTCGAGGTGCCGGCACCGCCCTGGATCACGTCGACCACGAACTGCTCGTGCAAGGCGCCCGCGCGGACCTCTTCGCAGGCCGCGATGATGGCGTTCGCACGCGGCGCATCCAGGAGGCCCAGCTCGCGGTTGGTGAGCGCGGCGGCCTGCTTGATCGCGGCCAGCGCAGCGATCAGGCCCGGATAGGTCGAGATCGGCGTGCCGGTGATCGGGAAATTCTCGATGGCGCGGAGCGTATGCACGCCGTAGTAGGCATCGGCGGGTACATCGCGTTCGCCGAGCAGGTCGTGCTCGGTGCGGGTTCGGGTCGGGCTCATTGTTGTTCTCGCTGCGAGTCGGGGTGATGTCATGCTAGGCAACAAGCGCGAACAGGGAGAAGCTTCATGCAAAACTTGCATGAAAACGCGCACAATCCGAATATTCCACGCAAATCCGCCATGTGCTGTATCGGCCTCCTGCCGGCCATCGGACGCAGTCGGCGAAGGTCGCGGAAGCATTGACGAAAAGGATTGCCATGCAGATACGGTGGATCGAGGACTTCCTGACGCTTGCGGATGCGCGTGCTTTCTCGAAGGCGGCCGAGAACCGCAACATCTCCCAGCCGACCCTGAGCCGGCATGTGCAATCGCTGGAAGACTGGCTCGGCGTGCAGCTCATCGACCGGCGCGAACATGGCGTGCAGCTCACGCCGGCCGGGCGCATCTTTCGCGGCTTCGCGGCCGACATGCTCAAGCGCACCTACGAGATGCGCACCGTGCTGCGCGGTCAGGTGCCCGGCAAGGTCGAGGCGGTGCGTTTCTCGGTGGCCCACACCCTGTCGCTGACCTACTTTCCGCGCTGGCTCAGCGGCGTGAAGGAAAAACTCGGCAATGTGGTGGCGCGCGTCGGCGCGGTGAACGTGCCAGAGGGCGTGACCGCGCTCATCGAGGGCGCGAGTGACCTGCTGATCATCTACCACCACCCGCAGTTGCCAGTGCTCCTGGACCCGGCCCGTTTTCCGCACATCCTGCTCACCACCGACCGTCTGCTGCCCTTCTCGGTGCCGCGCAAGGATGGCAGCCCGCGCCATGTGCTCTCCGGCCGGCCGGACAACATCGTGCCCTTCCTTGCCTATTCGCCGGGCTCCTATCTCGCCCACGTGGTCGAGATGATCCTGCTGCGCGCACCGGAGCGCTGCCATCTGGAGCGCTCTTTCGATACCCACATGGCCGAGGCGCTGAAAGCCATGATCGTCGAGGGGCATGGTCTGGGCTGGCTGCCGGAGAGCTGCGCCGGGCACGAGAAGGCCGAGGGCCATCTGGTGGAAGCCGGCTCGGCAGACTGGAGCTGCGAGCTGGAGGTGCGCCTCTATCGCTCCAGCGAAAACAGCAACCGCATGGCCGAGATGATCTGGGCGCTCTGCGCGGCGCGCGCCGCAGGCTGAATCAGTCCCAGCTGCTGCCGCTGCCTGCGCTGTCGTCCCAGCTGCCGGTATCACCGATGCCGAAATCGGTGCCGCCCATGTCGTTGGGCCAGGCGCTCGGGCCGAGCGCTTCGAGCAGGGGATCCGGCGCGGCGCTGAGCGGTGTTTCGAAACCCTGCGTGCTGCTGTGACTGTCTCCCAGCACGCGATGCATCAGCGCCTCGCCGGCGACCATCCCGGCGCCGACTGCGGCACCGGTGGCCAGCCCGCCGAGGAGGCCGCCGCCCAGTCCGCTGCCGAGTCCGCCGGATGCCGGCGGGGTCATGCCATAGGAATAGGATGGGGCGCCGCTCGCGTAGCCCGGCGTGCCGTAAGCCGGGGCAGGGGCGGGCGCGGGTATCACGACCGTGTCGGCCGTCTGTCGCTTCATGAAGCGTACCGCCCACAGGATGAAGGCCAGCACGCAGCCCAGGACCAGCACCGTACTCCAGGGAAAGGCCGGCACCGGGCGGCTGCCCTGCAATACCGGTATGCCATTCGACTGGAGCGGGGCGGCCTGCCGCTCGCCGAGCAGCCCTTCGAGATTGCTCACCGCGCGCGGCTCGGCGAAGGCCAGGCCAGGCGAGAGCTGTTTCGCGCGGGCGAGCTCCTCGCGCGCTGCGGGGAAGTGACGCTCGCGCGCCAGCAGTTCGGCTTCGACATAGTGCGCCTTGGCGCTGGCGGGGTGGGCGGCGAGCACGCCCTGCATCATCTTTTCGGCGTCGGCAACGCGACCGGCATTGGCGGTCTGCCAGACCTGGTCGATCGTCGGCTCCGCAGAGGCGGGCAGGCTGGCCAGCGCGCACAGCGCAAGCGTCATCAGTGCCGCGGGCAGGCGGAATGTCATGGTGCAGCTCCTTCTGGCAGGCCGCCCGCGCCGGACGCAGGGGCCCGGATGTCTCCCCGGATCAGTTCCGGCCGGGATGGACAGAGCTTAGAGCCCCCATCGATGGCGTGGCACGGTGCGCAGGTAAAAGCAGGTCAGCGTGGCGGGCCAGAGTGTAAGCAGATGCTTCAGATCGCAACAGAAGCCTTGCTGGCGCGAGCGGGCGGGCGTGCGCGGCCCGCTCGCAGGGCGCCTCAGAGCGCGATCACGACGCGCCCCCGTACCTGGCCGGCAATGAGCTGGCCGGCGACCTCGATGGCGTCTTCCAGCGGAATGCTGCGGGTGATCAGATCGAGGCGGGCCGGGTCGAGATCTTCGCCCAGGCGGCGCCAGGCTTCGATGCGATCCGGCGTCGGGCACATGACGCTGTCAATCCCGGCAAGGGTCACGCCGCGCAGGATGAAGGGGGCCACCGTCGCCGGGAAGTCCATGCCGCCGGCGAGCCCGCAGGCCGCGACTACGCCGCGATACTTCGTGCTGGCGCAGACGTTTGCCAGCGTGTGGCCGCCCACCACATCCACCGCGCCGGCCCAGCGCTCCTTCGCCAGCGGCTTGCCCGGCGCGCTGAAGCTCTCGCGCGGCAGCACTTCGCTGGCGCCGAGTTCGCGCAGATAGGCTTCGGTCTCCGGCCGGCCGCTGACGGCCACCACCGTGTAGCCGAGCTTCGCCAGCACGGCTACCGCCACGCTGCCCACGCCGCCTGCCGCACCGGTCACCAGGATCTCGCCCTGGGCGGGCGTCACGCCATGGCGTTCGAGCGCCATCACGCAGAGCATCGCGGTGTAGCCGGCGGTGCCGATCGACATCGCCTGCGCCGGGCTGAAGGCGGCGGGCTGCGGAATCAGCCAGTCGCCCTTGAGGCGCGCAACCTCGGCCAGCCCGCCCCAGTGCGTCTCCCCCACGCCCCAGCCGTTGAGCAGCACCGCGTCGCCCGCTTTCCAGGCCGGGTGCGAGCTTTCGGTCACGACGCCGGCGAGGTCGATGCCCGGCACCATCGGAAAGCGGCGCACCACCGGCCCCTTGCCGGTGATGGCCAGCCCGTCCTTGTAATTGAGCGTGCTGTGGCTCACGCGGATCGTCACATCGCCTTCGGGCAAGGCTGATTCGTCCAGCGTCTCGATGGCGGCGCGATAGCCGGCATCGTCTTTCCTGATCACTACTGCCTTGAACATGGCGTACTCCTGAAGAAATGCGGACGTCATGCGACGCCCTGATTTGGAAATGGCTCAGCCGGCGCGCAGTCCGGCGAAAAACTGCCGGCTGAAGAGTTCGAGCGGGGTCGCGTGGCGACCGAGCCGGGCGCGCATGACCGCGCCTTCCCAGCCGATCCAGAAGAAGGCGGCGAGTGCCTCGCAGTCGCTGGCGGGCGGGATTTCGCCGGCCTCGCGTGCGGCCAGCAGGCAGCGGGCGACGCGTGCCTGCCAGTCGGCAAACACCGCTTCGAGGCGGGCGTGGAAATGCTGCGGCAGGCTGCCGGCTTCCTGACCGAGATTGCCGACCAGGCAGCCGCGGCGGAAATCATGGCGCGCCATGCCGGCCTGAAGATCGGCAATCAGCGCTCGCAGGCGCTCCAGCGGCGCGAGCGCGGCGTTCGCCAGATGGCGCTCGAGCTTGCGTGCGAAGTAGTCGGCGTATTGCGTGATGAGAGCTTCGCCAAAGGCTTCCTTGCTGCCGAAGTAGTGATAGAAGGAGCCCTTGGGCACGCCGGCCCGGCGCAGGATCTCGTCCAGCCCGGCAATCGAGAAACCCTTCTCGGTCAGCACTTCGAGGCCGGTGCGCAGCAGTTGCTCGCGGGTGGCGAGCAGGTCTTCACGCGCTTTGGGCGGGCGGCCACGCGAGCGCGGCGGGGCGACAGGGCTGTTCATGCCCTGAATAATAAACCGATCGTCTCTGAAATTGCGTGCAGGTTCGGGCGCGCGGTTTGCGCTGTATCAGATCAGGGTTTCGCGGGTCAGGCTGGCGGCTTCCAGCAGCCAGGTGGCGCGCAGCTCGGGCGTGCTGGCGATGACCGACTCGAAGTTGCGGCGCACGGTGTGCTCGATGCCGCAGAAGCCCCATACGCAACGTTTCCAGAAGTTGTCGAGCGGGTCGCCATACAGGGCGAGCTCGGCTTCGCGCGGCGTGTTGGAAGTGGTGAAGACCAGGGCCGCGCGGGCCTTGAGCTGGCCGATGACCACGCCTTCGCCTTTTTCGTTGGTGCCGAAGCGATAGGCTTCGCCGGCGCGCAGTACGCGATCCAGCCAGCCCTTGAGGATAGCCGGTGCCTGCGCCCACCAGTTCGGATGCACGACCACGATGAAGTCTGCCGCGAGCAGCAGATCGGCATGCTCCCGCACCTGTGCTGGCGGCACATGGCCGCGCTGGAGTTCCTCGGGCGTGAGCAGCGGATCAAAGTGCTCGGCGTAAAGATCAAGCAGGCGCACGCTGTGACCCAGGGTCAGCAGGGTGTCGCGCACGGTGTTCGCGATGGCGTGGTTGAAGCTGCTCGGCCGGGGATGGGCGAGAACGATCAGGGTCTGCATGGGCGGGAAGAATGCGGAGAGGAAGGCCAGCTGGGTGGCCGGCGCGGGATACCGGACGAGCCGGCGCAGGGCCGGCCCGTCCAGCAGCACACCCATGCTCAGACGGCGCCGCGCAGGGCGCGCTGCTTGCCGCTGCCCATCGTGAGCGCGCTGGCGAGATCGACGCTCGCAGCGCCGCGCGGGCGGAAGCTGAGCAGTTCGCGATAGACGACGTGCGCCTTGTCCGCGCTGCTGAGGTTCTTCACATCGCCCTTTTCGAGCGCAGCGAGGTCCATCAGTTCGGTCCACACCAGGCCATCGTCGAGCGGCACCAGTTGCAGCGTCAGTTCGCCGGCCGTGACGGTCAGCGGCTTGGCAATGTCATACACGAAGATCACGCACTGCGAATCGGCC
Source organism: Uliginosibacterium paludis (assembly GCF_039631355.1). NCBI lineage: Bacteria > Pseudomonadati > Pseudomonadota > Betaproteobacteria > Rhodocyclales > Zoogloeaceae > Uliginosibacterium > Uliginosibacterium paludis. The sequence continues at coordinate 27,134 of NZ_JBDIVF010000015.1, read as the reverse complement.
GCCATGTCCGGCCCGAAGCGTTCGAGCACCAGGCTCAGGTCGGCCACGTTCTCGACCATGCCGGCGAGGAAAACCAGCTTCGATTCACCGGCGATGGCGACCGATTGCAGCAGCACCTTCGAGGGCGGCTTGCGGCGGCCGGAGCTGTCGCCGACTTCGCCGTCGACCAGGATCAGCTCGCCGCGATAGACGTCGAGGGCTTCCTTGCTGCAGCGTTCGGTGAGGTTGGCGTTGAAGAAAAGTCCGCGTTCTTCGTATTGCTTGATGAGCATGGCAGGGCTCCGGAATGGTGTGGTGAATGTCAGTGTTTGTGCTGGCCGCCGCAGCCGCACGAGGCCTCTGCGCCGGCCTGGTCGCTGCAGCACGCGCGGGCAGCGGGCTGGCGACCGAGGATCAGACTGAAGAGCGCGCTGAGTGCGCTGGCTGCGCGGCAGGGAATGCCGTGCGTGGTGTGGCAGAGGCGCTCGTGAAGGTTCTGCGGTGTTCCGGTCGGTTTCCCCTGGCACATGGCGGGCCTCCTCAGAGATCGTTGTCAAGGATGCCGATGACAATGCCATCAGCGGATTCGATCTGGCCGGTCAGCGCGGCACAGTGCTCGGAGGTGTTCAGCCCGTAGAGCGCGAAGCCTTCGCCGGTGGCGAGCGGCTTGAGGCGCGAAGGGATGTCGTTGTCGGAGCACATCGAGAAGGGTACGCCGGGGTGCGCCAGGCGCAGCTGGCGGTCGGCGTCCGCCCGCCGCAGCAGGCCGCCACTGAGTGTCTTGCAGACCGAGTCGAGCAGTTCGGTGCTCACGCTCATGCGTCTTCCTCCTCAAGTTCGAGTGCGGCACTGATGTGCTCGAGCGAGGGCGGCGTGATGCCCATCACCCGGGCCAGCCAGGGCGGCGGATTGGTCAGCGAGGCCTGCAGGCGCCGGACGCTGTCACGCGCGGGTGCGGAGACCGCCACCTTCACCGGATGCACATTGGCGCGGATTACCTTGGCCGCAGCCGGACCACCGATCGATTGCACGCAGAGCACATCGCAATCGGCGATCAGCGCGGTGCGGGCCACATTCTTGTCTTCGGCCTGGTCCGCTTCGAGCGTGGGGCGCAGGTCGATCAGGCGGGCTTCGCTGCTGGACACCTGATAGATCAGGAAGCGCTCGCAGGAGCCGAAGTGGCCATCGAGCAGCTCGCCGGAATTCGAGGCGCATGCCACCCGGATGGAGCCGGGCAGGTCGCCCTCGGCATAGGCCTCACGGGCCGGCAGCTCGCTGCCCGACACGCCCTGGCCCCACAGCAGGCGCACCGCCTGCTTGAGGTTCGCGGGGTCCGCCTGGCAGATGCCGCCATCACCATCCATGGCTTCACGCAGGATTTCGACCGAGCAGGTGGCGAGCTTGGTTTCGGTGATCGGCAGCTCGAACTTCTCCGCCAGCGCGAGCGTGAGTTCGCGCGGCGAGACCTTCAGTTCGAGTGCCGCCAGACCAATGCGCAACGCGGCTTCGCGGGTGATGGAGGTGTTCATGCTTGTTGCTCCCTTCGGGAGCGGGGAGTGGGGAGTGGGGAGTGGGGGAGTCGGTAAACCAGCAGACGGCGTGCCGTCCCGATGATTTCCGACTCTCGACTCCCCACTCCCGACTCCCGAAGCCCCGCTTACATGTAAACGATGCAGTTCTCGCCCGAGGGGCAGGTGGACTGGCACTTGGGGCCGTCGTCCTGGTCCTCGCACTCGTTGCAGCTGTCAGCCTTGATCTTGACGATGCCGCCCTTCTCGAAAATCGAGCCGGTGGGGCATTCGGGAATGCAGTCGCCGCAGCTTGAGCATTCGGCGACGAGAATTTTCATGGACATGATGTTTCTCCTTGATGGGGAGTCGGGCGTGGGGAGTCGAGAGTCGGCGCGTCACCGACTCCCCATTCTCCACTCGCCACTCCCGGTTTCACTCCACCCCATCCAGCCGCTTGGCGCGCAGCGAGATCGGCAGGCGCTCGGGGGCGGGCATGGGGTCGATGTAGTAGGCGCCACCGTTGGCCAGCTTCAGCTCGCCGCCCCATTTTTCCGGGGTGTCGAATTCAATCGAGGAGATCCTGTCCTCGATGTCGCGCTTGGGCAGGTAGAAAACCAGCCCGCCTTCAGCGCTCTTGCGGATCATGATGTTGGCCATTTTTTGTTCGGGAGTCGTGAGTGGGTAGTCGGGAGTCGGGTGAAAAGCGCGGGGTTCGACTCCCCACTCGCCACTCCCGACTCCCCGCCGGTCAGCGAACGATGTCGAAGTTGTAGTCCGAATCGGCCATGTACTTCGTGCGTTCGTCCAGGCGCTCCAGCACGGCGTTGGTCAGCGTGGTCAGGATGTACATCCCGCCCTCGTAGCCCAGCGTGGTCATGCGGTGCAGGTGGTGACGGTCGAAGATCGGGAAGCCCAGGCGGATCAGCGGCACTTCGAACTCGATGCCCTTGTGCAGCGTGTCGCGCTGGATGGTCTTGCCGTAGGTGCTGCCGATCAGGAAGTCAGGCTTGTCGGTAAAGCACAGGCTGCGCATGTGCCAGAGGTCGGCACCCGGGTAGATCTTGCCGTGCACACCGTAGGGCGAGGATTCGAGGATCTTCTTCATCGCCTTTTCCCAGCGCTTGTTGCTGTTGGTGCAGACGATGTGGGTGGGCTCGATGCCCAGTTCCATCATGAACTTCACCAGGCCCAGCAGGAAATCCGGATCACCGAAAACGGCCATCTTCTTGCCATGCAGCCAGGCGTGCGAGTCGGTCATCATGTCGACCAGGCGGCCGCGCTCCTTCACCAGCGAGGCGGGAATCGGCTTGCCGGTGAGCTCCGAGATCTTCATCAGGAAGTCATCGGTCCACTCCACGCCCATCGGGATGCTGATCGTCGGCGCGTTGTGATTCCACACGTTCTTGACGAACTTGCGGCTCTTCTCCAGACCGGTCGTCTGCAGGAAGATCGTGTCGATCGCGTTGGGTGCGTCCTTCACTTCGTCGATGGTCGTGCCGCCGGCATACATCTCGTATTCGCCGGTGGCCGGGGTGTCGAGCACTTCTTCCGGGTCGGACAGCATCGTGAAGTCGACATCCATCTCCTTCATGTAGCGCTTCATGACGCGGTAATTGCCGAGGTAGGTCTCGAAGCCCGGCACCAGGTTGAGCTTGCCGTTGCTGCCCGGCGTGGCAGGAACCTTGGTGATCGCCGTACCGGTCTCCTCGTCGAAGGAGCCGGTGAAGTACTTCATGATGCCTTCGAACATGTTGTCCCAGCCGGTGATGTGCGAACCGGTGAAGGACGGCGTGTTGGCGTAGGGGATCGGGAAGTCCTTGTCGACATAGCCTTCCTTGCGGGCATTGCCGATGAAGGCGCCGAGGTCGTCACCGATGACTTCCGCGATGCAGGTGGTGCACACCGCGATCATCTTGGCGTCATACAGCTTGGTGGCGTTCTGCAGGCCTTCATGCACGTTCTTCTGGCCACCGAACACGGCCGCGTCTTCCGTCATCGAGTCGGCGATGAAGGCGATCGGTTCCTTGAAGTGGCGGTTGAAGTAGGTGCGGAAGTAGGCCACGCAGCCTTGCGAGCCATGGATGTAGACCATGGTCTTCTCGAAGCCCAGGCCGCAGAGCGAGCCCCCCAGGGGCTGGCAGACCTTGGCCGGGTTGATGGAGAGGGCTTCGCGCTTGAAGTTGAGTTCCTGATATTCCAGCGTGGTGGTCCAGGCGAAGGTTTCAGCGATCTTGTCCTTCGAGGGGATTTCTTCGAACTGGCTGCGCTTGCGGGCAATCAGATCCTTGTACTCGGGCTCCTGGAAGAGCGGGAAGCACGGTTTGACGTTATCGACGGTCTGCATCTTGCATCTCCTTGCCCGGCCACCCAGCTGTGGACGCGGGACGTAAGGTGAGTTCATTCCCGGCCCGGTGTCTCACCGGGCCAGCTGCTCCGGGTCGTGTGCCGACCCGGGCGATACGGGGTCTCAGGCGGCCTTCTGTTCCGACTCGCCTTCGGTCTTCAGCCAGGGCGCCTTGAGCATGTTCCAGCACGGGTTGTTGACCGTCATGTCCATGTCGCGGGCGAAGATGGCGAAGCCGTCGAAGCCGTGGTAGGGGCCCGAGTAATCCCAGGAGTGGAGCTGGCGGAAGGGCACGCCCATCTTGTGGAAGGCGTACTTTTCCTTGATGCCTGAGCCGATCAGATCCGGCTTCAACTGGCGCACGAACTCTTCGAACTCGTAACCGGTGACGTCGTCATAGATGAGGGTGGCGTCCTTCATCTCCTTCATCGTGCGGTCGTAGTCGTCGTTGTGGGCGAACTCGTAACCGGCGCCGACCACTTCCATGCCCAGGTCCTCATAGGCTCCGACGGTGTGGCGCGGACGCAGGCCGCCCACATAGAGCATGACCTTCTTGCCTTGCAGGCGCGGCTTGAACTTGGCGATGATCGCGTCCATTTCCGGCTTGTACTTGGCGATCACGCGCTCGGCGCCTTCCTGGATCTTCTCGTCGAAGTGCGAGGCGATTTCGCGCAGGCTCTCGGCGATCTTGCTCGGGCCGAAGAAGTTGTATTCCATCCAGGGGATGTTGTACTTCTCTTCCATGTGGCGCGCGATGTAGTTCATCGAGCGGTAGCAGTGCAGCAGGTTCAGCTTCACCTTCGGGGTGTTTTCCATCTCGGCGAGCGTGCCGTCGCCGGACCACTGGGCCACGACGCGCAGCCCCATCTCTTCGAGCAGGATGCGGGACGCCCAGGCATCCCCACCGATGTTGTAGTCGCCGAGAATGGCAACGTCATACGGTGTCTGTTCGAAAGCCTGCTCGTCGCGGTTCGACAGGATGTAGTCGCGCACCGCGTCGTTGGCGATGTGGTGACCGAGTGACTGCGACACGCCGCGGAAGCCTTCGCAGCGCACCGGCACGATGGTCTTGCCGATTTCGGCAGCCTTCTTCTTGGAGACGGCTTCGATGTCGTCACCGATCAGGCCGACCGGGCATTCCGATTGCACCGAGATGCCCTTGGAGAGCGGGAAAAGTGTTTCCAGTTCGTCGATCAGCTTGGCGAGCTTCTTGTCGCCGCCGAAGACGATGTCCTTTTCCTGGAAGTCGGAAGTGAAGTTGATGTCGCAGAACGAATCCACGCCCGAGGTACCGGCAAAATAGTTGCGACGGCCACCACGCGAATAGGCACCACAGCCGACCGGGCCGTGGGAGATGTCGATGATGTCCTTGATCGGGCCCCACACCACGCCCTTGGAACCGGCGTAGGCGCAGCCGCGCTGGGTCATCACGCCCGGCAGCGACTTGCGGTTGGATGTGATGCACTTCTTGGACTGGGTGACGGCCTTGTCATTGACCATCAGGTGCTTGGCGCGGTCCTTCTTCGCCTTTTCGGGATAGACCTCAAGCACCTCTTCGATGAGGGCCTGGGCTCTTTCTCGGGTCAGTTCTTCCGACATTTCACTCTCCTTGCGCAGGGCTCCAGATCGCCACGGCGCTCAGCGTTTAACGGGTGTTGCGGACGTCATCCCGCTTGCAGGCAGGATGACGCTTGATGCGTGAAGCGACGTGAATCAGGCGGCTTCGCTCGTCTTGGCCTTGCCGACGATGGTTTCGTCTTCCACTTCCATGATCCCGAACTCCATCAGCAGCGCTTCCAGCTCTTCCATTTCGAGCGGCGTCGGAATGGCGAACTTCTTGTTGTCGATGATCTTCTGGGCCAGTGCGCGGTACTCGTCGGCCTGGTGGGCCTTCGGGTCGTACTCGATCACGGTCATGCGGCGGATTTCAGCGTGTTGCACGACGTTGTCACGCGGCACGAAGTGGATCATCTGGGTGCCGAGGCGGGCGGCCAGGGCTTCGATGAGTTCGTCTTCGCGGTCGGTCTTGCGGCTGTTGCAGATCAGGCCGGCCAGACGCACACCACCCGAGTTGGCATATTTCACGATGCCCTTGGCGATGTTGTTGGCGGCATACATGGCCATCATTTCGCCCGAGCAGACGATGTAGATTTCCTGTGCCTTGTTTTCGCGGATCGGCATGGCGAAACCGCCGCAGACCACGTCACCCAGCACGTCGTAGAACACGAAGTCCAGCTCGTCGTCATAGGCGCCTTCCTCTTCGAGGAAGTTGATCGCGGTGATCACGCCGCGGCCTGCACAACCGACGCCGGGTTCCGGGCCACCGGATTCCACGCACTTGACGCCACCGAAACCGACGGCGAGCACGTCGTCGAGTTCGAGGTCTTCGACAGAGCCTGCGTCAGCAGCAAGCTGCATGACGGTGTTCTGCGCCTTGCTGTGCAGGATCAGGCGGGTGGAGTCGGCTTTCGGATCGCAGCCGACGATCATCACGCGCTTGCCGGCTTCGGCAAGCGCAGCGACGAGGTTCTGGGTGGTGGTCGACTTGCCGATCCCACCCTTACCGTAAATGGCACATTGACGGAGCTTTGCCATGGTGTTTCTCCTTGAGGGAAAGTCACTGAATGAGGTTTCCGGGGCCGGTGCATCGGGAGCACTTTCAGTGCAACAATGACCCGGCGGCTCGAAGAGCAAATCGCAATGGCCGTGCCAGCGCTCCGGGGGCGGGCGCAAAGCCTTGCACAGCAAGGAATGGGGGATCAGATGAACGATGTGGCAGGCAGTGTGGCATCCGACAAAGACCCGGCGCTGTGTCGGGATGGCGACAAGCATCCCGACAATCCCACGCTGCCGACCTGGGCGCGGCTCTCGATCAACCGCTGCAATCTGCCGGCGGTGATCCTGGGCAGCCTGACCTATCAGCACAATCCCTCAGCACTGGTGCTCGATGGCGTACATGAGCTGCACCGGGATTTCTTCCGCCTGCTCGGGCGTTGCGAGGCGCATGAAGAGCGGGTCAAGCTCTTTCATGATTACATGACACTGTGCTTCAGGCTCGAAGCCCTCGAAGACGCGGGCTTTCGGCCCGACATGCCGAAGAACCGCGGCAAGCTCAATTACCTCAAGCTCATCCGCGGCTGGCATTTCAACTCGGACAGCATCGAAGGCGCGGTGCTCAAGGGCTGGGCCGAATCCCGCTTCGGTCTGCTGCCGCGTCACCACCGCGCGCCGATCCGCGATTTTTCAAGCGAACCCTATCGCCTCTATCTGGAGCAGCGCGCCGCCGGGCTCTACAACACCAATGCGCTCGAAGCGCAGCTCGATCTCGTCTACACATTCACCCAGATCGAGCTCTCGAGGCGCCACCCCGAGCGAACGCACTTCCGCCTCTTCCGCGGCGTGAATCGCTGGGAGGCGCATGAGATCCTGGGCGAGCGCAATGGTGAGCACCTGATGCTGCTCAACAACGTGAATTCATTCTCTGCCGACCCGGACCGGGCGGGGGAGTTCGGAGATCATGTGATGGCCACCGAGGTGCCGCTGGCCAAGATCATCTGCTGCGCCGAGGTGATGCCCGACAAGCTGCAGGGCGAGGGCGAGGCGCTGGTGATCGGCGGCGTGTATGGCGTGAAGCGGGGCTGAGCACCCGGTCGGCAGGGCTCAGCCCGGCGCCGGAATGCGCCGGTAGAAGCGCATCACGCCCAGCGCCGAAATCAGCAGCAGGACGCCGATCGTCGACACCAGCGTCTGGGATATCCGCGGCGTGTAGAGCGTGCGGCGGTATTGCTCGATGGCGAGGCAGCGGCCCAGCAGCCAGCTGGCGGAAACATCGACCACCTCGCCGTCACGCATGCGGCGGTAGAGGCCGTAGCCGACATTGCAGTGGTCGATCACCGCGGAATTGAAGGTCAGCCGGTAATGCCGCTCGACCAGGGCAGAGGGGCCGTTGTCGTGGCTGGTGGCTACCGCATGGCCATCAACCGCCACATGCTCCATCCGGGCCGGCAGGCAGCTGTCGAGCACGAGAACGAGCCCGCTCACGAGAAAAAGAATCGGCGCAAGAAACCTGGGCAAGACCACACCTCCGGGCGCTTGGTGCATGCGTGAAGACCCGCTTGCGACAGATTGCTGCGTTGCAGCGCGGGCGGCTCATGTCCTGATCATAGGGTAATCCCGCAGGATTGCTCCGTCCGTCGGACCTGCTCTGCCAGTCGCGCCGACAGATGGTGTCAGTGGCGAGCGCTTCCTGCTGCGCTGCGGGAGCTGCCTGAATGCAGATGAGCCCCTGTGCAGCGCCGTTTGAGGCGGGCCGGCCGCTGCTGGAAGGAGGGTGTCCGGAGGCGGGTGGCGCGCGTTTGTCGCGTGCCGGCTTGACAGGCCCGCTTCCCGTGGCGCCGGGACGCCGGCCGGAGCGTTACGAGACCCCGGCCGCGTTGTGCACGCGCCGCTTACCAGCGATGCGGGGGCGGGCCGTAGTAGCGGGGGCCATCGTCGTAATGGCGATGGTGATGGTGCCAGTACGGAGGGGGCGGCGGGGGCAGCGGATAGGGCCGGTAGTCGTAACGCTCGTAATGCTCGTAACGACGATCCGGGCCACGGTCATAGCCGCGGTCGTAACCGTAATCCGGCCCGCTGCTGATCCTGACCGAGCCACCGATCGGCACCGGTACCGGAACAGGGATGGGCAGCACGCGCGGCGCGAAGCGCTCGAAAACCGTTTCGGCTTGACTGGCCGCGGAGGCGAGCAGGCCGGCGGTGGCGAGCAGGGCAAGGCAGATCAGGCGTTGTGGCGTTTTCATGCTTGTTCTCCAGACATCATGTCCTCCTGTGCACACAACGCGGCGGCTGACCGGCACGCCGACATGGAGCTGTAAGCAAATGTTATGGCGTCCGCCGGCGCGGACATGAAAAAGGGCGGCTTGCGCCGCCCCCCTTCATGACCGGATCCTGCCGTGCTCAGCGGTCGTGTCGGTCGTGTCCAGGCGGATGGCCGCCGTTGCCGCGACCCGGGCCGCGGTCGTCCCGGCGGTCCTGTCGATCGTCACGACGGTCATCGCGACGATCCTGTCGGTTATCGCGGCGGTCGTCACGGCGATCCTGCCGGTCATCCCGGCGATCCTCGTGGCGATCCATGCGTGCCTCGCGGCGTTCCTGATCGCGGCGCCATTCGGCTTCGCGGCGCATGTCGGCACGGCGCCATTCTTCCCAGCGCTCGCGTTCGCGGGCCTGGTCGTCGCGCCAGTTGCGGTTGGCTTCCCAGCGGCCGGCGGTGAAGTACCAGTCGCCACCGCGGGGCTCCCAGCGTTCCGGCACCCAGACGTAGCCCGGGCGCTCACGCACCCAGACGCCGCCAACCCAGACATAGTCCCGACCCGTCCAGCGCCAGTAGCCTGGATGCCACACATAGCCGCGGCGAGGGCCCGGCCAGGCTTCCACGCGCGGGGGCGGCGGTGCGCCGTTGATGTCGATCGACACCCCGGGCAGGCGGATGTCTACGCCGATGCTCACCTGGGCAGACGCCGGCAGGCTCAGCAGGCCGCCAGCGGCAAACAGCGTGACGATCAGGGTGTTGCGCAAAACATTCATCGTGTGCTCCTTCCGGGCTGCGCGCTTGCGCCGTGCCCTGTGCGTTGTCGTCCCCGGCAGGCGGGCTGCCCGGGGCGGCAGCGGATTGCTGCCTGCAGAACCGGCGTGGCCGGCACTGCGGATGCTTCGGGATCCCTCCCTGCCAGAGTTGTTGTCCTCAGGACGGACAATAAGGCCTGGCCGTGTAACGTTTCCTGCTCCGAGTTGTAAGCCTTTGTAAGACCCTAACCGAAGCGGGAGACTGTTGGGGCCGGCAGCCGGCCGGAGGCGGCTGTCACGGCACGGGCGTGGCGCTGGGCGCTACGGAGCGTTTGCGGCAAGATGCGGCATTGCCCGCCAGGGCCCGCAGGGAGTTCCGGCATGGACCGATTTGCCCCGATGCTGATCGCGCTTTCAGTCTGGCTCGCCTCCGCGCCGGCCTTCGCCAGCGATCCCGCACTCTTCCCCTTCGTGATGCCCTGGGACGACGCCAGCGCGAACATCACCAATCTTTCCGCCTGGAACGACAAGCCCGCCGGCGCCAAGGGCTTTGTCGCCGCATGCGGCAGCCATCTGTGCGCGGGCGGTGAGCGCGTCCGCTTTCTCGGCGGCAACATCGTTTTCGGCTCGGTGGCGCCGGACCACGCCACCGCCGACAAGCTCGCCGCGCGCATGGCCCGCTTCGGGCTGAACATCGTCCGCCTGCACCACATGGATTCCTCGGCCGCGCCCAACGGCCTGCTGCAAAAAGACGGCAAAACCTTCGACGCCGAGGTGCTGGAGCGACTCGACTACTTCATCGCGGCCCTGAAGCGCGAAGGTATTTACGCCGACCTGAACCTGCACGTCGGCCGCAAATATCCGGGCTTCAAGGACTGGGGCGAGGACACGCCGAAATACTGGAAGGGCGTCGACAACTTCTACCCGCCGATGATCGCGATGCAGAAGGACTACGCGCGCGAGCTGCTGCAGCACCGCAACCCCTACACCGGCAATCGTTATGTGGATGAGCCGGCCATCGCCTTCATCGAGATCAACAACGAGAACGGCCTGATGCGCGAGTGGCGCACTGGCGGGCTCAACGGCATTACCGAGCCCTACCGCGGCGAGCTCACCCACCAGTGGCAGCAATGGCTGCGCGCGAAGTACCGCGACACCGCCGCCCTGCGCGCCGCCTGGGGTGTGCATGAGCAGCCCTTGGGCGCGGAGATGCTCAGCCCGGCGCTAAACGTGAAAGGTGGTGAGGCGGGCTGGAATCTGCAGCTCGTCGGTGGCGCGCAGGCGCAGCTCGCGCAGGCGGATGGCACGCTTACGCTGAGCATGCAGGCTCCCGGCAAGGAGAACTGGCACATCCAGCTGCACCAGAACCGCCTTGTTTTCAATGCCGGGCAGGCCTACACGCTGCGCTTCGCGGTGAGGTCCGACAAGCCAGTGAAGCTCGGTCTGCAGGCCATGCAGGCACACGCGCCCTGGGCGCATTTCTGGGATCAGGAAGTCGCCGTTGGCCCGCAATGGCAAACGCATGAACTCGTCTTCGCCCCGAACAGCGGCGACGACATCGCCCGCCTCACCCTGGGCCGCATCGGGCTGGACACCGGCCGGCTCGAACTGCGCGATGTGAGCCTGCGCCCTGGCGGTCTGCTCGGCCTGCGTGCCGACGAGAATCTCGAGGCCGGCACGGTGGCGATCTCCACCAGCGCCGACTTCATGCGCCGCACATCCGAAGGCCAGCGCGACTGGCTGCAATTCCTGTGGGATACCGAAGTCGCCTACTGGGGCGACTTCCAGCGTTATCTCAAGGCCGATCTCGGCGCGAAGTCGCTGATTGTCGGCACCCAGGTCAGCTACAGCCCCGCCCCGATTCAGGCCATGCTGGACGTGGTCGATGGCCACGCCTACTGGCAGCACCCGAACTTCCCTGGCAAGCCCTGGGACATCGACAACTGGAAGATCGCCAACACGCCCATGGCCGGCGTGGAGGGCGGCGGCACGCTGGCGGATCTCGCCCTGCGTCGCTACCCCGGCAAGCCCTTCATCGTCACCGAATACAACCACTCCGCCCCCAGCCACTATCAGGGCGAAGCGCTGCCCTTGCTGGCGGCCTATGGCGCGCTGCAGGATTGGGACGGCCTCTTCCTCTACAGCTTCGGCGCGCACGATCGCAAATGGGACAGTGGCTACATCGACCGCTTCTTCGACAGCCACGCCAATCCGGTCAAGATGGCCAGCTTCATCAGCGCCGCAGCACTCTTCCGGCGCGGCGACGTGCAGGCCGGGCAAACATCCAATCAAGCTGAACGCTGCAGCGTGTCCGCCGAAAATCCCGATCATGCCCTTCAGCCGCGCTCAGCACAGGCTTCGACAGGCTCAGCACGAACGGAGTTTTTAGCGAACCAGCGGGAAGGGAACACTGCTCAGAAGCCGTTCGCCCTGAGCTTGTCGAAGGGTGGAGCGGCTTCGGGTGAAGACAACTGCCGGAGTCAGAACCAGGCTTTGCCTGCACAGCAGACCTGGCTGGATGCCTGGCGGGCCGGCGCGCGCGTGCCGGGCGCCGAGAGCTGGGGCGCGGCGCGCAATGAAACCCTGCTTCGCCCGGTGAGCATCGCCACGCCGCCCGGCGCAGGGCCGCGCCTGCCGGTGACGAGCGAAACCGGCGAACTCGTGTGGGGCGTGGAGGGCGTCAATGGCAAGACCGTTGTCATCAACACGCCACGCAGCCGCGCCCTGATCGGCGCCCGCCTCGGCCACGCGCAGGACCTCTCCGGTGTGCAGCTGGAACTGACCCGTGCGCGCAACGACTGGGGCGTGCTGCAAGCCAACGTCATCGACGGCAGCTTCACCGGGCCGGGTCGCATTCTCGTCACCGCGCTCGGTCAGGTGGAAAACACCGGCCAGCGCTGGCTGGACGACAAGCACACCAGCGTCGGCCGCAATTTCGGCAGCGCGCCAACGCTTGTCGAAGGCCTCGCGGCACGCATCACGCTGCCCGTCGCAGCCAGCCGCGTGCATGCCTGGGCGCTGGACGAGCGCGGCAATCGGCGCACAGAGATCAAGGTCACGGGCAGCGAGCACGCCACGTTGGAAATCGGCGAGGCGTGGCGGACGCTGTGGTATGAAATCGAAATAAAGTAGGGTGCCCGAAGGTTCCGCTTGCGCGACTGCTTGCCGAATGTAGCCCGGATGAAGGCCGCAGGCCGGAATCCGGGGACGGTGACGCGCCCCCCGGATTCCGCTGCGCTGCATCCGGGCTACTTGCTCTTTCGGAGGGAATGTCGTTGATGATGCAAAAGCTTTCAGTCGTTCTGTTCGACATCGGCGGCGTGCTCGTTGAGCTTGATGGCGTGCCCTGCATGGCGAGACTGCTTGGCCGGGACGCGCACAGCGAAGCGTTGCATGCGCTGTGGAGTGCTTCGCCAGTGGTATTCGCGCATGAGACCGGCAAGATTGATGCGCGCACCTTTGCGACCGAACTGGTGGCGGAGATGGCATTGCCTGTAAGCCCGGAGATTTTTCTGCAGGAATTCTGCCGTTGGCCTGTCGGACTGTTGCCCGGTGCGCTGGCATTGCTCGATGAAATTCCGGACAGGTTCTGCGTGGCGGCACTGAGCAATACAAGTGCAGCGCATTGGGCGCGGATTCAGGCTATGGGCCTGCCGGAGCGATTTGATCAGACCTGGCTCTCGCATCTGATCGGCGAGATGAAGCCTGCACCCGGAGCATTTCTTGCCGCGCTCGAAGGGATGGGCTTTCCGGCTCAGGAAGTGCTGTTCCTGGATGACAGCCTGCGCAATGTCGAGGCCGCAGCGGCGCTCGGGATGCGGGCGCACCAGGTAACAAGCCCAGCCGAGGCCCGCCAGGTTCTGCTTCGTTACGACGTGCTGACAGAATTGGTCTGAGCGGAGCGGGCTGGCTGCGGTTTTCAGGGCCGTAACCCGGAGTAGGTCGGAAAAGCGAAGCGCCTTCCGACTTCTGGGGTGTGAGCATGTTGTTGGTGCCGCAAATCGTCGGAAGGCGCCTGCGGCTTTCCGACCTACGTCGGCTGGGTGACGGAGCCTTGAAGCCAGGCATGCTCCCCGCGGCGCCCGCCGCAACCTGGTCGAAGCGAAGCAGGGCGCCACTCGCTACGCGGCGGCATTGCGCCGCAGGTATGAGGGCCTATCCGGCGTAATGCGCTGCGCTTCGATTGCGCCCTGCGGGTCTGGCTTGCTTCGAGTACCCACCTTGCATGCGACGGGCTGTCGGAAACTCAACGCCGTTTCACCAGCCTTGAGGCAAGCTGGTCGAGCTTCCTGCTGTGAAACAGGTCGATGCACTTCATGGTGTTGTAATCCGATTTCACCGAGCCGCCGTATTGAAGTGCCAGATAGTCGTCGACCAGCTTGCCGAGCTGTTCGAAGTCCTCAAGATCCTGCTGGCTGTTTTCCAGAAACGCTGATGCGGTCAAGCTGGCGTCGTTTCGGGTTTCCGGGTCTTTCGCCATGCGGGCAATGCAGGCACTGAGCGCCCAGTTTTTCATGAGCATTTTCTGGTCACTCGCGCTCTTTCCGGTGAATGCCGGCTGAGCCAGCGCTGACTGGAAGGCCAGGGCCAGAGTCAGTACGCACAAGCTTCTGAAAGCGGGGCTCTTCATGGCAGCACCCAGAGTGAGGCCGTATCGGGAACGAAGGGGCCGTTGTCGGGGTCTGCCAGGAGATGGCAGGAGTCGGAGCACTTGCTGCCGTCCCAGAGCGTTACATGGCCGACAGCGTTGTTCCAGCCGTGACCTTTGACGACGATGATGCCCTTCATGTTCGCAAAGTCCGAAGGTTTAGGCGACTTGACGGTTTTTTCCGGTGTGCCGAAGGAGCGGGCGAGGTAGGCCATCATGTCCGGTACCTTGTACATGTATTGCCTGCGGTCGGCGCCGCTGACGGTGCTGTACATCGAACTCTTCGGGATCGGGAAGCCGGTGGTGTTCAGGACGTAGCTCATCCGGATCGGGCAGGCATTCTCGAATTTTCCTTTTCCGGGTGGAAGTTCGATGTTTTCCTGAACTTTACCGCCAATCATTTTTCCGACTTCCTCGACAGACTTCCTGACCGCGAGGAACGCAGCCCACGCCATGTTGAATGAAGGACGTTTCATGTGTTTCCTTTTCGTTTCTGCGGGCCGTGATGCGGCAAGACTGTTGCGATCAGGTACATGGCGTTGCGGGCATCGGGGCGCGGCGGGTCGATTCTTACGGCGCCATCTGATCATGACAAACGGGATGCACCGGGCCGCACAGATGCTACCGCACTGTTTTTTGCGACAGGGCGTTGAAGCATTCGTTCGTGCAGTAACTGATGCCGTTAATCGGAGGCATGGTGTCACCCGGAAGCTGAGGGGCACGCCTCGGCGGCTCCGCGCGTTTCCTCAGCCCCCCGCGCGCTTCACGTTAAAGCCCTCTGCCTTGAGCCGGGTGATGACGAGCTCGCAGTGGTCGCCCTGGATTTCGATGAGGCCGTCGCGGGTGGTGCCGCCGGTGCCGCAGGCGGTCTTGAGTTTCTTGCCCAGCGCTGCGAGGGCGGTGGCGTCGAGCAGCACGCCTTTGACCACCGTCACGCATTTGCCGCCGCGGCCCTTGGTCTCGCGCGACACGCGCACGATGCCGTCTCCCGTGGGCATGGCGGCTTGCTTGCAGGTGCAGGCATTGATCGGCTGGCGGCAGTCGGGGCAGGTGCGGCCCAGTTCGGTGGAGTAGACGAGGCCGCTGCTGCGGGATTTCATGTTCATGTCGGCTTCCGGAAAACCTGAAGGCGCGACTCTACGCTGCGCAGGCGGACCCTGCACGCCCAGCGTGGGCGCGGGCTCAGTGCTGCAGTTGCCAGGCGGGCGAGCGTTCGATCAGGCCGTCGGCCAGATCGATGCAGCGGCGGTGGATCGATCCGTCCAGCGCCTTGAGCCAGCGCTCCGGCAGACCCTGTTCGCCCACCAGCGCGCCCATGATCATGCCGGTGATGGCGCCGGTGGTATCGGCGTCGCCGCCGCAATTGACGACCTGCAGCAGGGCGGACTCGAAACTGTCATTGAGGTCGATCGCCTGCAGCACGGCGCGCAGGGTGTCGACGACATAGCCCGAGGGATTGAGCGCGCGGCGGCCGCGAAAACGGAAGAGCGGGAATTCGCGCGCCAGCAGGTGGGCCTGCGCCATCACGGCGCGGATGCCCTGGCCGGGCGTATCGGCTGCGCGCAGACCGGCCTGGATCATGTTCACCACGGTGAGCGTGGCGGCGTCGGTCAGCGGGTTGTTGTGGGTGACGCGGGCCTGCGCGAGGGTGGCGCGCGCCAGCGTATCGGCCGGGGCGCCGAGCAGGATCAGCGCGGTCGGCGCGCAGCGCATGGTCGCACCGTTGCCGGCGTCTTCCGAGGGCGGCATGCAGGCTTCCCCGGTCTGGCGGAAGCGCAGGATGCCGCGCCGCACCGTGTGCCCGATATCCACCGGCTTGCCGCGCATCCAGGTGTCGAAGGCCGCAGCGTAGTCCTCGGCCGAGGGCGCATGCGGCCGCAGCAGCCAGGCATCGGCCAGGGCGAAGGCCATGGTGGTGTCATCGGTCACCTGGCCACTCGGCAGACGCAGCCAGCCGCCGCCCCGGATGCGGTCATGCCGGCCATGCACGCGCAGGATTTCGGAGGGCGTCATGAATTCCACCGTGGCGCCCAGTGCATCGCCCAGCGCCAGACCGAGCATGGCACCGCGGGCATGCCGGCGCAGCGCGATGCGGGCCGGATGACTGGTCGCGCCGACCAGGCTGGTCGAGAACCACTGCAGGAAAGGGCGGGCGGTCACGAGCATGCTGCGCTCCTTGAAGTCAGGGCTGGCAGATATCGGGGCTGCCTGAGCAGCCGCTTCCCGGATCATCGGCCAGCCCGAGGCGGGCGGCATCGAATCCGGCGACGCGCAGCCCTTCACCCTCGATCAGCGGGCGGCGGATCAGCAGCGGTTCGGCGATCAGTGTGCGCAGGGCGCTGCCGGAGTCAAGGAGGGCCGGCGACAGTTCGCCCGAGCGGATCACGGGGGCGGCCGGGTTGAACCACTGTTCTATCGGCAGGTCGATGAAGAAATCCAGCAGGCGTTGCGCCGTCCAGGGCTCGGTCAGCAGATTGTGCGGATGGACGACATGGCCGGCGGCGCGCAGCGCTTCGATCTGGCGGGCGTTGGTACTGCAGCCGGGCTTGTGCCAGAAATGCAGGGTGGCCATCTCAGGCCTCCGGGCGCGAGGCCGCCAGGAAAGCCACGGGCAGGATGCCGGTCAGCGAGCCGGGTGGATTGAGCGGTGCGCCCAGCTCGTCGATGATCGCGCCTTCAACCGGGCAGATCGCCACGCATTGCGGCGTGGCAAAGGCTTCGATGCACTCGGTGCAGCGCGAAGCATCGATCAGGAAGTGGGGGTGCGTGTCGATGATGGCGTCATTCGGGCACCAGGGCAGGCAGGCCTGGCAACTGACGCAGCTCTCGATGATCTCCAGGGCCATTCAAACCTCCATTCCGGGCAAACAGGACCGGGTGTGGCGCCCGGTTTGCGCCGTGCCTGGCAACGCGCAGCTCGCGAGTCTCGGCACAAAAGGGCTTGCCTGTCGCGCCAGCCCCCCAGCACCCAGCACACCGCCGAAGGCGGCCGCCTCACGCCCGCATCGGGGCCGCCGGCCGGTCGAGCTTGCCGGCCTTGAGCAGGTCCTGCCACACCGCGGCGGCCGCGGCTTCGATGGGCTCCAGGGCGTGCGACACATCGGGCTGGATGCCGGCGGCTTCGAGCTTGCTCCAGGGCTCATGACCGATGCGCGAGCAGAGCAGCACCTCGCAGTCCGATAGTGCGGCGATGTTGCGATCCAGCGTGCTGTCAGTGTCGCCGCATTCGCTCTCGCCGCTGCAGTACTGTGCGCCGCGCCGCGTGCCGATGAAGCGCACGCCGCTGCTGCTCGCTTCATAGACCAGGAACTCGCGTGCATGGCCGAAGTGCTGGTTGATGAGGTTCTGTCCGGTGCTGGCCACCGCGATCTTTACCGGCCGGCCTGCGGCGGGCTTGTGGAAGGCGATCACCTGGCTGCTCACCGGCGTGTGGGCGGCATGACGGCGTGCTTCGAGATCGGCGTTGATCTGTGCGCGCAGTGCCACGCGACGGGCCATGGCAGCGGCTTCGTCGATTTCCATGGCTTCCACCTTCTCCATCGAGAATTCGTCGCCGCGGTCCTCGCCCAGCATGCCGACGGCATCGGCCCGGCACTGGCGGCAGTGGCGCATCATGTTCATGTCACCCGCGCAGGCGTCCTGCAGGGCCTGCAGTTCTTCGCTGCTCGGGCCGCGCTGGCCCGCAAGCCCGAAGAAGGTGCCGTGGGCCGGGTCTGAGATCAGCGGCATCACGTTGTGCAGGAAAGCGCCTTTCGCCCGCACCACGCGTGAGACTTCCTTCAGGTGTTCGTCGTTGATGCCGGGAATCATCACCGAGTTCACCTTCACCAGGATGCCGCGGGCGACCAGCATTTCCAGCCCCTTCTGCTGCTGCGCGATGAGGATTTCCGCGGCTTCGCGGCCACGGATGCGGCGGTGGTCCCAGAAGATCCACGGATAGATCCTGGCGCCGATATCCGGATCCAGGCAGTTGATGGTGATCGTTACATGATCCACATTGGCTGCAGCGATCTGTTCGACATATTCCGGAAGCATCAGGCCGTTGGTGGAGAGGCAGAGCTTGAGGTCCGGTGCGCGCTGCTGCAACTCGCGGAACACGCTGAAGGTGCGCGCCGGGTTGGCCAGTGCATCACCCGGCCCGGCAATGCCCAGCACGCTCATCTGCGGAATCGCCGCCGCCACCGCCAGCGTCTTTTTCACCGCCTGTGCCGGGGTGAGCACTTCGGACACCACACCCGGGCGGGATTCGTTGGAGCAGTCGTACTTGCGGTTGCAGTAGTTGCACTGGATGTTGCAGGCCGGCGCCACCGCCACATGCATGCGGGCGTAGTGATGGTGGGCCTGCTCGGAATAGCAGGGGTGATCCTGCACTTTCTTCTGGATGTCCGCGGCGAGCAGGTTCATCTGCGCGGCGGATGAGCCGCAGCGGCTGCTGCTGCAGCCGGAGGCGGTCAGCGGAGTACCAAGGTCGATCTGGGCCATGCCGGGCTCCCGGAGGATTCGTTCTGGAGTGATTCAGCAAAGGCCGTGCCCGACGCGCAGCAGGCCGCTCTGGCAAGGCGCGGGCTACGGGCGGGCAGGCCAGTGTCGGCTTGATGACAGCGATTTGTGTGGGGAAGGGCACAGAGGCTTGATGAGGAGTTTCCCTTGCCGCCCAGCCCCCACGGGTGGGCTGTCTTGCGCTAGCGTTGCGGATTGCCATGCTCATGACACAGTCAGCCCCGGAGGCGCCGATGAGGAAGGACCCGAGAACGCTTGCCCGTACCCTGCTTGCCCTGTGCCTGATTTCGGGCGGGTTGCCGGATGCTCGCGCCGCGCAGCCCTGCGTCGGCGTGATTCCCGCGGGCAGCGGCCACGCTTTCTGGCGCGAGGTCGAGAGCGGCGCGCGCCGCGCGGGCAAGACGCTCGGTGTCGAGATCTATTTCCGCGGCCCGGCGGAAGACAACACGCCGGAGGCCCAGCGTGCGGTGATCGACGTGATCGAGAAGAAGGGCTGTGCCGCGCTGGTGCTGGCGCCGGCTTCGCCCGGGCTCAACGAGGACGTCAGCCGGCTGCGCAAGCGCGGCATACCCACCGTGCATATCGACCGTACTTACGAGGGGGCAGAGGTGGTTGCGGTGGTGGCGACCGACAACTTCCATGCCGGCGTAATGGCCGGTGATCGGATGGCCTCGCTGCTGCCCGCCGGCGCAGCGGTCGGACTGCTGCGTCTGCAGAAGGGCGTGGTGTCCACCGATGCGCGTGAGGCGGGTTTTGTCGAGGCGGCCACCCGGCGCGGTTTGCGGATCATCTTCGAAACCGAGCTGGGCACGCGGGTCGGTGAAGCGCGCACGCGTGCCGAGGAAACGCTGCGGCATGCGCCGACGCTCGCCGGGCTCTTCGCGCCGAACGAGTCGACGACCTCCTCGGCACTGGCCGCAATGCGGAAGACCGGTCTTGCCGGAAAAGTCCGCCTGGTCGGGTTTGACATCAACCGGGCCCTGCTCGATTCGGTAGGCGCCGGCGATGTGGATGCCTTGCTGGTGCAGCGCCCCGAGCGCATGGGCTATGAAGGCGTGATGCGGGCCTGGAGCGCGGTATCGGCTCGCGGGGCGCCAGAAGCTGCCGGGCGCACCGATACCGGCGTGTTCTTCGTCGATGCCACCCAGCTGCAGTCGGCGACCATGCGCGAATCCCTCGCGCCCTATCTCGCCTCGCCGCGCTGAGAGCCCCGAAAAAAAGCCCGTCCGGAAGCCGGACGGGCAAGACCCTCACAGTGCTCGGAGATCAGATCGCGTCGAGACGGATCTGCACACCGGTGGCGGTGTAGGTGGTGGTGAGCTTGCTGAAACCCGCCACACTCACGTTCGCAAACTTGCCGCTGAGGGCACCTGCCGTCAGCACGGTCAGCGTGCTGCCCACCGCCGGCGTGTAGCCGGAGAAGCTCACCGCCAGATCGCCGCCGGCAATCACCGCGTTGCCGCTGACCTTCAGCGAGCCATTGCTGGCCGAGCTCATCACCAGTTTCAGCGTGCCGGCGGTCTGGGTGTAAGCCCCGCCGACCGAGATCTGACCCGGCGCCGCGCACTCGAGCACGCCACCCTTCATGAACAGATCACCACTGCCGAAGGCGCTGACCGAATCTGCCGCCAGCGTGCCGGCGGTGAGCACCGTGCCGCCGCTGTAGCTGTTGCTGCCTGCCAGGCGCAGCATGCCGCTGCCGAGCTTGCTGAGCTTGCCCTTGCCGGCGATGTCATTGCGCCAGGTGTCGCGGGCGCTGAAGCCGCCAGCAGCGGCATCCATCGTCACCGCCACGTCGCCGTTGAACGCGCCGTAACCATCCGCTGCTGCAAACAGGTTCAGGCGGCCCCAGCCTTCCTCGTCGTTCGCCAGCGCGTAGCCGGAGTCGATTTCGGTGGTCTTCAGCACCACGCGGCGCTGCGCGGCCGTCAGGTAGGGCAGACGGGTTTCGAGCAGGATTTCCGCGCCCTTCGGCACCGTGGCCGCCTTGCCTGCGTTGGCGGCAATCACCGGCAGGTTGTAGGTCAGGCGCCTGGTGTAGTTCGCCTTGTTGGTGGCGTAGTCGGAGAAGCGGTCGTAATTGACGCTGCTGGTGTCGGTGGTCGTCGCGGTGCGGGCCTTGGCGAGCAGCGCGTTGAAGTCACTCGTGCCGGTCTGGGCCATCAGGTAGTCCTGCACCAGCTTGTAGGTGGCGGCCTTGTCCATCGTCGTCTTGTTCAGGCTGTAGGCCACCACGGCCGTGGCCTGCACGCGCCCGCCCATCACGTCCAGCGGCGAGTGCATGCCGGCGAGGATGCGGTTCTCGCCCATTTCCATCGCCCGCGAGATCAGCTCCTGATAGCGCTGCGGGAACAGATAGGCCATCGGCAGCACATCACGCCAGGCTTCGGCGGTGTGGCCCGAGGGGAAGCCGCCGTCGGTAGCAGGTGTGCTGCTCTTCGCGGATTCGAGCGCGGGCACCACCACCACGTCGCTGCTCCAGCGCCACGGACGGGCGTACTTGTAGAAGCGCTTCGCGGGCTCACCCGAACCGTCAGTGATGTTGCCGCTGTCGATGAAGCTCACGGCCTGACCGAGTGCCGCGCTGGTCGAGCCGAGGTTGTTGCCGCCGTCCGACACGGCCGTGACCGCCGTCGCCGGATCGACCGCGGCGATGGTGCTGGTCTGGCCGGTGCCGGTGCGCCAGATGCTGGTCAGCGGGCCCATGCCGTCGGACACCGAAAAACCCTTGCTGCGGCGGTCATCCATGTAGGCCGCCAGTGCCTGGGCGCTGCTTCGGTTCTTGGTTGCGTTCTTCACATAGTCGATGTTGGCGGCATGCAGCGCGGCGTTGACGACGGTGCCATCTGTGCTGTCACCGGGGATGCCGGTCCAGGTGGAGGCGGTCACGGCGGGGCAGCTGCCGTTGGCGGCGAGCGTCACGCCGGCATCCACCTTCAGGCTGCTCGGCGTCCACAGATCGAGGAAGCCCTTGAGCACGCGCACGCCGGCGTTGGTGTCGAGGGTGACCATGCATGCGTCATTGCGCTGGTTGGTCGCTCCGGTATCCACATAGGCGAGCACGCCGGTCGGCGCATCGGCCGCTTCGACGCTGCCGAGGCCGGCCGGTTCGGCTGGCACCACGATGGTTCCGGCGCTGCTGGATGCGCTGCTGGCGGCAGACGACGAGGCGGCCGAGCTCGAAGCATTGCTCGAGCTCGATGCGCTGCTGCCGGTGTTGCCGTTATCACTCGCGTCGCTGCCACCACCGCAGGCCACCAGGCCCAGTGCGGCCAGAACCGCGAGGACGGCTGCGCGGCGACGGAAGACAAAAGCTGCGTTCATTACCTGCTCCTGTTGAGTGCCCCTACGGGCTGTCTGAAATGCGTGGATCCTCCCTTGTTCGTGTTACAGCCCGAATAAAAAGGGGGTTGCGGGTGCGTTAAGTTTTCGTGACAGCGCCTGTCATGTTCCTGTCATGCGACTGCAGTACTGCCGCAATCGCATCCGACCATGCTTCGCGGATTTGCGGATGCGATGAGGGGAGAGGCGATGGTTGCAGGGCGGGCAGTGAGCAGGCACGGCGGATGGGGGCTGTGCCTCGTGGTGGCGGGTATTCTGTCGGCATGTGGTGGCAGCGACGGCAGCGATCCGTCGCCTGCCGGAATGTCGTCCGCCGCCTCCAGCCTGGCTTCATCTGCCAGCGCTTCCAGCGTGGCTTCAAGTGCCATGAGCAGCACGGGCAGCTCGGCCAGTGCCGCTTCTGCCGCCAGCAGTATGGCGGCTTCCAGTGCATCCAGCGCCGCCAGCAGCGAAGCGACGCCGGTGAGTCTGAGCCTCGCGAAGATCGGCGGCTACACCCACAGCGGCGGGGCGAGTTCGGCTGAGATCACGGCCTTCGATCCGCTGAGCAAGCGACTTTTCGTCATCAATGGCGCGCTCGGCACGGTCGATGTGCTGAACCTTGCGGACCCGGCCAACCCGACCCTGGTGAGCTCGATCGCAACCAGCCGCTTCGGCAGCGGTCTGGGCGGCGCCAACAGCGTGGCAGTGAAGAACGGCGTGGTGGCGCTCGCCATCGAGGCTTCGCCGAAAACCTCGCCGGGCATCGTGGCGCTGCTGCGTGCGAGCGACCTCGTCACGCTCGGCACCGCCACCGTCGGCGCGCTGCCCGACATGCTCACCTTCACGCCGGACGGCAAGACGCTGCTGGTGGCCAACGAGGGTGAGCCGAACAGCTATGGCCAGAGCGACTCGGTCGACCCCGAGGGCTCGGTCAGCGTGATCAGCCTGGGCACACTGGGGGCCTCGGTGAGCAGTGTCAGCCTGAGCGTGACCGACGCCGGCTTCACCGGCTTCAACAGCCAGATCGATACGCTGCGTGCGGCCGGCGTGCGCATCTTCGGACCGAACGCGACGGTGGCCCAGGATCTGGAACCGGAGTACATCACCGTGGCGGCCGACAGCAGCAAGGCCTGGATCACGCTGCAGGAAAACAATGCGATTGCCGAGCTTGATCTCGCCACGAAGACCATCACCGCGATCCGTTCGCTGGGTCTCAAGGATCACAGCCTCGCCGGCTACGGCATGGACGTGAGCGATGAGGACGGCGGCACGAACACCAACAGCGGCACGCCCGCAGTGAAGATCCGCACGGTGCCGGTGAAAGGCATGTACATGCCGGACGCCATCGCGAGCTATGTGGTCGATGGCGTGACCTATCTGGTGACGGCCAATGAAGGGGATGCGCGTGACTACACCGGCTTTGCCGAAGAAGTCCGGGTGCGGAGCTGGTGCAGCGGCGGCCTGTCGTCGGCCTTGTCCTCCGACTCCGCCAACGATGTGAAGGACAGCAATCTCGGCCGGCTGAAAGTCACCGCGAACTACAACGGCGGCAGCGCCGACCTCGGCAAGGATGCGAGCGGCGTGTGCAGCGCGCTGTATGCCTTCGGCGGGCGGTCTTTCTCGATCTGGAAAACCGACGCCAGCCAGGTCTTCGATTCCGGTGACCAGTTCGAGCAGAAGACGGCTGCGCTGAGCGAAGCGAACTTCAACGCCAGCAACGACAACAACACGCTGGATTCGCGCAGCCCGGCCAAAGGCCCGGAGCCTGAAGGCGTGGTACTTGCCGCCTTCGGCACGAAGACCTATGCCTTCATCGGGCTGGAGCGCATCGGCGGTGTGATGGTGTATGACATCAGCAAGCCCGCGGCACCGGTCTTCGTGAGCTATCTCAACACCCGCAGCGGGACTTCGGGTGACAACGGTCCCGAAGGCCTCGCCATCATCCGCGCGGCGGATTCACCCAATGGCAGGCCGCTGCTGATCGTGGGCAACGAAACCAGCGGCACGACGGCGGTGTATCAGATCAATCTGGCCTACTGAGCCGGCGGCGGTTCAAGGCAGAGCAGGGCGTCCGGTGCGGGCCGGGCGCCCTTTTTCATGGCGCGCCGCCCGGCCCGCAAGGCTTGCCCTGTCGCGGCACTTGCAAGAAGATGTAAAGCCGCGTCGTCCTGACGTGGCGCTTTCTGGAAAGGACACTCATGCGCAAGACGGGCCTCGGGCTGCTGCTCGGAATGATCGTGATGCTGGCTGCATGCAGCATGGCGCCGCAGCTGCCGCCACCGGTGCGCGGCACGATGTCGGCCGACGAGATGACCAAGCGCTTCGTGCGCAAGCCCGGCGTGGCGCGCGTGTACGTCTATCGCAATACCCGGCATGGCAAGGATTTCCCGGTGATGCTCAAGGTCGACGATGAAGAGGTCGGCACGCTGGCAGGCTACACCTACATGGCGCTCGAGCTGCCGCCCGGTGTGCACCGGCTGCGCGCCTCGAACGTGGAAGAGGGCGCGATCGAGCTGATGCTCGAAGGCGGCAGCACGAGCTTCCTGCAGCTCAACATCGGGCTCAGCATGGCGATCGGCAAACCCGAGCTGCTGCCCATCCACCAGCTCGAAGGCGAGAACTCGATCCGCACCGAATGCAGTCTGGTGCTGCCCCGCAAGTACGGCCTGAACTTCTGACCCTGGGCCGGGGCCCACCCGCCGCTCAGAGCGCCGGCAGCGGGAAGCTGCCGCTGAGGGCTTCGTAGTGTCCGTCGGCATAGCGATAGACGATCTGTGAATTCACCGTGTTTACGGTGGCCAGATATTCCTCGCGCACGGGCGGCGGAGGGGCACAGCATTCGCCGCCTCGTGCGATGGCTTCCTCGATGCGGCGATCCACTTCCTCTTCATCGGGCTCGACCACGACCCGCCGCGCGGTGACCCGCGTGCCGGAGAGATTGATCGTCAGCCGGTCCGGTGCGTCGTTGCGCGACTCCAGATACCAGCGGCCGGTGATGGCATGGCAGCCTGCCCGCGGCGAGAACTCGTCCAGCGCCATGCGGCCGTGACTGCCCGGACGCATCCTGAGCATGGCGCGGCAGCGCTCGCCGGGCGAGTCGGTTTCGGCGCCAAGTTGCACCGGCTCGCCGTTGGGCAGCAGGGGCTGCATGTCGGCAATGCCGATCGCGAACAGGTTGAGCCAGCGTGCGCAGCGGCCGAGCCGGCAACTGCCGTTCTCGATCACCAGCGCCTTGCGGCGCGCGTCCAGCGCGGTCGTGCGGAGCTCGCCGGGCAGACCGTTGGCGCCGGTGCGGGTGAAGTCCTCATGCTCGCCGATGCGGTACCAGCGATTGCCGCGCTTGCCGAACCAGTAGGCGTCGAGGCTGGCGGGCGTGCTGCTGCCCGTCTCGCGGCTGCCACCGGCATCGGCCGGGGTGCCGGCCACGATCAGCAGCAGCCGGGTGGTGGAGAGCGGGGCGATCAGCACCGGCTGGAGGCTGCGCCGCTCGGTTTCGGCCGGTGCCGAGGCGTCCGCCCCGCGCAGGGTGCGCAGGATCATGGACTCGGGCCCGGCGGCCTGCCAGCCGGGGCGCACCAGCGCCATCAGTGCGGCCGGTTCGGTGCTGGTGGTATAGGGCTCGGAGCTGAAGGGGCTGCAGGCGGCGAGCACGCACAGCAGGCATGCCAGCCCCAGTGCCTCGCGCAATCCCTGCATCTGCTGCTCCCTGAATCGTCGGTATGCAGGGATTATGCCTTCATCCTGCCCGGCTGCGCCGGTGGCGCTTTCAGGCCGCGCGGCGGTTCAGCAGCAGGCCGCATTCGAGATGGTGCGTCCAGGGAAACTGGTCGAACACCGCCGAGGCGGCGATCTCGTGCGTATCGATGAGGGCGGCGACGTTGTCGCGCAGGGTCTGCGGATTGCAGCTGATGTAGAGGATGCTGTCGAAGCCGCGGGCGAACTGCAGGGTGTTGTCGTCCAGACCCGCACGCGGCGGATCGACGAAGAGGGTGGAGAAGCGGTAGCTGTCGAGATCAACGTCCTTCAGCCGGGTGAAGGGCCGCACCCTGGCCATGGCATCGCTGATTTCCTCGGCCGCCATGCGCACCATGGTCACGTTGTCGATGTCGTTGGTCTGCAGGTTGTGATGCGCGGCTCGCACCGAGGACTTGCTCATCTCGGTGGCCAGCACGCGGCCGAAATGCGGCGCCAGCGCCACGGTGAAGTTGCCGTTGCCGCAATAGAGTTCCATCAGGTCGCCGCCCAGCTCCTCGGCCTGGCGGCAGGCCCAGCCCAGCATGTGCTGGTTCATGCCGGCGTTGGGCTGCGAGAACGCGCCCTCGATCTGCTGGTAGCTCAGCGGCCGGCCATTGACGGTCAGGCGCTCGAGCAGCCAGTCGCGCTCGAGCACGATCTTCTGCTTGAGGCTACGACCGATCACCAGGACGCCCAGCTCGGCGGCCAGCTCGCGTGCGGCGGTCTCCCAGGCGGCGTCGAGCGCGCGGTGATAGAGCAGGGTGACCAGCATTTCGCCGGAGAGCGTGGCGAGAAAATTCACTTGGAATATCCGCCGCTTGAGCTCCGGCCGTGCCGTGATGGCGGCCTTGAGGCGAGGCATCAGGTCGCAGATCGATTCGGCCGCGACCGGGAAGGTCTCCATCAGCACCGGGCGCTTGGGCTCGGCCGGATCGAACATCGCGTAATGGATCCCGTCGGCCTCATGCCAGATGCGGAATTCGGCCCGCTGCCTGTAATGCACCGGTGCCGAGCGGAACACCGCAGGCTCGGGCAGGCCGAACGCGGCGAAATCCTTGCGGAAGCCGGCCAGCTTGACGGCGAGCTGGGCTTCGTAAGCCTGGGGATCATTCACGGGCTGGAACATGGCAGGTCGGCAGGACGGCAAAAAACAAGGGCGCAAGGATACTCCTGCTGCCACGCCGCTGCGCACGGATTGACCCTGATCCGCGGTGGGGCCGCCTGCGCGTGTTGACTTCATGCCGAGGCGGATGGATTATGTATCGCACGCGATTGAATCGTTCGGGTTAAGCGAGGGCCATCATGAGCCAACCCGTCAGCCTGCTGTACCAGACCGACGTCACCCGCGGCCGCAAGGATCCGCTTCGTTTCGATCAGCGCGCGATCGACCGGCCTCTCGGGCGATAGGCTTTGCTTTCTGGCTCCCTCCAAAAAACCACGCATCATCCTGCGCACCCAGCACCCAGCACCCAGCACCCAGCACCCAGCACCCAGCACCCAGCACCCAGCACCCAGCACCCAGCACCCA
>NZ_JBDIVF010000014.1:0-67754 GCF_039631355.1 Uliginosibacterium paludis | reverse complement strand
CTCCCGACTCCCGACTCCCGACTCCCGACTCCCGACTCCCGACTCCCGACTCCCGACTCCCGACTCCCGACTCCCGAGCTGCTACCATCCTTCCTTTGCCCAGCCCGAACCTCATCGTGCGCCTGCTTCGCCTCACCAAGATCGTTTCCGTCAGCCTGCGTTTCGGTCTGGATCAGATGATCCTCGACCATGCGGCCAATACCCGCGTCGGCGAATGGTTGCGGCGACTGCTGCCGCGGCGCAGTTTTGCCGAATCCCGCGGGGCGCGTCTGCGCCGGGCGCTGGAGTCCCTCGGACCGATCTTCGTGAAGTTCGGCCAGATGCTGTCGACGCGACGCGACCTGCTGCCGCTGGATATTGCCGACGAGCTGGCCCTGCTGCAGGACCGCGTGCCGCCCTTCCCCACCGAGCAGGTGCTGGCGGTGCTGCAGACCGAGTACGGCCGGCCGGCGACCGAAGTATTCCGCAACTTCTCGCTGACGCCGGTGGCTTCGGCCTCGGTCGCACAGGTGCACTTCGCCGAGCTGCAGGATGGCACCGAGGTCGCGATCAAGGTGCTGCGCCCCGGAATCGAGGCTGTCATCGCGCATGATGTGGCGCTGATGGATACCGCTGCGCGCCTGATCGAAGCGCTCTGGCGTGAAGGGCGCCGCCTCAAGCCGCGCGAGGTGGTGGACGAATTCTCGCGCCACCTCGAGGACGAGATGGACATGACGCGCGAGGCGTCGAACTGCTCGCAGCTGCGTCGCAATTTCACCGGTTCGCCCCTGCTGCAGGTGCCGGAGATTCACTGGGATTATTGCGGCCGTCGGGTGCTGGTGATGCAGCGCATGGCCGGCCTGCCGATTTCGCAGATCGAGGCCCTGCGCGCGCAAGGGGTGGATCTCAAGGCGCTGTCCCGCGCCGGTGTCGAGATCTTCTTCACCCAGGTTTTCCGTGACGGTTTCTTTCATGCCGACATGCATCCGGGCAACATCCTGGTCGCACCCAATGGTCAGTATGTGGCGCTGGATTTCGGCATCATGGGAACGCTGAATGACCGCGACAAGAACTATCTCGCGCAGAACTTCCTCGCCTTTTTCCGTCGTGACTACAAGCGTGTCGCCCAGGCTCACATCGATGCCGGCTGGGTGCCGGCGCACACCCGCGTCGACGAGTTCGAGAGCGCGATCCGCGCGGTGTGCGAGCCGATCTTCGACCGGCCGCTGAAGGAGATCTCCTTCGGCAAGACCCTGCTGCGCCTTTTCCAGACGGCGCATCGTTTCGAGATGGAAGTCCAGCCCCAGCTGGTGATGCTGCAGAAGACCCTGCTCAATATCGAGGGGCTCGGTCGCCAGCTCGACCCCGATCTCGATCTGTGGCAGACCGCGAAGCCCTTCCTGGAGCGCTGGATGAGCGAGCAGGTGGGCTGGCGTGCCCTGGTGCGGCACCTCAAGGATGAGGCGCCGGACTGGGCCGCGACCCTGCCGCAACTGCCGCGCCTGCTGCATCGCGCCCTCAACGACGAGAGCAAGGCGCGCGAGCTTGCGCACCAGGCTGCCCTGCTGCAGCTTCTGGAGCGGCGCAATCGCTGGCTGGCAACCCTGTGCGCCTTGCTGGCGCTGGCTTTGGCCGGAATCTGGCTGCACTGAGCAGGCGCTTCAGGCCCCTCGTTTGCCGCCCGTGTGGCGGCTGACCGCACAGCCCCGTTTTTGCCGGATGCTGCACCGCCCGGATGGGTATAATCCCTGACGTGCCACGCGGCGAGAGCCGGTTCCAGATAGCTGCAGCGGATCATCGAAATCCGCGCTCCGAGGGTCTGAAATGCTGATTGCCTTTGTCATTGCCTACCTGCTCGTTTCGGTTGCCATCGGCCTCTATGCCGCAACACGCGTCAAGAACACGACCGATTACGTCACCACAGGGCGGCATCTGCCCTTCTACATCACGGTAGCCACCGTTTTTGCGACCTGGTTCGGTGCCGAAACCGTGCTGGGCATTTCCGCCACCTTCGTGAAAGATGGCCTGCATGGCATCGTGGCGGACCCCTTCGGCTCATCGGCCGCGCTGATCTTCTTCGGCATCTTTTTCGCGCTGCCGCTCTATCGCATGAATCTCATGACGCTGGGTGACTTCTACCGCCGCCGCTACGGGCGTGCCGTGGAGATCATCACTTCGGTGGTCATCACGATTTCCTACCTGGGCTGGGTGGCGGCGCAGATCTCCGCACTCGGGCTGGTGTTCTCGGTGCTGTCGCACGGGCAGATCTCGGTGACCTCCGGCATGCTCATCGGCACCGGCGTCGTGCTGCTCTACACGCTCTATGGCGGCATGTGGTCGGTGGCGCTCACCGACTTCATGCAGATGACGGTGATCGTTGCCGGCCTGATCTACATTGCCTGGACGGTGGGTGACATGGCCGGTGGCGTGGGCAACGTGGTGGGCCACATGCAGGCCGAAGGCAAGCTGAGCTTCTTTCCGGAGGCGAATCTGCTCAAGTGGGTGGCGTTCATCGGCGGCTTTGCGACCATGGCACTGGGGTCCATTCCGCAGCAGGACGTCTTTCAGCGCGTGAATTCGGCCCGTACCGAGAAGGGCGCGGTCTGGGGGACGGTGACCGGCGGCGTGGCCTATTTCTTCTTCGCCTTCGTGCCGCTCTTCATCGCCTACTCGGCCACCATCGTTGCCCCCGAACTCATCACGCAATATCTGGGTGAGGGCGGCGATTCGCAGATGGTGCTGCCGCAGCTGGTGCTCACCCACATGCCGGTGTTCGCCCAGGTGCTGTTCTTCGGCGCGCTGCTGTCGGCCATCATGAGCACGGCGTCGGGCACGCTGCTCGCGCCTTCGGTGACTTTCTCCGAAAACGTCCTTCACGGCTTCTTTCCCGGCATGAGCGACAAGCACTTCCTGCGCATGACGCGGATCATCGTGGTGGTGTTCACCGCACTGGTGCTGACCTTCGCGCTCAACAGCGATTCGTCGATCTACGAGATGGTCGAGCAGGCCTATTCGGTGACGCTGGCGATGGCTTTCTCGCCGCTGGCTTTCGGCCTGTACTGGAAGCGCGCGACCAATCAGGGGGCGATTTTCTCGATCATTAGCGGCGGCGTGGTGTGGCTGGGGCTGCTGCTGCCGCAGATGGGCTGGATGCCTGCGCCGCAATCCTGGATCGATCTGGCCAATCTGATTCCGCCACAGTTCATCGGTTTCCTGGCCAGCGTGCTGGCCATGCTGATCGGTTCGCTGATGCCCCAATTCCTCACCGGCGGCGTGCAGCACGGCCATCATCATGGCGACGCCAGCCATCACGGCGCCGCTGCCGGGCTCACGGGCCACACGGCCCGCAAGTCCTGAGGCCGGTCGGGACAGGCTCCTGATGCAGTCCTGGCGCAGCCTGCCCCGCTACCTCTGCCTTGCCTACACGCTGCTGCTCCTGCTGGTCTGCCTGCATCCCTTCTCGGGCTGGACCAGCCCCGGCGAGTCGCCGCTGGCCTTCCTGACCGAGCCTTGGCAGAAGTACATCTCGCTGGTCGACGTCTATCTCAATATCGCCGGTTTCGTGCCTTTCGGCTTCATGCTGGCGGCCTCGATCCGTGAAGGGCGCAAGCCCGGGCGTGTCGTGCTGTTCGTCTGCGCGGCCAGCTTCCTGCTGAGCTTTTCCATCGAATTCATCCAGAACTGGCTGCCGAGCCGGGTTTCATCGAATCTCGATCTCGCCACCAATTTCGCCGGTGGTTTCATCGGCGCGCTGGCAGGCGTGCGCTGGGGGCGGGCGTTCGGACAGGACGGCCCCCTGCAGCGCTGGCGCAATCGCCGGATCCAGCCGGGCCACATCGGCGAGCTGGGCCTGCTGCTGATCGGTCTGTGGTGGCTCAGCCAGCTCGAACCCGGTGGCTTGCTCTTCGGTGCGGGCGACCTGCGCTCGCTTTTCGACCTGCCGGCGCCGCTGGCTTTTTCGGCGCGGCGCTATTTCGTGCTGGAAGTTGCGGTCGTGGCGAGTTCGACGCTCGGGGTCGGGCTCTTCACGCGCCGCTGCATGCGCGAGCCTTCCGTGCTCTTCCTGCTGATGGTGCTGCTGCTGGGACTCGGGCTGCGTTCGCTGGCGAACTATTTCTTCCTGAGTCCGGAGGATGTACTGGCCTGGGCGACGCCGGGGGCCTTGCGCGGCCTGCTGCTGGGCGTGGTGCTGTTCGTTGTGGCCTCGCGCCTGCCACGCTGGGGGCAGCATAGCCTCGCGAGCCTGACGCTGCTGGTGAGCACCGCGCTGGTCAATCTGGCGCCGGAGAATCCCTTCATCGCGGTAGCGCTGGGCACGGGCCATGAAGGACATCTGCTCAACTTCTACGGACTCACCCGGCTGGTCACGCTCGCCTGGCCCTTCTTCGCGCTGACCTGGCTCTCGGCGCAGGCCGTGGTGCGGCGCTGGTAGCGCTTAGAGGTCCATCCCGAAGCTGCGCAGCAGTCCGGTGGTTTCGAACAGGGGCAGGCCCATGATGCCGCTGTAGGAGCCCTCGATATGCCGGATGAAACTGGCCGCGCGGCCCTGGATGCCATAGGCGCCGGCCTTGTCGAAGGGCTCGCCGCTGGCCACGTAGCGCGCGATGTCCCGGTCGTCGAGCTCGCGGAAATGCACGGTGCTGATCGAGAGGCGATGCTCCAGGCGATCGTCGAGGGCCACCGCCACGGCGGTGAGTACGCGGTGGCTGCGACCGGAGAGATCGCGCAGGATGGACATTGCATGTGCGGCATCGTCGGGCTTGCCGATGATGGCGCCATCGAGATCGAGCGTGGTGTCGGCGGAGAGCACCGGCAGGCGCGGCAGGCGGCGCCAGTCGAGACGGCTCAGCGCGCCGGCGGCCTTGGCAATCGCGACTCTGACGACATAGGTCTCGGGATCTTCACCGGCCAGCACGTCTTCCGAAACATCCTCGTCTTCCCGCGGCGGCGCACGGAACATCACGGTGTCGAAATCGACGCCGATCTGCTGAAGCAGTTCGCGCCGGCGCGGGCTGCGCGAGGCGAGGTAGATCCTGGGATGAACGTTGAGGGCCATGGTCAGCAGGGCGTCATTCGCGATGGTAAGGGTGGTTGTTTACCACACTCCATGCGCGATAAAGGGCTTCGGCAAGCAGGGGTCTCACCATGGCGTGCGGCAGGGTCAGGCTGGAGAGGCGGAGTTTTTCCTGCGCCTCGGCCTTGAAGGCCGGGTCCAGGCCGTCCGGGCCGCCGATGGCGAACACCACGTCGTCGCCCATGCCCATCCACTTCTGCAGGCGTTCGGCCAGCTGCTTCGTGGTGAGGTCGTCGCCGCGCTCGTCGAGCACGACCAGCCGGCGCCGTGCCGGCATGGCCGCGCGCAGACGCTCGGCTTCCGCGTTCATCATGGCGGCGGGTGTCTTGCCGGTGGTGCGCGGTTCGGCCTTCACCTCGAGGAGTTCGAGCGGGCAATCGCGCGGCAGGCGCTTGGCGAATTCGGCAAAGCCGGTCTCGACCCAGCCGGGCATGCGCGTGCCCACGGCTGCGATGATCAGTTTCATCGGGGAGGGGTCAGTCCTGCGCGGCGGCTTCCTGGTCGGCGATCAGTTTGCGGCGGCGCGCCGGCGTGGTCGACCAGAGTTCTTCCAGGTTGTAGTAGCTGCGGACGGCGGGCTGCATGAGATGCACGACGATGTCGCCGAGATCGACCAGGACCCATTCGCCCGATTCCTCTCCCTCGACGCTGACGATTTCGCCGCCGGCTTCGCGGACCTTGACCTGCACGTTGTTGGCCAGCGCGCGCGTCTGGCGGTTGGAGGTGCCGCTCGCGATGATCACGCGGTCGAACAGGGAGGTGAGCTTGGTGACGTTGATGACTTCGATGTCCTGCGCCTTGATGTCTTCGAGGGCATCAACGACGATTTTCTGCAGCTTGCGGAGTTCCATGGGTCAGACAGGGGCTTTCGGGTAGAGGTGGTGATCCTGAATATAGTCGAGAACGGGGTCAGGCACCAAAAAGCGCGGGCTTCTGCCCAGCGCGAGGTGGTCGCGGATCGAGGTCGCCGAGATCGCCAGCGGCGTCATCGAAAAGCCGCTGATGAGGCCGGCCGGCCGGGTGGCGAGCTGGCGGGCGTCCTCGCAGAAACGTGTCTGGAAGACCGTGGCGAGCGCGGCATCCATCTGTTGCGCCTGCAGGCTGTAGCCGGGGCGGGTCGCCACCGCCACATGCGCGTGCGCGAACAGTTCCTGCCAGCGATGCCAGCCTGCCAGCCCGAGGAAGGCGTCCGCGCCCATCAGCAGGACCAGCGGACGGTTGGCGCCGAGTTCATGGCGCAGGCGTTCAAGCGTCAGGATGGTGTAGCTCGCCTGTGGTGCGAGCACTTCGGCCGGGTCGACTTCCAGCTCCGGCACGCCCGCCACCGCCAGCTCGACCATCCGCAGCCGATCGGCTGCCGGCGTGCCGGGCTGGCCGCGATGCGGTGGCTGTCCGGCCGGAATCAGTCGCACGACCTCGAGCCCGAGCGCATCCCGGGCCTCCAGCGCCATGCGCAGATGGCCGGCGTGGATCGGGTCAAACGTGCCGCCGAGAATGCCCAGCGGCCCGGTCGGGCTCATTGCGCGAGCACCTCGCCGAAGATGTCGCAGGCGCTGGCATGAAAGGTCGCGTAGAACACCGGCATCATGATCAGGAACAAGGGCGCGAGCAGCAGGCTGCCCAGGGCCGGCGATGCCGCACTGACGACATTGATCAGCAGGGCCGGCAGGAAAGCGAAGAGCAGCGCCCAGAGCAGCATGCTGACCACCAGCGGCGCGATGTTGCGCCAGCAGCTCACGATGTTGAAGAACACCGCCTTGACCGGGCTGATTCCGCCCAGCGCCACCAGTTGCGGCGTGAACCAGAACAGCAGCTCAAGCGGCAGGCCCAGGGCCATGCCCCAGCCGACGAAGGCTTCAAGCCGTGGCGAGAGCATCAGCGTGCTGCCGTCTGCAGACAGCTTGCCGAGTGATTCGGTCGGGTCGATGCCGGCGATCCTGGCCGCGAGGATCACGCAGGCCAGCTGGCTGACGAGTCGCGCGGCGCCGATCACCATCTGGCGCGACAGATGCAGGCGGAATCCGGAGAACAGCACCACCGGCGCGCCGCTACCGGTCCTGCGGATCTCGCTGCACAGCCGGAATACGCCAACGCCCAGCGGCGGCAGCAGCAGTGCCGGCAGGAACTGGCCGAGGCCGGGCACCACGGCAGCGATGAGCAGCAGCATGGTCATCGTGAGGCAGGCGCCGGTCAGCGCCATCGGCGCCTTGCGCCAGAGCGCGAAGCCCTGACTCAGCCAGACCCAGCCCTGACGGGCCGGAAAACGTTGCGCCTGCATCAGTTGCCCTCCCCCTTGCCGAGGCGGGTGAGGGGCGGGGCCGGCTGGAACAGCTCGCGCCGGGCCGCCGCAATGGCGCCCACCACGACCGGGATATAAACCAGGATGCCCAGCCCGGCCGGCAGCAGCGCCAGCACGAAGAGCAGGTAGAGGATCACGGCCAGCAGGAACATCGCGCCTGGATTGCGCAGGCTGGCCGAGAGCGAGAGGCGCATCGCGTCGAACGAGGGGGCGTTGTCGCGCATGATCAGGGCCGGCGCGAGCAGCAGGGCCAGCATCATCATGCCCCACAGCAGCAGGAAGACCGCCAGCGCGATGCCCAGGTCGGCCAGCATGCCGACCACATCGGCGGCCATCGAATTGATCGTGCTGCCCAACGAATCGCCGAACAGGCTCACCAGCAGGCTGCCGCTCAGCGCGATGTAGACGAGCAGGTGCAGGATCACCAGCGGAATGGCGTAGAACAGGCCCACCAGCGTGAGGTTGCCGGCATGCAGGCGAAAGCCCGAGAACAGATCCTCGAAACGCGGCATGCCGCCTTCAGCCTGGCGATTGGCCGCATTGATGAGACCGCCCATCAGCAGTGAAAGCAGCAGCGGCGGCAGGATCGGGCCGATCAGCGGAATCGGTACCAGCAGCGTGGCGACCGCCAGCATCGAGAAACAGCCCAGGGCGAGCAGGATCCATTCGGCGGGGCGGGCGGCAAACATGCGCCAGCCTGCAAGCAGCCAGGACAGGCTGCGGTAGGGGCTGACGCGTTCGGGAGCGGGCAGATGGGCCAGACCGTGCGGGGTCTGCGGAAGGCGGGTCGGTTGCATTGAAGGTGCTGGGAAGAGTGACAGGAGCCGCAGCTGCGATGCAGGCTGTGCCTGAGGCTAGCACAGTTTCCTTTGACACCACATACGCCGGCGGAATTCCCGATGACAGTGATTTAGTACTCGATTTCCTGCCTGTCATGCTGCCTATAATCCGGCATGCCCCTTCGTCGCTTGCTTCTTCCTGCTTCCCTGCTCTGTGCGCTGCCGTTTCCGGCCCACGCCGGCGAGGAAGCCTACTTTGAAGACCTGCCCGTCGTGCTGACCGCCTCGCGCCTGCCCCAGCCGGTGAACGAGGCCCCCGGCGCCGTGACGGTGATCGATCGCGCCTTCATCAAGGCGACCGGCTATCGCAATCTGGCCCGCATCTTCCGGCTGGTGCCGGGAATGCAGGTGGGGCAGGAGCGTGGCAATGCCAACTGGGTGACCTATCACGGGCTGTCGAGCACCTTTCCGTCCGAGATGCAGGTGCTGATTGACGGGCGCTCCGTCTATTCGCCGGCGAGCTTCGGTGGCGTTGACTGGCAGAGCCTGCCGATCACGGTCGATGACATCGAGAGGATCGAGATCCTGCGCGGCTCGAATGCGGTGACCTACGGGGCCAATGCCTTCCTCGGCGTGATCAACATCATCACCCGCCACAGTGCCGAGGCCCCGGATACCCATGCCTCGATCAGCGGCGGCAGCCCCGGCGTTTTCGATGCCGGCGCCGGCACCGGTGGCCGGATCGCCGGCGCCGATTACATGCTCAATGTGCAGCGCAAGCGTGACAGCGGCTTCGAGGACATGTACGACAGCACTGACACCCGGCTGGTCAGCGTGCGCTCCGACTACCGGATTTCTCCGCGTGACGAGCTGAGCCTGCGCATGGCCGGCAGCGACAGCTGGCGGCAGGAGGGCTACCCGAGCTCCGTCAACAGCAACAATGCCACCCGCAATTCGCACAGCCAGAACTACACCGTTCATACCCAGTGGAACCACACCCCGCAAGCGGGCAATGAATGGCTGTTCCACTACTACCGCAACCAGGAGCGCATCGTTGAGCGCTGGGACGCCCACGGGCCGAGTTCCCGGATCTTCCCGGCCGGACCGGTCGTGCCGATCGATCTGGACCGCGTTGCGATCCGTGACCATCTGGAGATGCAGAACCGTCGTGCGCTGACGCAGGATGTGCAGGCCGTCTGGGGGCTGGAGGGGCGGCGTGACGAAGTCCATGCGCCCTATCTCTATGCCGGGCGTGCAAGCACCGTGACCCAGATGGCACGTCTCTTCGGCAATACCGAATGGAAGTTCGCCCCGGCCTGGCAGCTCAGCTCCGGTGCGGCGGTGGAGGCCTATGAGCGCGAACCGGTGCATTTCGCGCCGCGCCTGTTCCTCAACTGGCAGGCCAGTCGCAGCGACACGCTGCGCGCCGGGGTGGCGCGCGCCTGGACGCAGCGCCCGACCTTCGAGAAAGAGGGCGACGTACGCGCCATCGAACCGGTGAGCGGGCTGCTGATCCAGAATCCCTATCAGCCGAACGAAAACCTGAAGCAGGCTCGGGTAGACAGCATCGAGGCAGGCTATCTCGGTCGCTTCCGGCCGATGGCTTCGAGTCTGGACGTGCGCGTGTTTCGCGAGCGCATTACTGATTTCATCTATCGCCGTGCGGTGCGTTCCCCGCTCGATCCGCTGCTGAACAGCGTCAATGACTCCGCGCAGTATGTGAATGCGAAGGATCCGGTGATCCTGACCGGTGTCGAGTATCAGTTCAAATGGACGCCCTGGCGTGGCGGCGAATGGATGTTCAATCACACGCTGATCCGGACCCAGGCCATGTCGCTGCTGCAGAACCGGGTCGCCCCGTATGTGGCCACCCTGAGCTGGCGTCAGGACTGGGGCGCCGGCTGGTCCAGCATGATCAGCGGCATGCGCATGGGTCCGCTGGCCGGTGGCGACGGCATGGTGCCGATCTACCGCTACGTCGCGCCGGCCTACACCAGCTTCGACGCGCGGATTGCCTGGGCGCAACGCCTGTCGTCCGGTCAGCGCATCGAGTACTCGCTCAACGGCATCAATCTCGGCAAGCGCCACCAGGAGATTGCCGACCGTTCGCAGCAGAGCCTTTACGGCAGCGAGCCCGCCAATCGGGTGTCACCGATGATCTATGCAGCGGTGAGTCTGGCGCTCTGAGACCGCTTCAGGCGCAGGCCATGAATGCCACAGGAATATCGCTTGCGCCGGGCAGAGCGCCGGCAGTCTCTTGCCGACTCCCGACTCCCGACTCCCGACTCCCGATGCTTCAGCCTTTCACTTTGCCGGACTGAGTGCGCTTCAGGAAGGATTTCAGCGCACGACCGGTATGGGTGTCGGCCTTCAGCACGCCGGCGACCGGGCCCTGATACACCAGGCGGCCGCCATCCGTGCCACCTTCCGGCCCCATGTCGATCAGCCAGTCGGCCTCGGCCATCACATCCAGGTCATGCTCGATGACCAGCGCTGTATTGCCGGCTTCCACAAGCCGGTGCAGCACCGTGATCAGCTTGGCGACGTCGGCCATATGCAATCCGACTGTGGGTTCGTCGAGCACGTAGAGCGTGTGCGGGCTCTTGTACTTTGAGGCGCGCGCGGCCGGATCGGTCTTCACCTTCGCCAGCTCGGTGACGAGCTTGATGCGCTGGGCTTCGCCACCCGAGAGCGTCGGTGAGGCCTGACCCAGGGTCAGATAGCCGAGGCCCACGTCCTGCAAGAGCTTCAAGGGATGCGAGACCTTGGGATGCGCGGCGAAGAACTCGACGGCTTCGTCGACTTCCATCGCCAGCACCTGCGCGATGCTCTTCTCGCGCCAGGTGGCGCTGAGCGTGTCGGCGTTGAAGCGCGCGCCCTCGCAGACTTCGCAGCGCACCTTCACATCCGGCAGGAAGTTCATCGCCACAGTCTGCACGCCCGCGCCTTCGCAGGCCGGGCAGCGGCCGTCGCCGGTGTTGAAGGAGAAGCGCGCCGCGCTCCAGCCGCGCAGCTTGGCGGTTTCGGTGTTGGCAAAGAGCTTGCGGATCTCGTCCCAGAAGCCGACGTAGGTGGCCGGACACGAGCGCGGTGTCTTGCCGATCGGCGTCTGGTCGACTTCGAGCACGCGGCCCACGGCCTGCCAACCCGTGATTGCGGCGCTACCCTGCAAACCGGCGCCGGCCTTGTGGGTGCGCG
The DNA here is from genome assembly GCF_039631355.1 of Uliginosibacterium paludis. Classification (NCBI taxonomy): domain Bacteria; kingdom Pseudomonadati; phylum Pseudomonadota; class Betaproteobacteria; order Rhodocyclales; family Zoogloeaceae; genus Uliginosibacterium; species Uliginosibacterium paludis. The sequence goes on along the minus strand of NZ_JBDIVF010000014.1, from coordinate 56,425 downwards.
GCATCGGCTTGGCGGATTTGCGCCCGGCCGACTTGGCTTTCTCGTCTTCATCACCACCAACCAGCCGCTTCAGGTTGGCGTGCAGCACGTCGCGCGCCAGCGTGGATTTACCGGAGCCGGACACGCCGGTGACCACCGTGAGGCGATTCAGCGGCACCTGCACATCGACGCCCTGCAGGTTGTGCAGGGTGGCGCCCTTGAGGCGGATGGCTTCGTCCGAAGACGCTGGCGCAGCGCGGCTGTGCAGCGGGTGCTGCAGTGGTGCGCGCAGGCACTGGCCGGTGACGGAGTCTGCTGCTTCGATCAGCTCGGCGGCCGTGCCCTGGGCGATCAGGCGCCCGCCGCGCGTGCCGGCGCCGGGGCCGAGATCCAGCACCTCGTCGGCGCGGCGGATGGTTTCCTCGTCGTGCTCGACCACCACCACCGTGTTGCCCTTCGCACGCAATGCCGTGAGCATGTCCAGCAAGACGCCGTTGTCGCGCGGATGCAGGCCGATGGAGGGTTCATCGAGCACATAGCAGACGCCGCGCAGATTGCTGCCGAGCTGGGCGGCGAGGCGGATGCGCTGGGCTTCGCCGCCGGACAGCGTGGGCGCGGCGCGGTCCAGCGCGAGATAGCCGAGGCCCACATCGCGCAGGAAGGCGAGGCGGTGCGTCAGCTCGCTGACGATGTCGCGGCCGATGCCGGCTTCGCGGCCGGCGAGCTGCAGACCCTTGATCCACTCGGCTAGCGCATTCACCGAGCGGCGGCTCATCTCGGTGATGGATTCCTCGCGGAATTTCACCGCACGCGCCACCGGGTTCAGACGCTCGCCCTGGCAGCTGCGGCAGGCGACTTCCTCGCCGTCCTCATCATCGAGGCCGGCAAATTCCATCTCGGCGACGTCGACCTCCGGATCCTTCATCCACTTCGGAATCTCGACGCCGGTGCCGCAGCAGCTCTCGCACCAGCCGTGCTTGGAGTTGTAGGAGAACAGGCGCGGGTCCAGCTCGGGGAAGCTGGTGCCGCAACTGGGGCAGGCGCGCAGGGTGGAGAAGGTGGTTTCGGGTAGCCCGGATGAAGCGGAGCGCAATCCGGGATCCGCGCCGCCATGCTTCCCGGATTCCGCCTGCGGCTGCATCCGGGCTACGTCATCGGGCGCTACGATCAAGCGGATCGTCCCCTTGCCGATCTGCAGCGCGGTGGAAAGCTTCTCGCGCAGCTCGGCTTCGCTGCGCGCGCTGACCTCCACATCGGCCACCGGCAGCTCGATGTTGTGTTCCTTGAAGCGGTCCAAGCGCGGCCAGGGCGCGACCGGGATGAACTCGCCATCCACGCGCAGGTGGGTGTAGCCCTTGCCCTTCGCCCACTTGGCGAGGTCGGTATAGAGGCCCTTGCGATTGACCACCAAGGGAGCCAACAGACCGACCTTGCGGCCCTTGTACTCACGCAGGATGCGTGCGGCGATGGCGTCTTCGGATTGCGGCTCGATCGCGCAGCCGCAGTCCGGGCAGTGCTGGGTGCCGAGCTTCACATAGAGCAGGCGCAGGAAATGATGCACCTCGGTGAGCGTGCCCACCGTGCTCTTGCGCCCGCCGCGGCTGGTGCGCTGCTCGATCGCCACGGTGGGCGGAATGCCGTGGATCGCGTCCACATCGGGCTTGCTGGCCGGCTGCACGAACTGGCGCGCATAGGCGTTCAGCGATTCGAGATAGCGGCGCTGGCCCTCGGCAAAAATGATGTCGAAAGCGAGCGTGGACTTGCCCGAGCCGGACACGCCGGTCACCACCGTGAAGCGGTTGTGCTGGATCGCCAGCGACACGTTTTTCAGGTTGTGCTCGCGGGCGTGCACGACCTCGATGGCATCGTGATGCGGGAGTGGGGAGTGGGGAGTGGAGAGTCGGTAAACCGTGGCGGGCTCGGCGGCGCGAAGCGCCCCGACTCCCGACTCCCGACTCTCGACTCCCAGGTGGTATTCCGCCAGCGCCCGCCCGGTATGCGAACGCGGCTCGGCGATCAGCGCCTCGACCGGGCCAGCGACGAGGATCTCGCCGCCACCGTCGCCGCCTTCGGGGCCGAGGTCGATCAGCCAGTCTGCGGCGCGCATGACATCCAGATTATGCTCGACGACCAGCACGGTGTTGCCGGCATCCACCAGCGCGCGCAGGGCACGCAGCAGCTTCTCGATGTCGCCGAAGTGCAGGCCGGTGGTCGGCTCATCGAAGAGGAACAGGCTGCCGTTCGTGGCAGCCTTTTTCTTCGAGGATTTCGCCGCGTATTCGGCCAGATGCCCGGCGAGCTTGAGGCGTTGTGCCTCGCCGCCGGAGAGCGTCGGCACCGGCTGGCCCAGGGTCAGGTAATCGAGGCCCACGTCGACCAGCGGCTGGATCGCGCGGGTGAGCTCCTTGTCCCCCTCGAAGAAGGCCAGCGCATCCGCGCAGGTCAGCTCCAGCACCTCGGCGATGCTCTTGCCGCGCAAATGCAGCTCCAGAAGCTCGGGGCGGTAGCGCGTGCCGTCACAGTCCGGGCAGCGCAGATACACGTCGGAGAGGAACTGCATCTCGACATGCTCGAAGCCGTTGCCGCCGCAGGTCGGGCAGCGTCCGTCGCCGGAGTTGAAGGAGAAGGTGCCGGCGGTGTAGCCTCGCTGCTCGGCTTCGGGCAGGGCCGCGTAGCGCTTGCGGATCACGTCGAAGGCGCCAACGTAGCTGGCGGGGTTCGAGCGCGTGGTCTTGCCGATGGCGCTCTGATCGACCATGACGACGGCATCGATCAGGTTCTCGCCGACGAGCTTGGCGAAAGCGCCCGGCGCTTCGGTGGCTTCGCCCTTGGCCTTCTTCAGCGCCGGCCACAGTACATCGGAAATCAGCGTGGACTTGCCCGAGCCGGAGACGCCGGTGACGCAGACGAGGCGACCCAGCGGCACGGAGAGATCGACGTTCTTCAGGTTGTTGGCCGTCGCGCCGAGCAGTTGCAGGCGCGGGGTTTTCGTGTCGACCGGCTGGCGCACCAGCCCGGCGTCGACTTGACGCTGACCACTCAAGAATTGCGCGGTCAGCGTGCTGGCATTGCTGCGCAGCTCGTCCGGCGTGCCGTTGAACACGATGTTGCCACCGGCCGCACCGGGGCCGGGGCCGATGTCGATGATGCGATCGGCATTGAGCATGACGGCCGGGTCGTGTTCCACCACCACCAGCGAGTTGCCGGCATCACGCAGGCGGCGCATCACGCCGTTGATGCGGTCGATGTCGCGCGGGTGGAGGCCGATCGAGGGCTCGTCGAGCACGAAGAGGGTATTCACCAGCGAGGTGCCCAGCGCGGTGGTGAGGTTGATGCGCTGCACCTCGCCGCCGGAGAGCGTGCGGCTCTGGCGGTCCAGCGTGAGGTAGCCGAGGCCCACTTCGCACAGATAGGCGAGGCGGCTGCGGATCTCCTGCATGACCAGATCGGCCGCGTCACCGGCCGTGCCTTCGATGTGCAGGGCGTTGAAGAATTCGCGTGCGCGCTCCACCGGCAGGCTCATTGCGTCATGCAGCGAGAGGCCGGGCAGGGCTTGCAGCGTGTCTTCGGCGAGGCGCAGCCCCTTGGCGCGGAAGCGCTTTCTTTGTAGCCCGGATGCAGGCCGCAGGCCGGAATCCGGGGCGGTGGCGGCACTGGAACCCCGGATTCCGCTTTGCTCCATCCGGGCTACGCCGAGGGCTTCATCGGCTTCGGCTTTGCTGCCCACCCGCCACAGCAGCGAGTCGGTCTTCAGGCGCGCGCCGGCGCAGGCCGGGCAGTCGGTGTAAGCACGGTAGCGGCTGAGCAGCACGCGGATGTGCATCTTGTAGGCCTTGGTTTCCAGCCAGTCGAAGAAGCGCCGCACGCCGTACCAGTATTTCGGCCAGGAGCGTTCCCAGCTCTTGAATTCGGGCTCGCCTTCCATGACCCAGTGACGATGCTCTGCGGGCAGATCGCGCCAGGCCACATCGGTGGCTACGCCGCGCAGGCGACACATCTTCATCAGATCTGTCTGGCACTCGCTGTAGCTCTCGCTCTGCCAGGGCTTCACTGCGCCGCCGGCGAGCGTTTTCGTTTCGTCCGGCACGATCAGGCCGGGGTCGATGCCGATCACGCGGCCGAAGCCCTTGCAGGTCTCGCAGGCGCCGACGGCGGAGTTGAAGGAGAAGTGCGCGGGCGTCGGTTCGGCGTAGTGGATATCGCAGTCGGCGCAGTGCAGGTCGGCGGAGAAGCGCCAGATCTGGGGAGTGGGGAGTGGGGAGTGGGGAGTGGGCGCCCCGTCTCCGGCTTTTCCGACTCCCGACTCCCGACTCCCCACTCCCGCCACAAGCGCTTCGCCCCCGAGATGCACCTCCACCTTCCCGTTGCCGAGGCGCAGCGCGCTTTCCAGCGCCTCGCTGACGCGTGCGGTCTCGGCATTGCCGAAGCGGAAGCGGTCCACCGTGACCAGCAGGCGCTTGCCGTCTTCCGCGATGCGCGTGAAGCCCTGACGCTCCAGATGGCCGCGCATTTCCTCGGCGGTGAAGTTTTCGGGAATCGTGATCGGGGCGACCAGCGCGAGGCGCGGATCCTCATGCTGCGGGCATCGTGTGGCCAGTGCGGCGAGGATGCTCGCCGGCGTTTCGCGCAGCACTTCCGCACCGCAGCCCTTGCAGTAGAGATGGCCGGCGCGGGCCCAGAGCAGCTTCAGGTAATCCGCCAGCTCGGTCATGGTGCCGACCGTGGAGCGCGAGGTGCGCACCTGGTTGCTCTGGTCGATGGCAATCGCCGGCGGCACGCCCTCGATGGCGTCGACCTGCGGCTTGTCCATGCGGTCGAGGAACTGGCGCGCGTAGGGCGAGAAGGTCTCGACGTAGCGGCGCTGGCCTTCGGCGTAGAGCGTGTCGAAGACCAGCGAGCTCTTGCCCGAACCCGAGGGGCCGGTCACCACCACCAGTTCGCCGGTGGGGATGTCGAGCGAGATGTTCTTAAGGTTGTTCTGGCGCGCGCCGCGGATGCGGATCGCGGGGCGGACATAGGGATGGGCGGGGGAGGACATCGGGGGCTGCCTGCTGCTGCGCAAAACATCATTGTGGCAGGAAGCCGGCCGCTCGGGCGCCCTCAGTCGCCGAAGGTATCCCTGGCTTTCTTGCCCACGTCACGACCAAGGTCTGCGGCGTCCGAGCCGATCTTTTTGCCGACGTCCTTGGCGCCGTGATAGACATCGACCGCGGTCTCCTTGACCACCTTGGCCGCGTCGACCGCGCCATTCGCCACCGCTTTCGCGCCCTTGGCGACTTCGCCGCTGGCGGCCTTGCTGTCCTGCTTCACTTCCTGCGCAGAGCAGGCGGTCAGCAGGGCGCACAAAAGGGGGATGAGGATTCTGGGCATCATCGCGTCTCCATTTCAAACAGGCTGAAGCATAGGACAATTGTTTCCTCCCGGAGTTGCCGCCGGGAATCTGTGGCGGGCAGCCGGCCAGGTTCTAAAAGGAGAAGGCATGCGTGGAAGTGAAGTGATGAGGGCGCTGGCCGCGCTCGCGGTGGCCGGAGGCATTCAGCCGGTATTCGCGCAGGAGGCGGCAGCAAAACCGTCGGCCGTGCTTGAAGTGAAGGTCGCACCGCTGCATTCGGCGCAGGGGGCGGTCCGCCTGGGGCTTTATGCCGACCCGGCCGGTTTTCGCAAGGAAGCCCGTGCGCTGCGGGTCGTGGAGCTGCCTGCGAGCCCGGGCGAAGTGGTGTTCCGGCTGGAGGGGCTGGCGCCGGGGCGCTATGCGCTGATGGCCTATCACGACGAAAATGCCAATGGCAAACTCGATCTGCGCCTGGGCATGTTCCCGATCGAGGGTTATGGCCTGTCGCGCAATCCGAAAGTGATGGGGCCGCCGGCTTTTGAGGACAGTGCCTTCGAGCTGGGTGCGGAAGGCGGCACGCAGCAGATCGAGATGCGCTACTGACGCTGGCGCGCCGGCAAGAGGCGAAAAAAAAGGACCGCGAAGGTCCTTTTTTCTGCCCGAGTGGCGGCGGTGCTTACTTCACGCGGCTGCGGTACTCGTCGGTGCGGGTGTCGATTTCGATCTTGTCACCGATTTCGACGAAGGCCGGCACCGGCAGTTCGAAGCCGGTCGCCAGGCGGGCGGGCTTCATGACCTTGCCGGAGGTGTCGCCCTTGACGGCGGGTTCGGTGTACTCGACCACGCGGACCACGGAGGTCGGCAGTTCGACCGAGATGGCCTTCTCGTTGTAGAACACGACTTCGCACTTCAGACCGTCTTCCAGGTACTTGAGCGCGTCGGTCATGTTGTCGGCTTCGATTTCGTACTGGTTGTACTCTTCGTCCATGAAGACGTACATCGGGTCGGCGAAGTAGGAGTAGGTCACTTCCTTGCGATCCAGCGTCACGACTTCGAACTTGTCGTCAGCCTTGTAGACGAATTCGGAACCGGCTTCGGTCAGCAGGTTCTTGAACTTCATCTTCACCTGGGCTGCGTTGCGGCCACCCTTGGAGTATTCGGTGCGCTGCACGACCAGTGCATCGGAGCCAACCATCACGACGTTGCCGACGCGGAGTTCTTGAGCGGTTTTCATAAAGACACCTTGGTACGGCGCCCTGAAAAGCGCCTGACAGAGAGTTGGTAGAGATTCCCGGCGCGGCCGCAGGGGCCGGCTTTACCCCGGAAGGGAACAAGTCAGTTGCCGGAAGCTCCGGTGGCTGCCTTGGGGAAAGCCGCACATTCTAGCAAGTTCTGGCAAAAAATCAGCAGCTTGGAGGCCAGGTCGGTGTCCTCCGCCAGTTTTTGCTGCCAGCTCGCGGCATGCGCAGCGAGTTCCGGCAATGCGGCGAGCAGGGCCGGCCATTGTCCGCCGGCGTCGCTTTCGCGCTCCCAGGCCTGCCAGAAATCCTTGAGTGCGCGCATTCCGGCCGTGCCGGATGAGGCGCCGTAGCGATGCAGGAAGGCGTCGAGCTTGACCCGGTGCCAGTCTTCTTCCTGCCGGTAGATGTGCCAGACGAAGGGCCGGCCCGCCCATTGGGCGCGAACGAAGGAGTCCTCGCCACGCACGAAGTTGAGCGCGCAGGCGGCGAGCAGATGGTCGTAGTCGCCCTGATCGAGGAAGGGCAGGAAGGCAAGCTGAAGCTTGCCGCAGCCGGCCGCGCCGCGTGAAGCGAGCCAGGCGTCGACCTGCGGCAGATGGCGGCCACTGGTCACGGCGCAGAAGATGTTGCGCTCGCCGCTGGCCCAGGCGTCCAGCAGGCCGGGCAGTGCGGCGTTTTCATAGGCGAAGAGCGAAATGCTCAGCGCGCCTGCTGCCGGTGCCTGCCCTGCGATGCGCTGCCAGAACGCGGCCTGGCTTGCGGCGTCCGCCTGGAAGGCCCGCAGCCTGTCGATGAGCCCCTTCTCCCGGATCAGTCCGCCAGTGGCGGGCGTGAAGCCGGGGAAAAAGAAGTGCTTGACCAGCGGCAGGCGCGGGTGCGGCGATGGCAGGCCGTGGCTGCCTTCCACCCAGCCTTCCGCGCTGAGGTATTCCAGATTGATCCAGGCCGGCTTGCGCGGTCGTTTCGCCATGGCCTCGACATAGGCGGCGGGCGGGTCGCAGGCGAAGGCTTCGATGACGATGTCGGCCGGCGTGGCGCTGGCTGCCGCCCCGTCCCAGCGGCAGATGTCCAGATCCGCGAGTCTCTGCTGTGCGGCGCTAGCGTCGAGTGCAGGGGCGAGCCGGGCGAAGCTCGCCAGGTCGTCCACCCACAGTCGCACGGCCAGACCCTGTTCCGCGGCGAGCTGGCGGGCCAGGCGCCAGCACACGCCGATGTCGCCGTAGTTGTCGATGACCTTGCAGAAGATGTCGCAGCGCGTGACGGACATGGCGGGATTGCGCAGAATGGGGCTTCGTATTGTCCCAGCAAGCCGGTGATTATGGAAAAAGCCCTCAAGACCGATGTGCGTGGCCTGCTTGGCCGCCTGCCGATGTTTGCCGCCGTGGATCCGGAGGCACTCGACCGTATTGCGCTCAGCGTCACCGAGCACCGGCTGGCACGCGGCGAAGTGCTGTTCCGCCAGAACACGCCCTGCAACGGCTTCTATCTCGTTGCCCACGGCCAGATGAAGATTGCGGTGATGGCGCCCAATGGCAACGAGAAAGTGCTCGAAATCATTCCTCCGCACATGAGTTTCGGCGAGGCGGTGATGTTCCTCGGCAAGCCCTATCCGGTGAATGCCGAAGCGCTGGTCGATTCGCTGGTGCTCGGGGTGCCGCGCGAGCCGGTGCTGGACCTCATCGACCATGACAAGCTTTTCGCGCGCAAGATGCTGGCCGGCCTCTCGCTGCGCCTGCATTCGCTGGTCAAGGATGTGGAGGGCTACGCGCTGCGCTCCTCCACCCAGCGCCTGATCGGCTACCTGCTGCGTGAAGCCGGGGAAGACGTGCCCGCCGCCAGGCTCGAGATCGATCTGCCGACCAGCAAGCAGGTGCTTGCTTCGCGTTTGTCGGTCACGCCCGAAACCTTCTCCCGCATCCTGCACAACCTGTCGTCGGCCGGTCTGATCGAGGTGGATGGCAAGACCATCCGCATCCTGGATCTGCCCGGTCTGCGCGATTTCGAGTCCTGAGCCCTCCGTCCTGCGGGAGATCGCGATGCTGACCCTCTATTACGCGCCGAACACCTGTGCGCTGGCCAGCCACCTTGCGCTGGAGTTTGCCGGCGCGGAATACGCCCTCGAACGTGTCGATTTCGCGAGCCGGGCGCAGCGCAGCGAGGCCTATCTGCGCATCAATCCGACCGGTCGCGTGCCCGCGCTGGCTACGCCGCAGGGTGTGCTGACCGAAACCCCGGCTCTGCTCCTGTATGTGGCGCAGTGCCATCCTGCTGCCGGTCTCGCGCCGCTGGAGGATCCCTTCCTGCTGGCGCGGGTGCAGTCCTTCAACAGCTATCTGGCCAGCACCGTGCATGTGGCGCATGCGCACCGTTTCCGGGGCGAGCGCTGGGCCGACGAGCCCGCGGCCATTGAGGCGATGAAGCAGAAGGTGCCGGCCAACATGCAGGCCTGCTTCCGGCTGATCGAGGATTCGCTGCTGGCCGGGCCCTGGGTGCTCGGCGAGCGCTTCTGCATCAGCGACCTCTACCTCTACACGATCTCCGAGTGGCTGGAGGCCGACGGCGTCGACATCCGTGACTTTCCCCGGGACAACGCGCTGCGCGAGCGTCTCCGGGCCGATCCGCGGGTGCAGCGGGTGAGGGCGGCCGAGGCCTGAGCGACCGCGGGCTCAGGCCTGCGGATCTCCCGATTTTCCTGCGACGCGAGCACGCCCGACGCGTGTTTCCTTTCGTGTCGCGCCGGCTGAGAACGTTCACATTTCACCTCCCGGCTGATAAAGTCGAGCCCATGAACTTGTCGCGCAACCAGATTCAGGTCCTGTCCCTCATCTCCGTTTCGATGCTCGCTCACATCACCATGGGGGGCGGACGGGTGGCCGCATCGCTCTTCATGCTCAAGCACGGGGGCTCGGAAACGATGGCAGGCATCGCCTACAGCGGCTACTGCCTGCTGCCGGCCCTGCTCTCGCTCCTGATGGGCAAGTGGATCGACCGGGCGGGAACCCGGCGCGTGATGCGCACCAGCCAGGCCATCATGGTGGCCGGCCTGATCCTGCCGGCGCTGTGGGAGAGCACCGCAAGCGTGCTGGCGAGTGCCCTGGTCTGCGGTTTCGGGTTTGCGAGCTACATGCTGGCGGCCAACGTGTCGGTCAGCATGATGCCGGTGGCGCACGACGGCGAGCGGGTCGGCATGCTGGGCTGGCTGGCGATGGGCAATTCGGTCGCCGCCGTGGGCGGCCCCACGCTGACCGGTTTCATGATCGACCACGGCGGATTCGGTGCAGCCTATGCACTGATGGCCGGCATCGTGCTGCTGAGTCTGGGCGTTTCCTTCAGCGTCGACGTGCCCGGCGGCGACGTGCGCCCCGGCAGGGCCGGCAGCGGCAGCAGCAGCGTGGTCAAGACGGTTTTCGGCAATCCGCGCATCCTGCGCATCTACCTGCTCGCGATGTGCTCCTCGATGCTCTACGACGGCTTTTCCTTCATGACGCCGGTGCTGGGGCATGAGCGAGGTTTTTCCGCGACCGCGATCGGCCTGATCATGTCCGCCTTCGCGATCGGCACGTTCGCGGTCCGCATATTCCTGCCCTGGCTGTCTCGCAGGATGCCGGAGTGGCGCACGCTGACGCTGACTTTCGGCGTGGCGTCCGCCGCCTTCCTGCTGTTGCCGCTTGCGCATGCGGGCTGGATGCATGCCGCGCTGGGCTTCGTGTTCGGGCTTTCGATGGGCGCGGGCGGGCCCAACATCATGAGTCTCGTCTATCGCGCCATGCCGCCGGAGCAGGCCGGTGAGGGCGCCGGCCTGCGCTCGATGATGGGGAACTCGGTCGGCCTGACCGCCCCCTCGGCCTACGGTGCGATCAGCGGCCTTTTCGGGGCCACGCCGGTTTTCCTGTGCGTCGGTCTGGTGGCCGGCATCGCGAGCTGGCAATCAGACCGGGGCTTTCGCTTCGCGCGCAAGGCCGCGACCATCGTCTGAAAAAAAGCCCGATCCGCGGATCGGGCTGCTGCCGGCGGCCGTGCCGGATCAGATCAGGCTGTCGGCCGGGGTGAAGGCGAGGCCCAGTGCTTCGGCAACTTCCGGCCGGGTCAGCTTGCCTTCGCAGATGTTGAGGCCGTTGCGCAGATGGACATCGTCCTTCAGCGCGGCCTTCCAGCCCTTGCCGGCCAGTGCCAGGGCGAAGGGCAGGGTGGCGGCGTTCAGCGCGTAGGTCGAGGTGCGGGCCACGCCGCCGGGCATGTTCGCCACGCAGTAATGCACGATGCCATCCACCACATAGGTCGGTTCGGCATGCGTGGTGGCTTTCGAGGTTTCGCAGCAGCCGCCCTGGTCGATGGCCACATCCACGATCACCGCGCCAGGCTTCATTTTCGAGAGCATCGCGCGGGAGATCAGCTTCGGTGCCGCAGCGCCCGGAATCAGCACCGCGCCGACGACCAGATCCGCACTGCTGACTTCGGCTTCCACCGATTCGCGGGTGGCATGCACCAGCTTCACCCGGGTGCCGAACTGGGCCGAGAGGCGGCGCAGCACGGCCGGGCTGCGGTCGATCACCGTCACGTCCGCGCCCATGCCGGAGGCGACCAGCGCGGCGTTGCTGCCGACGATGCCGCCGCCGATGATCACGACCTTGCCGGGTGCCACGCCCGGCACGCCGGAGAGCAGCACGCCGAGCCCGCCCTGGGCTTTCTCGAGGCTGTGCGCGCCGGCCTGGATGGCCATCCGGCCGGCCACTTCCGACATCGGCGCGAGCAGTGGCAGCGAGCCGTCGGCTGCGGTCACGGTCTCATAGGCCACGCAGATTGCGCCGCTCGCCAGCAGGGCCTTGGCCTGCTCGGGGTCCGGCGCCAGGTGCAGATAGGTGAAGAGCAGCTGGCCGGGGCGCAGCAGGGCGCATTCGGTGGGCTGGGGTTCTTTCACTTTCACGATCATGTCGGCGCTGGCGAAGACTTCGGTGGCGGTCGCCGCGATGCGCGCACCGGCGGCGCGGTAATCCTCGTCGCTGGCACCGATGCCGGCGCCGGCCGCGGTTTCCACGATCAGCGTGTGGCCGGCTGCGACCAGTTCGCGCACGGAGGCGGGGGTCAGGCCGACACGGTATTCGTGGTTCTTGATTTCCTTGGGAACGCCGACAAACATGATGTGCTCCAGTTCAGCAGGGCTGTGGTTTCGGAAGAGAGGTCTGGCCGCGGCTTCGGCTGGCTCGCCGGGTCTGTGCAGCGGATGCCGGAATCATATTGAGAGGCAGATAGTGAAAGTCACTGCAATCGAAACCCTTTCCGGCGAAAGCTCATGAATAATCGGGCCTCCATCCGCCGGCTGCAGTGAAATGACCGAACTGGACAAGATCGACCGGAAAATCCTGCAGATCCTGCAGCGCGAGGCCCGCATCCCGATCACCGAACTCGCCCAGCGCGTGGGCCTTTCCGCCACGCCGGTGAGCGAGCGGGTGCGGCGCATGGAGCGCGAGAAAGTCATCAGCGGCTATCACGCCCGCGTCAATCCGGAAGCCCTGGGCCTGCGCGTGCTGGTCTTCGTGGAGCTGCGCCTGGCGCAGAAGTCGTCCGAGATCTTCGACTCCATCCGCAAGGGCCTGGCGCATGTGCCGGAGGTGCTCGAATGCCATCTGGTCGCGGGGGAGTTCGACTACCTCATCAAGGCCCGCATTCCCGACATGCGCGACTACCGCGACCTGCTCGGCCGCATCCTGCTGAAGCTGCCGAACGCGGTGGAGTCGCGCAGCTATGTGGTGATGGAAGAGATCAAGGAAACCCTGCAACTGAGTCTCTGAGGTTCAGCGCTGCCGCCCGGCGATGACCAGCGCAATGCCGCCGAGGATGGCCACCGAGGCCAGCAGCAGGCGCAGGCTTGCCGGCTCGCCCAGAAACAGCACCCCGCCCAGTGCTGCAATCACCGGCACGCTGAACTGCACGACTCCCGCATGGCTGGCCTTGAGGGCCGGCAGCACGCTGTACCAGACGGCATAACCCGCACCGGACGCGAGCGCGCCGGAAGCGAGGGCGAGCACGAATCCGGCAGCGTCGAGGCGCGTTGTCTGGGGGCCGAGCAGGCTCAGCAGCAGCGCGAAGGGCAGGGCGCGCAGAAAATTGCCGGCCGTGGCCTGCAGCGGATCGCTCTTGCCGCGGCCGCGCAGCGAATACACGCCCCAGGCCGCGCCGGCAGCCAGCATCAGCAGCGCACCGGCCAGCGGCGGCGCGGAGAGACCCGGCAGCAGGAGCAGGATCAGCCCGGCGCAACCCAGCACGAGGCCGCCCAGCTGGCGCGGGCCGAAGCGCTCGCCGCGGCGCAGCGCCTGTCCGATCATCGTGGCCTGCACCGCCGCGAACAGCAGCAGCGCACCGGTCGCAGCCGGCAGGCTCAGGTAGGCGAAGGAAAATCCGGCGGCATAGGCGAAGAGCGCGAACCCCGAGCCCCAGTTGCCGCCACCGCAGGGTTTGCGGCCGCGCAGGTGCAACAGCAGGCACAGCATCAGGCCGCCGGACGCCATCCGCAGCGTGGTGAAGCTGGCCGCGTCGATGCCGCTGTCACGCAGGGCGGCACGGCACAGCAGCGAGTTTGCGGCGAAGGCGAGCATGGCCAGGGCGGTCAGGACGGCGAGCTGGCGGCGGGGCATGGCGTCTCCTCATCACGACGCCGGCGGGGGCCGGCTCTGCAGTCTGGCAGATGCACCGGCCTCCGGCTGCAGGACAAGGCGTGCGTTACATGCGGGCGAGGTATTCGATGCGGACGCGGGCGGCCTCCACATGCGAAGTGAGGCTGACGCCCGGCTCGAGGTAGCTGTCGCTGCTGTGGATTTCGCGACCGTCCTGCAGGCGGGCTTCCACCGCAAGCGTGGCCCGGTCGCTGGTATGGATGTAGAGCCGGTGCTGCCCGGCAGCGGGGAGCGAGTCAATCAGCGCGAGATGGGTGCTGTCATCCGTGCGGACCTGGATGCGCATGGCGGTGATGGGCTGACCGGTATCGTTGGAGATGGTGATGCGGACCACCGGGTCGAACCAGATCCGCATCGTGGCGGTGGCCGCGCCGCCAAAAAACGCCAGCGCCACGACGATGAGGGCTACCGGGTAACGAAGGCTGCGCAGCATGACGGGGCTCCGGCTTGAAAGTGGCGCGAGTATGGTGTCCGCGCAGCCGACCTTGCCTGCCATGCGTCACCGCCCGGCGGCAGGCCATGCCCCAAGGCCTGTCATTTCATGGGCTTCTGCCCGTTTGTTCAGGGCTCGGCGGGGGCGGGCGGCCTCTGCGCCACCCCGCGCGGGCAGAAGGCCTCAGGCCGTGGTGCCGGAGCACACCGCCGAATAGACGCCGTATCCGGCCAGACCGGCCACTGCTCCGGCCGCGATGAAGGGGGCTGCGCCGATGCCGGCGACCACGCTGGCCAGCGCGACGCCACCGGTTCCGAAGGCGGCAAAGGCGCCACCGCCCAGCACCGCACCAAGCACGGCAGAGCCGCTGGCGATGGCCAGGCTGGATTCTTCATTCACGCTTTCCAGGCTCGCGACGCAGAGGGCGAGGGCGAGCAGGAGCGCCAGCAACTTGTTGCGTTTCATGACGGGTTTCTCCTCCGTTTGCTGCGGGCTGTTGCCCGGGGGCTGCCACCTGCTGCCGGCAGGTGTTTCCGCGGACGCTGTTGTCACAGACCCCAGAAATGCGTGCCGGTTCAACCGGCTGTCATGCAGCAGATCGTCCCCCGCGCGCATTCTCGCAAAGTCGGCGGCGGCGTCAGCCCCGCCATCGTGACGATGTGTCGCATCGGCTGCCGGCGCACGACGAGCGGTGCAGCATGGCCGCGCCCGGGCAGGCCTTCAGCGGTGCGCCTCCGCTCCGGTGTCCTCTGCCAGTACCGCGTGGGCGGTTTCCAGCAGCGTGTCGCGCATGAAGCCGGCGAGCGGATCGGAGCTGTCACGGCGGTGGAATACGGCCGAGATCGGCAGGTGCAGGTCGTCCAGGGCCAGCGGCAGGATGCGCAGATCGCCGTGACGCAGGAAGAGTCGACTGACCAGCTCGGGCACCACCGCCACCAGCGGGCTCTGCCTGACTACGAAGGGAATGGAGAGTGGCGTTGCGGCATGCGCCACGATGCGCCGGCGCAGCCCGCGCTGCTGCAGGGCGCGGTCGATCATGCCCGGCGCGTCGCCGGTGTAGCTGGTGTGGATGTGAGGCAGATCGACGAGGTCCTCAAGCCGGACCTGCTCCGGCAGGCTGATCAGCGCCGGGTTGCAGACACAGCAGAAGCCGGCGTCATGCAGCGGAATCTGTTCATGCACCGCGCGGACCCGCGGAAAGTGGCCGACCGCAAGGCGGATCGTGCCGGCGTCCAGCTCGTCGAGCTGGCGGGAGGCGGGAATCGGCCGCACCGACAGCAGCAGGCCGGGGGCCTCGGCGCGCAGCCGGGCCATCAGCGCGGGCAGCAGCAGGGCTTCGAGCGGGTCATTGAGGGCGATGCGGAACTGCTCCTCGACGCGCGCCGGATCGAAACGCTCGTTGGCCAGCGCGAGCCGGTGTGCCCCCAGCAGCAGCTCCCGCACGGCCGGCGCGAGGGCGAGGGCGCGACCGGTGGGCTGCATGGCGGCGCCTTCGCGGTAGAGGATGTCGTCCTGGAAGAGTTCGCGCAGCCGGCCCAGCGCATGGCTCATCGCCGGCTGGCCGATGCACAGGCGGCTGGCCGCGCGCGTCACGCTGGATTCCGTGACCAGTGCGTCAAAAGCCACCAGCAGATTGAGGTCCAGGCGGCGGAAGAGGCTGTGATCGATATCGTTCATGTCGATGTTGTTGATTGGAATGATCGATTTTCGTAATTGTAGCCGCTCGCCTAGACTGGCTCTTTATCCGGATTTCCCCTCATGTCTGCCGCCGTTGCACCCGCCCCGTCTTCCCTGCGCCCTTCGCTCGTTGCGCTCGGGGCCGTCACCAGCGTCGAGTTCCTCGAGAACGGGATGGTGATGTTCTCGGCCAGCCAGATCATGACCGGCCTGCATCTGTCGGCCGCGGACTTCGCGTTTGCCTACACGCTCTACGGCATGGCGGCGATCGTGATGCTCTGCAAGCATCAGTGGATGGTCGAGCGTCTGGGCTACGAGCGTTTCGTGATGCTGTCGCTGGCGGTGTTCGGCGCGGGCTCGCTGCTCTGTGCCAGCGCCTCCGGCCTGGGCCTGTTCGCGGCCGGGCGCCTGCTGCAGGGCCTTGGCGGGGCGACCTTCTTCACCGCCGGGCGACTGGCCATCAACGAGTTGCCGGCGGAGTCGCGCTTTGCCGGCCTGTTCGCCTTTGTCGGCAGTCTGCTTGGCGGATCGGCGCTGGCGCCGCTGCTTGCGGCCAGCCTGCTGGGCGCCGGGGGCTGGCGCGCGATTTTTGCCTTCGGCCTGCCGCAGGTGCTGCTGGTGGCCTGGCTTGCCCGGGGCCGGCTGTCGCGCGCGGTCACGCCGCCCGCGCTGCGCTCGGAAGAGCACTGGGGCTGGCTGATCTGGCTGTGTCTGGCCGTGTTCTGCCTGCAGTACGCGATCCAGGCGGTGAGTCTGGCCGGCAGCCAGCCGCGCAGCGTCGCACTCACCGCGCTGGTGTCGATTGCGATGCTGACCGCCTTCGCCTGGCGTCAGTGGCGCAAGGATCGCCCGCTGATCGATTATCGCGGCCTGTTCCAGTTCCGCTATCTCTTCGGTCTGGCGATGTATTTCTTCGGCTATTTCCTGATCGGGGTGGCCGGGCTGATGCTGCCGGTATTGCTGCACGGCGTGCTGGGCCTGTCACTGCTCGCCACCGCGCTGATCTCGACCTGCGGCCTGGCGGGCACGGTGGCGATGGCGCTGGCGCATCTGGCGCTGGCCCGGCGCTGGCCCTGGCATCGCTTCTACATGATGAGCGGGCTGGCGCTCTATGCGGCGGGCTGCCTGATGCTGGCGCTGATGGATCCGCCGGCAGGCTGGGTCGGCCTGCTGCCGGCCACGCTGCTGATCTATGTGGCGATTCCGCTCTTTCTCGGTCCGGTGGCTTTCGGCACCTTCTCGGGGCTGGAGGCGCGGGTGTTTTCGCACGGTTATCAGGTGAAGAACATCGTGCGCCAGCTGGGGCTCTCCTCGAGCATTGCGCTGACCACCCTGCTGCTGCATCTGCTCGAGCATGAGCCGGCGCGGCTGGGCCTGCTGCAGGGGGCGAGCGAGCTGATCGTCGATACCGCTGTCCAGGCACCGGTGATGCTGGTGGCCAGTCAGCAGATCTTTGCCCTGATGCTGCTGGCGATCATTCCTGTTGGCCTGGTCGTAATGCTGCAGCGGGTATTCCGCTGAGCGGGCGGGCGCGCACTTCGTCCTGGCGCGGCGCGTATTTTCCCGAGCGGGTGGCCGGCCGTGCGCTTCGGTCGGCCGCGAGGAACAGGCCGGCCGAAGCGGCGTCCAGCGGCCGCGAGAACAGGTAGCCCTGCAGCAGCGGGCAGCCCATCTCGCGGAGCAGCTGCGCCTGCGTCTCGGTTTCCACGCCTTCGGCCACGATGTCCAGACCGAGGTTCTTGGCGAGCCGGATCGCGCTGTCGCAGATTTCCAGGCTGGTCTCGCTGCGCTCCATGGTGTCGACGAAGCTGCGGTCGAGTTTGAAGGCCTGCACCGGCAGCAGGCGCAGATAGCTCAGCGAGGAGTAGCCGGTGCCGAAGTCGTCGATGGAGAGCCGCAGGCCGAGCCGGCGCAGCGCCATCAGCCGGTTGGTGCTGCGTTCGGAATCCTGCATCAGCACCGATTCGGTGATCTCCAGCTCCAGATCGGCCGGCGTGAGCCGATGGCGGTTCAGCACTTCACCGATGCGCTCGGCCAGGCCGGGCTCCGGTAGCTGGCGGGCGGAAAGATTCACCGCCATGCGCAGCTGTTCGTGTCCGTCGGCGCGCCATCGCGCGAGCTGGGCGCAGGCGGTTTCGATGACCCAGGCGCCGATCCGCTTGATCAGCCCGGCCGATTCCGCCAGCGGGATGAATTCGCACGGGCCGATGAGTCCGTATTCTGGGTGCTGCCACCGGATCAGGGCTTCCATCGTCATCGTGCGGCCGGTCGTGGCACAGATCTGCGGCTGGTAGCAGAGGAAGAACTGGCCGAGATCGAGTGCGTTGCGCAGATCGTTCTCGAACTGGATGCGCTCGCGCAGGTCTTCGCGCATGGCGGGCGAGAAGCTGCGCGTCTGGCCGGCGCCGGCACTGCGTGCTTCTTGCAGCGCGAGTTCGGCGGCGGCGAACAGGGCTTCGGCGGTATGGCCGTGTTCGGGAAAGATCGCGATGCCGCAGCTTGCAGTGATGCGCAGCGCCATGTCGCCGGTATCGATGGCCTCCTCGAACACGCCTGCAAGCTTGGCCTGGAGCACCGCCGGTGCGCTCTCGGTGCGGATGTGGCCGGCGGCGAGCGCGAAGCCGTCTCCCTGCGTGCGTGCGAGCAGATCGCTTTCGCGGATGCGGGCCTGCAGGCGCCGGGCGCCGGCGCACAGCACGGCGTTGCCGGTCTCGACGCTGTGGGTGGCCTTGATGGCGCTTAGGCGGTCAATGTCGAAAAGAAAAACGGCCAGCCGGGCGTCGTCGAGCTCATGGTCGCGGATCATGGCATCGAGCCGCGTGATGAAGTTGTGGCGATCGGGCAGACCGGTGAGCGGATCGAGGCCGCGCTTGCCCGGCCCCGGCAGGCCCTTGCGCCGGCGTTCGTTGGCGAGCGCGCGGATGGCGCGCTTCTCGTGCAGTTCCCGGGTCAGCATTTCGCGCCGGACGGTGAAGGAGAAGGCGGCTGAGATCAGGATGAAGGCGAAGCCCCCCAGATAGGGCACGGCGATCACGCCGTCGTCGCTCAGCGCCGCGAGCACGCGACTCACGATCATGATCAGCATCGAGCCCCACAGGATGCGGACCGGCAGGCGCACGCCGGCGCGCTGCAGGCGGCGCACGCTCAGCACGCAATAGACCGCCAGCAGCAGCGAGGTGAAGCCCATTGCATGATTGACCAGCGAAGTGCTGCCCTGGATGAAGCGCAGGGCTTCGCCCCAGGGCATGAGCACCACATGGTCCGGCCGCACCGCGGAGAAACGGTAGCCATAGGGCATCACGAAGTTGAGGAGGATGCCGGCAAGCGAGGCGAGCGCGATCCAGGGTGAAATGCGGAAAATCCGGCGCTCTGCCTCGAGCGATTCCATGGCCAGGGCGATCAGGGGCAGGATCGCCAGCCAGAAGACATTGCCCCATCGGTGCGCGACCAGCGCGCTGGCGGCATCCGGCGCGTAGTACTGCCGCGCACAGGCAAACTGGAAGCAGCCCAGACTCAGGCAGATCGCCATGAAGATGAGATTCAGGTGCGCGGGCTTGCTGCGGTAGGTGAGCAGCAGCGCGTGGGCCGAGGTCATCAGCATGATGCCGACCGAAATCAGGTAGGCCGTCAGCAGTGGGGAGGTCATCGTCTAAGCCTGGTCTGAACGGGATCTTCGTCCCGCTGCGGGTCAGGGCGGAATGCGGAAGGCATTTCGCCCGGTGCGCATGATGATTCCATGTCGTACGCACTGCCCGAAAGTCTGGCACCGGCATGGCATATTTAACAATCGTTTGCAGATCATTCTTCCGCAAACGTGTGCCTGGTTGTCTCCCCAAGCAGGAAGACTTGGGCGGGCGAGCCCGGACCTTGCCCGAATCCGGGTGCGGCGGACGCCGGGCGCCCGCCTTCATGGCGCTCAGGGCGCGAGGGGCGTGTCGGCGGCCGGGCTGCGGCTCAGCGAGAGGCTGTCATACATGACCGCACCGCCCTTCAGCACCAGGCTCAGCGAATGCGCGCCCGCGCCGAGCCGGTCTGCCGGAATCTCGAAGCGGTGGTGGTAGCCGTGTCCGCCCGTCATCGCGTGGCGGTAGATGGATTTGTCATTGTCATGCCGGATCAGCGCGAGTGTCTGGCCGTCGAGCTCGACGGCCAGCACGGGCGAGCTCGGCTGATTCATGCCGCTGTGGCTGGCGGCGGCCAGGTCGATATCCAGCCGGCACGGGCAGGGCGCATCGGCTGTGTCGAAACGGATGTTCCAGCGCCCGGGCCGGGTCTGCGCGAAGTACCAGTCGGTGGACGGGTTCGAGCGGCCGACGACGAAGTCCAGATCGGCGGGGACTTCCCGGTGCCAGTGATTCGCGCGCGGCTGATCGGCGAAACGGAAGCCGCTGGCGCGGCGGTCCGCGTCACCGATGGCCCACAGCAGCGTCCCGGCGGGCTGCAGCGCTATCGCCGACAAGGTCTGCTCACCTGCCGCAAGATCCAGCTCGCGCGTGGCGGCGGTCAACACCGGCGCGCCTTCGTCGGAGCGCACCGCCAGCCGGTAATGGCCCGGGCGCACGCCTTCGAAGCGGAAACGCCCTGCGGTGTCGGCCTGCGTCGCGTAGAAGTAGCCCAGCGTCTGGTCTTCCGGCGTTGCGGTGGCCTCCGACCACAGTTGCAGCGTGTAGCGTCGGGCAGGGCCGGCAGGCAGGACGAGGTGGCCGCTCAGGCTCGCGCGCTGCAGCGGATAGCGCGCGTCGCGCACCCGGGCGTCGGGCCACTCGCGTGCAGCTTCACGGGCCTGGCGAGCCGCGTCGGCTTTCATGCTTTCGGCATCCCCTTGGTTGAAGTACATCAGCCAGGGGCCATAGAACTTCTCCCAGCCGGGTGGCGCGACCAGATCCGGCGTGCCGAAATGCGCTCCGGTGAGGTAGTTCAGCACGATGGCATCCTGATGCACCAGCAGGTCCTGCTTCAGATCGTCGCCCGAGTAATAGTCGCGGCCGGGCGAGAGCAGCCAGGCGCCATAGCCATGGCCATGCACGCCCCAGAAGGGCGCGCGGCGCGGGTAGCCGGCGAGGTCGTACTTGGAGTAGACCGAGCCGTCGGGCAGGGTCCAGGTTTCGTCCTGCAGTTTCGGCATCCTTTCCAGCGAGGCATACAGCGGCGGCTGCATGTCGCGCTCGCCGTTGAAGGCGCGATCGAGCAGGCTTGCATCAAACCGCCACACGCTGCGCAGCTCGCTCACCCGCAGCGGAGCGCTGCCGGCATTGCGTGCAATGACCCAGCTCTGCAGCGCGTTGAGACCATCACGCATGGTGAGGTGATACTCCAGCTGCAGTGGCTCGCCAGCATCCGGCAAATAGGCCACATGGGCGAACTGCGGCGTGCGCTCGATCAGCATCAGTCGGGCCGGGTGGAAGGGCGTTGCGCGACCCGAGTGGTAATCGAGATAGCCGCTGCGTTTGCGCGCGCTGTCGGCCATCGCACCGGAGTAATCAGCGATCAGGGGCTGGCCGTCGAGCGTTACCGAGCGGGCGCTCGCATCCGGCCCGAAGACCACGCGCAGATGGCCATTGTCGAAACGGCTCTCCAGCCCCTCCACTTCCAGCGATACGCCGGCAGCGGCCAGCAGCGGGCAGAGCAGGGGCAGCACATGCAGCAGTCTTTTCAGCCGGTTCATGACCTTGTCCTTGGTTGGCGGGTTGGGAAGCGGCACCGGCTGCAGTGTGAGCCGACCCATGCGCGCCGGCCTTTGTGTCGCGGCCGGTCCGTGAGCAAGGCTGGCCGGGCTTTCATGAAGCGGGGCGGCGGTGATGCCGGCTTACCGTCAGCACGCCCGCCAGCACCAGCGCACTGCCGGCAATGAAACGCGGCTCGAGGGCTTCGCCCAGCCAGAGTGCGCCCAGCAGCACACCGAAGAGCGGCGTGAGGAAAGAGAAGCTGCCGAGGCTGGAGGCCAGATAGCGGCCCAGCAGGCGAAACCAGAGCAGGTAGCTCGCGAAGGACACGATCACCGACTGGAAGGCGAGGCTCAGCCAGCCGGCCGGCCCGGGCTGGAAGTGCGCCTGACCCGACAGCAGGCTTGCCGGCAGCAGCAGGACGAAGCCGGCTGCAAGCTGGTAGAGCAGGGCTTCGGAAGCTGGCACGGTCGCCAGCGGCGAGCAGCGGACCATCAGTGTCGTGGCCGCCCAGGCGAGTCCGGCGAGCAGGCCCAGCACATCGCCGGCCAGCATCGTCGCGTCCGGCGCGGCGCTGGCCGGACCGGGGCCGAAGAAACTCAGCACGATGCCGCCGAACGCCAGCCCGATTCCGCCCCATTGCAGCGGCGCCAGGCGCTCGGCCGGGATCAGGCGATGCAGACCGAGTGCGACGAAGATCGGTGCGGTGTAGAGCAGCACCACCATGTGCGCCGCACTGGTGAGTTGCAGACCGGCACCCACGAAGAGGAACTCGACCGCGAACAGCACGCCGCTGAGCAGGCCGCTGCGCCAGACGCCCGGCGTGAGCCTGAGCCCGCCGTGGCGGCGCATGAAGCACGCGATCAGCAGCGCCGAGAGGCCCGAGCGCAGCGCGATCTGGAGCAGGGGCGTGATCTCGTGGGCGGTCGCCTTGAGCACGATCTGCTGCAGTGCCCAGATCAGGCACAGCACGAGCATCAGCGCGCTCGCGGGCGCATCAAGGGTGCGGCGTTCGTTCATGCTTGAAGGGGGCGAGGCAGGCGGGCGGATGCAGCGGGCATGCCCGGTATTATCCTCCAGAGCCTTGTCCGGAAACCGCCGCGCCGGCAGATCCTGGTCGGGCAGGCGCCCCGCCCTGCCTCAGCGGAAGGCGGGGCTCGCCTTAGAATGAAGGCATGTTTTCATCGCGGATTCTTTTCCTTGGCTTTGGCTGTGTCGGACAGGCACTGGCGCCGCTCCTGATGTCTCGCTGGCAGGTGTCGCCTGATCGCCTGCGGGCGCTGGCCGCCGACGATCAGGGCGCAGCGGTCGCGGCTTCGCTTGGCATCGCACACGAGATCCTGCCCATCGTGCCCGGCAACCTGGAGGCCGTGCTGGGCGCGCGCCTCGGTGAGGGTGACCTGCTGATCAATGTTTCCGTCGAGGTCTCGTCCAGAGCGCTGATCGAATGGAGTCAGTCGCACGGTGTGCTCTATCTGGACACCTGTGTCGAGCCCTGGGCCGGGGGTTATCGTCCGGCGCCTGGCCGCCCTCTGGCGGCGACGACCAATCATGCCTTGCGCGAAGCGGTGCTGGCCCTGCGCGCCCCGGGCAAGCCGACGGCCATCGTCGCGCATGGCGCGAATCCCGGCGTCATCAGTCATCTGGCCCGGGCGGGCCTGCTGGCGATGGCCGCAGACCGGGGCCTGGTCCTGCCTCAGGGGCCTGACGCATGGGGGCGTCTGAGCCAGGCGCTGGGGATCCGGGTCATCCAGATCGCGGAGCTTGATACCCAGCGCCCGGACCGGCCGCAGGACGAGGTCTTCGTGAATACCTGGTCTGCTGAAGGGTTGCTGGCCGAAGCGGGTCAGGCAGCCGAGTGCGGCTGGGGCAGTCATGAGCGCTTGCTTCCTGCGGGCGCCTTCCGGCTTGGTGCGGGACGCGGCGCCGGCCTGCATCTGGCCGGGATGGGCGCGTGCACCCGGGTCAGCTCATGGGTGCCCGGCGGCGGCGAACAGGATGCCTGGCTCATCACGCATCACGAGGCGCTGTCACTGGCGGAATTCCTGACGGTTGGCGGGCAGGGGGCCGACGATAGCCCGATTGCATATCGGCCAACCGTGTTTTACGCATACACTCCCTGCGAGGAGACCCGGCGCTCCCTTGAACGCTGGGTCGGGAGCGGATGTGTCGAGCCGGTCGCCACGCGTGTGCTGCGCGAGGAGCTGGCGGGGGGCGAAGACCAGTTGGGGCTGCTGTTCGTTTTCGAAGGCGGTGCGTACTGGTACGGCTCCACCGTGACGCTGGCGGAGGCGCGCAGATGGAGCATCACCTGCAATGCCACCTCGCTGCAGGTAGCCGGCGGCATCCTGGCCGCGCTGGAGTGGATGCGGGCGCATCCGGCCGAAGGGGTTCTGGAGGCGGAAGATCTGCCGCACGAGCCGCTCCTTGAAACGGCCCGCCCTTATCTGGGCCGGATTGAAGGCATCTGGACGGACTGGCAGCCTCCGGGTTGTCGTGCTGCCGGGGGTTCCGGAGGACTGCAGTTCGCCGGTTTTCTTGTATGACATGGAGATTGATTTGAAACGCTCACGCGAGATCTGTCTGCTGGTGCTGGGGACTTCAATGCTTGCCGCAGCTTGCTCGGATGACCGCAGGGACATCCTGCAGGGGCAATACGCGTCGCGGGAGGATTGCCGGCGCGACTGGGGCGACGATGATGTCTGCCCTGCGCAGGACAAGCGCAGCGGCACTGGCGGCGGATCGCATGGTGGCGTGTATGCCGGCCCGCGTTATTACTGGAGCCACAGTGGCGGCACGCCGATCGCGCTGATGCCGGACGGCTCCGAGCGGGTCATGGCGAATGCACCGCTGGCCCGTGGGCAGACCTCCTTTGCCCGCGGCAACAGCATCGTCAGCCGGGGGGCCAGCGTTGCGCATGGCAGCGTGTCGCGCGGTGGCTTCGGCAGCATTGCCCACTTCGGTTCGGCAGGAGGCTAGGCGCCATGCTTCGCGAGATCGTGACCCCCCGCAAGGATGCCGGAGCGAAGCTGGAGGCGGTGGGCCTGTCCTTCCACAGCTGGGACAACTACTGGTGTGAAGACGTCTGCTATCGCTTCACGGCCGCCCAGGTCGAGGAGCTGGAGGCGGCCGCCGAAGCCCTGCACGCCATGTGCCTCGAAGCACTTGCCCATGTCATCAAGACCGGGCGCCTGGGCGAGCTGGGCATTCCGGTACGCTATCAGGACGCCATTGCGGCCTCGTTCAGGGCGGAGGATTTCAGCCTGTATGGCCGCTTCGATCTGGCCTATGACGGCGTCAACCCGCCGCGGATGTTCGAATACAACGCCGATACGCCGACCAGCCTGCTTGAGTCTGCGGTGGCGCAATGGACCTGGATGGAAGAGGTCTTTCCCGGCAGCGATCAGTTCAACTCGCTGCATGACCGTCTGGTCGAACAGTGGAAGCTGGCACCGGGAGACGGCCCGATCCATCTCGCGTCACTGGGCGGGAACGAGGAGGACTGGGTCTGCACGATGTATCTGCTCGATACCGTCTTGCAGGCCGGTCGGGAAGCACGTCATCTGCATATCGAGGATATCGGCTGGGATTCGGACACGCGGCAGTTCGTGGATCTCGACAACCGGCCGATCGAAACGCTGTTCAAGCTCTACCCCTGGGAATGGATGATGCGGGAGGCGTTCGGCCCCCATGTCCTGCAATCGCAGACCCGGATGATCGAGCCCCTGTGGAAGTCGGTGCTGTCCTGCAAGGGCCTGCTGCCGATCCTGTGGGAGTTGTTCCCGGACCACCCCAATCTGCTCCCCGCCTACTTCACGCCCGGCAAGCTGGCGTCCTATGCACGCAAGCCGCTCTATTCGCGCGAGGGCGCAAATGTGCAGCTCGTGCGTGAGGGCCAGATTCTGGCGAGTGACGATGGTCCTTATGGTGCGGAAGGCTACGTCTATCAGGCCCTGCACATGCTGCCCGAGTTTGGTGGCCGTTATCCGGTCATCGGCGCCTGGATCGTGGGCAAGGCTTCGGCGGGCATCTGTGTCCGCGAAGACGCTTCCCCCATTACCACCAACATGAGCCGTTTCATTCCCCACTACTTCGTGGAGTAAATCCGTGACGCAATCCCTGATTCTTTTCCTGAGTTATCTGATCACCGCGGTGCTGCTGCTGGGCGTGTTCGTATGGGTCTATGCGCGGGTGACGCCCTATCACGAGTTCCAGCTCATCAGGGAGAACAACAGCGCGGCTGCCGTGACGCTCGGTGGCGCGATGCTGGGCTTCACCTTTCCGATGATGGCATCGATCTACTACACGCAGTCCCTGGTCGAGATGATGCTTTGGGCGCTGATTACCGGGCTCGTTCAGCTGGGGGTTTTCATCGCGCTCCGCCGCTGGGCCGGTCAGATCGAGCAGGGGCGGATCGCGCCGGCGATCCTGCTCGCCAGCGCATCGATCGCGGTGGGGCTTCTGAACGCGGTCTGCATCAGCCACTGAAGCCTGCCGCAGGAAACGGAAAGGCCCGTCCCCGCCGGAGCGGAAGACGGGCCCTGTCAGGCCTCAGCGCTTACAGTGCCGAGACGTCGCTCAGCTTCACCTTGCAGCTGTTGCTCTTGTCTGCCCAGGCCTGTTGCAGCTTGGGCGAATCGCCGCTGTGCTTGGTCTTGTCGAGGCCTTCGAATTCCTCGCAGATCGGCGGGGTGGATTCGACCGAACCGCTCTTCGGCGCGACATAGCCTTCAACGCGCAGACCGGTGATCGTGATCACGTCATAGATGCTGGCGCTCTGATCGCGATACTTGGAATTGACGCCCGCGATCGAGCCGAAGGGGCCGTAGGCATCCACATTCTTCATCGTGATCGTGCGCGGGCCGGTGTTGCCCGAGCAGTTGCCGCAGGTGCGGACGATCTTGCCGGCCTTGCCGGTGATCTTGCTGGGCGTGGAGGAGGTGGCCGGCACGATGTAGAACTTCGAGCTCTCGATGTTCACCTTCACGTTCTTCTGATTCACCTGGATGAACTTGTCCGGCTTCTTGCCGTAGGCCGCGTCGTTGCTCATCGTGTTCTTGAAGGTGCTGCCCTTGATGTTCAACGTCACGCCATCGGCGCGGGTGCTGATGGCGTCTTCGCAGACCTCGTCGAAGGTCACGCCTTCGACATTGCAGGTGCCCGAGTAGCACTGGATGCCCTTGCCAGCCTTGCCTTGCGCGAACTTGGCGTTCTTGATCGTGGCGTTGTAGAGCTTGATGATCGGTTGCTGATTGTCGTCGTCACCGTTGCACCAGCCGCCCGAGATGTACTGACCGCCGCAGTCCACGATTTCGTTGGTAAAGGTCGCGCCCGCGACACAGCGGGAATCCGCGGCTTGCGCCGCACCGGCGCCCATCAGCACGGCGACCAGGGCCGCCATTTTCAGCATGCGTTGCATTTGTCTTCTCCAGTTATTTGCATCTTTTCCGGCCAGGCTGCACGGGCTGGCCCGTTGGGCCGCACATCCGGTCTGTCCGGAGCCGGATCGTGGGCGTGCGGGCAGGTCGGGTCAATGACAAGTGAGTGGCGCTGCAGCGCAACAGAGGGCGCCATGACCTGAAACCCTGCCCGACAGTACGTCGCCCCGACGGGTGGTTTTTCGGTGGCGGGCTTTGTGTTTTTGCGGAATTCGCGCCCGAAGGCCGGGGTGGCGGAGGCGTTTCGACGCCCTTGCAAGTGCATGGCTACCAGGAAGTAACAAGTTTGTTGTTTTTTTGCCAGCGCAGCATGAGGCCCGTGAAGGGAGCCGCAGGCGGAGCGCGCGCAGGTCAGGCGGCGCAGCTTGGCCGACCGGCTCAGGGGGATGCAGTTCGGGCTCGCGGCAGGTCGTTCGGCCGGTTCTTGCCCGGCGTGCGCCTAGGCGGCCGCGGCGAGCCGGGCTTCGGCGTCGGCCAGGTCGCGGTAGCCGTAGAGCCGGGCGGTGTGTTCCATCGTGCGGGTGGTGAGGTTTTCGCCGGCAGCTTGCAGGGCGGCCACCATGCGCTTGTAGGCCGAGAGCGTCATCTCGGAATAGGTGCCCAGCTCGCCGCGCAGATAGGTCTCGAAAGAGGTGTCGAAGGGCGTGTCTTCCTCGCTGCGGATCAGCCGGGCCTGGCCGGACATGTGCGGAAAGGCGGCGGCGAACTCGAGGCGCCAGACGAGCTGCTGGAGGATGATCCGCTCGATGTCGGCGCACTGCGATTCGGCCAGCGGCGGCAGGGTGTGGGCAAAGCTGGCGTATTGCGCCGGCGCGGTGGAGGCCATCATGCGGGCATATTTTTCCTGCACCAGATTCCGGCCACGCCGGGCCGCGTTGCGCAGGTCGGCCAGATAGCCTTCGCGGGTGGCATTGTCCCAGGCGAGGAACTGGCTCTTGCGCATGATCTCGAAGGTGCCGAAGTCATCCTGGCAGTTGGCGCGGCCGCCTTCGTTCTTCACCTTGTCGAAGGCCTGCCATTCGAGTGCCACGATTTCATCAACGATGTCCATCAGCGTGTCTCCGTGCTGCCCTCGAGCAGGGCGTCTACATGGTGTTCGAGAAAATCGCTGCCGGGCTCGGTGAAGCCGGCCTCGATCAGCCCGGCGAGCAGGCCGGCGCTGACTTCGGCGATCTGCGCGGCGGCGTCTTGTGGTGCGGTGACGGCGAGTTTCGCGAGCTGCGCATGCAGGGTCTGCTGGCCCGGCAGGCGCGCAAGGCTGCGGTGCAGCCATTTGTCATGCGGCGCATAGCGGCGGCAGAGCGCATGGGCGAGCAGACAGCTCTGGCGGATGAATTCGGCCAGCATCAGATTGGCGGCGACCGCATCGCCGCGAGCGAGCGAGCGCGGCAGATTGTACTGGCCGGTCTGCGCGATGCGGCCGGCGGCCTGGGCAAGCTTGCGGCGCTGGATGCGTTCGGGATAGTAGGCGGCGATCTGGCGGCGCCAGCGCGAGAACTCGCCCGGCGTGTCTTCGAAAACCTGGCCGTTGCAGGCGGTGGCGAGCAGGTATTCCGGGATCTGCAGCCAGTCCGCGTCACTCACCGGGAGCGCTGGCGCACCGAGGAAGGTGGCGTAGAAGGCCGGGATGGCGAACACGCCGGTGCGCTGGCCGGCGCGGCGGCTGGCGGGCGCGGTGGCGTGGCCTTCAAAGGTTTTCGGCAACGCATCGTAGGCGGCCTGCAGCTTCACACCGATGGTATCGAATTGCTTCTGCGGCAGCCACAGGCAGAAGCCCGGACCGAAGTCGTGATCCTGCGAGATCGCGTCGTCAAAACCGAAACGGTCGGACCCGAAGCCGACCAGGCCGGCGGCAATATGCTCCTGCCATGGCATGAAGGGCCGCAGCAGCGCGTCACGATGGGTGAGGTAGAAACGGCGGGAGAGTTCGAGTCCCTGCATGGTGGATCCTTTGTGTTCGGGGGCGCTTTGCGCGGCGTTCCGTGCTGGCTCAGGCCAGCGTCTTCTCGATCTGCGCGGCTTCTTCGCGCAGCGCGCCGGCACGGGTCGGGTCCGTCGCTTCGATCACGGTGGCGAGGCTTTCCAGCGTCACGGCATAGTTGTGGCTGCGACCGTAGTTCGTTTCGATGGCCGGCAGCGCGGCTTCGAAATGACGGATGGCTTCGGCGGTGTCGCCCTGGCGGAAGGCCAACTCGCCACGCGCCGAGAGTGCGGCGCCGTAGTGCGGGTTGCGCGGGGTCTGGCTCTCGAAGAGTGCGATGGCGCGGTCGAGATCGGCGCCAGCTTCATCGAACCGGCCGAGGCGCATTTTCGATTGCGCCATGTTGGTCAGCGTGACGGCCTGATCCGCCTCGCTGCCCGCGCGGCTGGCGATCAGCGGCAGCGCGAGTTCGAGGCTGGCGAGCGCGCGCTCATGCCGGCCGCATCCCTGCCAGGCGAGGCTCTGGTTGTTGTGCAGGCTGGCCCAGAGATAGGGGTCATCCATCTTCTGCGCGCGGTAGATCGCGGCCACTTCGTTGTAGGCCTGGTTGGCGCGGATGTTCTGGCCGTCAGCGCGGTAGGCGGTGGCGGCATTCAGCAGCGTGGTGGCATAGGGCACGCTGCCCTTGTAGCCCGCGTCTTCCAGCAGACCCAGCGCGTCGACGGCCTGTGCGATCGCCTCGCGATGCCGTCCCATGCCGCGGTAGAAGCCCATCAGCTCGTTGAGGATGGTGAGCTCCAGACTGAGCTCACGCCGCTTGCGGGCGGCGTCGAGATGCTCGAGCAGGAAGGGTTCGACCTTCGCGATGTCGTTGTTCCGGAAGAGGCTGTCGAGGTGTTGCAGGACGTCCTGGATGGTCATGGCGTTTCCCGGTCGGTGAAGCCCTTACTCTAGCGCCGCAGGCCTGTGGCGTTCTTGATCCCGCGCGGCGCGGATGCAAAAAGGGCCCCGGAAAATCCGGAGCCCTGTCTGCGGTGCTGCGCTGGTTCAGGCGCCCTGCTGGGCGAGCTGGCGTGCAGCCTTGCGTTCCGGATCCTGCAGGATGAACCAGATCGCGGCGGCGGCGAGCAGGTCCATGCCGGCGAGCACGGCGAAGAGCGGCGGGAAGCCCAGCGTGTCAGCCAGCGCACCGACGACCAGTGCGAACAGGGTCGAGGCGGTCCAGGCGGCCATGCCGGTCAGGCCGTTGGCGGTGGCCACTTCGTTCTTGCCGAAGACGTCGGCCGAGAGCGTGATCAGCGAGCCGGAGAGCGACTGGTGGGCGAAGCCGCCGATGCACAGCATGGCGATGGCCACATAGGGGCTCGTGAAGAGGCCGATGATGCCGGGCCCGATCATCAGGAAGCCTCCGAGCACGACCACCATCTTGCGCGAGACGATCAGCGTCACGCCGAAATGCTTCTGGAAGAAGGCCGGCATGTAACCGCCCACGATGCAGCCCAGGTCGGCGAAGACCATCGGCATCCAGGCAAACATCGCGATCTGCTTGAGGTCGAAGCCGTAGGCCTGGTGCATGAAGATCGGCACCCAGGCGTTGATCGTGCCCCAGGCGGGTTCGGCGAGGAAGCGCGGCAGCGCGATGCCCCAGAACTGGCGGTTCTTCACGATGTGCAGCACCGAGGTCTTCTTGCCGCCGTCACCCTTCAGGCGGGCCTCCTGGCCATCCAGGATGTACTGGCGCTCTTCATCGCCCAGGCGCTTGTGCTCGGAAGGCTTGCGGTAGTTGAAGATCCACAGCAGGGCCCAGGCGAAGCTGAGCAGGCCGATTACCACGAAGGCGGCTTGCCAGCTGTGCGCCACGATGGCCCATACCACCAGGGGCGGCGCCAGCATGCCGCCGATCGAGGAGCCCACATTGAACCAGCCGACCGCCTTCGGGCGCTCGCTGGCCGGGAACCATTCCGAGGTGGCTTTCAGCCCGCCGGGGATCATCGCCGCTTCGGCCGCACCCACTGCGCCACGGGCGAAGGCCAGGCCCTGCCAGCTGCCGGCGAATGCGGTTGCCACACAGAACACCGCCCAGGCGCTGGCAAACAGCGCATAGCCCATCTTGGTGCCGAGCACGTCCAGCACATAGCCGGCCACCGGTTGCATGATCGTGTAGCAGGCCGAGTAGGCGGCCACGATGTAGCCGTATTCCTGATTGGTGATGTGGAGTTCGGTGCTGAGCGTCGGCATCGCGACCGCGATCGAGTTGCGCGTCAGATAGCCGAGGACGGTACCCAGCGTGACGAGTCCGATCATGTACCACCGGAGTCCCTTGATGTGCTTCATGATGTGCTTCCTGTTTCGGTTGCGGGCGGCGGTCGGAGCACCTGTTCCGGGTGGTCCGCCGGCCGCTCCTGCGGGGGGGAGGGAATGGGGCGAAGTGTGGCCTCTTGCCTGACAACTCTCAAGGATCCTGAAAAACTTGTTTTGTCAGTTCATCAATAAAGGTTATTCGGTCGTCCGAGCCGGGCGAGGCCGGGCTATCCTTGATTCGTCGAGTTTTCCTGTTCCTTTTTTCGCTGTGGACGAGGCATCGGTCAACAGAAAATCGCATTGGTTAATAAAAAATACAAATCGAAAATTGTCAGGCATTTAACAAATCGCAAAAGTCATGAACCCGGAGATGCGCATGTCCTCAGCTGATCTTTCCTCATCCGGCCACGGGCCCAGTCGCGAGCAGATCATTCGTCATCTGCGCCGCTCGAACGAGGTGGCCTGCCGCGCGCTTGCGCTGGGCCATCACCCCTTTGGCGCCGTGCTGGTGGGGCCGGATCACGAAACCGTGCTGCTTGAGCAGTGCAACATAGACACCGTCAACCACGCCGAATCGACCCTCGCCCGAGTGGCCGCCACCAATTTCACGCCGGCGTTCCTCTGGCAGTGCACGCTCTACACCGCGGTGGAGCCCTGCTGCATGTGCGCCGGCACGGCCTACTGGGCCAACATCGGCCGCGTGGTGTATGGCATCTCGGAGCATGAACTGCTGCGCCAGACCGGCAACCACGCCGAGAACCCGACCATGAGCGTGCCTTCGCGCTATGTGTTCGATCACTGCCAGAAGCCGGTGGAGCTGATTGGCCCGGTCGACGAAGTTGCCGAGGAAACCATCGCCATGCAGCGCGAGTTCTGGGCGTCGCGCTGACAATCCTGAGGACTGCGCAGCCGCACGTGCGCCGGGGTTCAGGCCTGTGGCGGACGGGTCTGCCAGACCGGCTCGCGCAGGGCTTCGACGAGAAAGTCCAGCAGGCGGCGCACCCGCAGCGGCACCTGCTTGCGGGTGGGATAGACCGCGTGGATCGGGATCGTGGCGGCGTGCCATTGCGGCATCAGTTCCACTAGCGCGCCGCTGCGCAGGTCTTCATGAATCAGGAAGTCCGGCTGCAGGATGATGCCCTGATCGGCCAGCGCGGCGGCACGGCAGGTGTCGCCATTGTTGGCATGCAGGCGCGCCCGGACCCGCGCCGAGGCTTCGCCTTCCGGCCCGGTAAAGCGCCACACATCGCCGCCTGACCAGTAGCTGTAGGCAATCACCGCATGCCGGGCGAGCTCCTGCGGATGTGTCGGTGTGCCATGCGCCGCAAGGTAGCCGGGTGAGGCGCAGAGCACGATGCGGGTGTCAGCCAGCTTGCGGCTGACCAGGCCCGAATCGGGCAGGCGGCCGATGCGTACCGCGAGGTCGTAGCCTTCCTCGACCAGATCGACAATGCGGTCCGCCAGCACGATGTCCAGCGTGATTTCCGGGTTTTCGGCCACGAATCGGCCCCACAGGGCCGCCAGATGCAGGGCGCCGAAGGTCTGCGGCGCGCCGATGCGCAGGCGGCCACGGATCAGGCCGCTGCGGTCGGCCAACTCGGATTCCGACTCTTCAACCGCCGACAGGATCTCGCGGCAGCGCGCCAGATAGGTTTCGCCTTCCGCTGTGAGCGAGAGTCGGCGGGTGGTGCGCTGGAGCAGGCGCGCGCCGAGGTGCTGCTCAAGCTCATTGATGTGACGCGAGATCGCCGGTTTCGACAGGCCGGTGCTGTCCATTGCGCCGACAAAGCTGCCGGCTTCGACCACGGCCACAAAGGTGCGCATGCTCGGAAAGAGATCCATGTTCCGTATTCCGGAATAAAGTGTGTTCTGTTTCGGAGTTTGTGTCGAAGATCGGAACTCGTAAAGTGTTTTCCACGGCGGCGCCACACGGCGCCCGAGCAGGCGGATGAGCCGCCTGCCCCGACCACAGCAAAGGAAAACATCATGAACATCACCGTCATCGGCGCAGGCAACATGGGCTCGGGCTTCGTCCGCCAACTCTCCGCCGCCGGCCACACGGTCCGCGTCACCGCACAGAATCTGGACAAGGCCCGCACGCTGGCTGCCGCTCATCCCGGCGTGGAAGCGCTGCCGGCCGCACAAGCCCTGGGTGACTCGCAGGTGGTGATCGTCGCCACGCCTTTCGGTGAAGCCGTGAAGGCGCTCAAGTCACTCGGCGCGCTTGAAGGCCGCGTGGTGATCGACATCACCAATCCGCTGACCGCCGACTACATGGACCTCACCCTGGGCTTCGACACCTCGGCGGCCGAGCAGATCGCCGCCGCGCTGCCGGGCGCACGCTTGGTCAAGGCCTTCAACACCATCCTCGCCCAGGTGCTGGCGCAGGGCCCGGTCTTCGGTGCGAACCGTGCGCCGGTGTTCTACGCCTCGGATGACGAAGCGGCCAAGGCGCAGGTGCGCGAACTGATCGCCAGCATCGGCTTCACGCCAGTGGATGCCGGCGGCCTGAAGAATGCCCGCTATCTGGAGCCGGTGGCCGGCCTCAACATCTACTTCGCCTACGGCGCCGGTCACGGCACTCAGATCGCGCCGAACTGGATCCGCCGCGACTGAGTCAGGCCCGCGCAACACGAAGCCTCGTGTTGCGCGCCCTCTCCGGCCCCGCTCCTGCCCGATCATCCCGCGGGAGCGGGTCTTGCGCTTTCGTCCGGACGAGCGCTCAGCCCTGTCGTGCCCACTGGCCGAGCCGGGCGATCACGGACTGCTGGATTCCGTAGGGCGCTTTTGCCTGAGCGAGATACACGCAGATCACGACCGGTTCGCCGGCAGGTGTCCAGTAAATGCCAACGTCATTGGCGATGCCGTGCTGGCCGGTGCCGGTCTTGTCGGCCAGCCGCCAGCCGGGCTCCAGGCCCGCACGCAGGCGCTGGCCACTGGTGCGGGTGGCGAGCATCCAGTCGCTCAGCTGCTGGCGGGAGGCCGGGCTGAGCCCTTCGCCCAGCAGCAGGCGGCGCAGGCTGGCGCCCATTGCGGCCGGCGTGGTGGTGTCACGCGGATCTCCCGGCAGGCCTTCATTGAGCGCGGGTTCCATGCGATCCAGGCGCGTGACCGTGTCGCCCTGGCGGCGCAGGAAATCATTGAAGCCGGTCAGGCCGCCTGCCGCTTCGATCAGCAGATTGCCGGCGGTGTTGTCGCTCTCGGTGATGGCGGCGTCGCAGATCTTCGCGAGGCTCAGGCCGGGCCCGCCGGCATGCCGCGCGGTGACGGGCGAATAGTCGAGCACCGCCTTCGGGTCGATGCGGACAAGCCGGTCGAGGCCTTCGCGACCGGCATCGACTTGCCCCAGCACGGCGGCGGCCGCGAGCCACTTGAAGGTGCTGCACATCGGGAAGCGCGTTTCCGCACGGTAAAGAAATTCTGAGTCTGTCCGCGCGTCGAAGAGGTATACACCAAGCTGGCCGCCACTCTCCGTCTCCAGCTCGCGGCAGCGCGTCTCGAAGCCGGATGGCCGTCCGGAGGATGCGGCGAGTGCGGCGAAAGAGCTTGGCAGCAGGCCGATGCCGCTGAGGGCGAGAAAACTTCTTCTTTGCATGGCGGGGCTCCTGTCGTGAGGGTGAGGCGCATCCTCGCAGCCTCGGGGCGGTGCTTCAAACGATGATTTCCTGCGCCTGATGCAAGAAAATCTGATGGCCGGGCGTGTGCGGCCGGCCCACAATCCGGTCATGAACATCCCGCTCAATGCGCTGCGCGCCTTCGAGGCGTCTGCCCGTCATCTCAGCTTCACGCTGGCCGCCCGCGAACTCAACGTGACCCAGGCCGCTGTCAGCCAGCAGGTGAAGAATCTCGAAGCGCGCCTCAACATGACGCTCTTCCGCCGCCTGCCTCGCGGGCTCGCACTCACCGAGGAAGGCCAGGCGCTGCAGCCTGCGCTGGCCGATGCCTTCGGCCGTCTCGCTTCCGTGTTGCAGCAGTTCGAAGGCGGCCGCGTGCGCGAAGTGCTGAACCTCGCGGTGGTCGGCACCTTCGCCGTGGGCTGGCTGATGCCGCGTCTGGCAGCTTTTCGGCAGGCGCATCCCTTCATTGACCTGCGCGTTTTCACCCACAACAACCGGGTGGATCTGAGCGCCGAGGGCCTGGATTTCGCGATCCGCTTCGGTGATGGCGCCTGGCGTGGCCTGGGCGCCGAGATGCTGGTCGAAGCACGCATGGCGCCCCTGTGCGCGCCGCGTGTGGCAGCCGCCCTGCGTCGCCCGGCCGACCTCCTGGATGGCGAACTGCTGCGCTCCTATCGCGCGGATGAATGGCCGCGCTGGTTTGCCGCGGCCGGGCTGCCTGACCCCCTGGTGCGCGGCCCGGTCTTCGACTCCTCGCTCGCGATGGCCGAAGTCGCCATTCAGGGTCTGGGTATTGCGCTGCTGCCGGTCGCGATGTTCCAGCGCCCGCTGCGCGAAGGCCTGCTTGCCCAGCCCTTCGAACACACCGTGACTACCGGCCAGTACTGGCTCACCTGGCTCAAATCCCGTTCGCATACGCCCGCGATGCGCGATCTGCACGACTGGCTGGTGAGCGAGGCGCATCGGTCGGACGACAAGGATGAGGGGCTGCCAACCCGATAGATGCCGGCGCGGATCAGCGCGTCACACGCAGGGCAGCCGGGTTCAGGACCTGCGTCGTATCGCCTTCGAAGAAGCGGATCGCATTGTTGAAGGCCGTTTCCAGATAGTGGGCATAGCTGGCCTGCTCGGCATAGCCCAGATGGGGCGTGCACAACACATTGGGCAGCTGGAGCAGAGGGTGCTGCGGATCATAGATCGGCTCCTGCTCATACACATCCAGCGCCGCAAAGCCGGGCCGCCCCTGCTGCAGGGCCGCGAGCAGGGCGCCCGGCTGAACGAGCTCGGCCCGGCTGGTATTCACGAAGAGCGCGGAAGGCTGCATGGCGGCAAGATCAGCTGCCGTGATCGCGCCCGAGGTTTCGGCGACCAGCCGCTGATGCACGCTGAGCACATCGCTGCTGGCGAAGAAGGCTTCGCGGCTGTCCGGCACACGCAGGCCTTCCGCCCGGGCTTCATCCCGCGCACGCGGGCTGCCCCAGACCTGGACCTGCATGCCGAACGCGCGCGCATAGCCGGCCACGCGCTTGCCGATCTTGCCGTAGCCGAGAATGCCCAGCGTTTGCCCGCAGAGTGCTTCGCCGGCTTCGGTCTGCCAGTGGCCGGCTTTCATCGCATCGACCTGCTGTGTCAGCTTGCGGCGCGAGGCCATGATCAGCAGCCAGGTCAGCTCGGCCGGCGCGACCGGCGAGCCCGTGCCTTCCACGACGGCGACGCCGGCCCGGGTGCAGGCCTCGATATCGATGTTGCGCGCCAGCTTGCCGGTCTGGCTGAGCAGCCTGAGCTGTGGCGTGCGGCGCAGAAAGGCTTCATCGATCAGCGTCCGCTCGCGGATCAGGATCAGGCCCTGCGCGGCAGACAGCGCCGCCCCGGCCTCTGCGTCCCGTGCGAGGTCACCCAGCGTGCTGCAGACAAAGCCCGGCGTGTCGTGCAGGCAAGGCAGCGACGCGCTGGCGCGCTGGTAGTCATCAGGAATGCAGATCCGGATTGTCATGCTGATCTTTCACGGGGATGTTCAAAAAACTCTGGGCACGCCACAGCGAGATGGGGTGATATGCCGCAAGCATGAACTGGCTTCTGGAAGGAATCCGGGCCGACGTAACACGACAGGCCTGCCCGGCAGCCTCGCCCGCACATTCTCTCACTCGATCCAGCTGAAGGGATTGTGGGCGACTTCCCAGAGGAAGCCGTCGGGGTCGGCGAAGTAGCCGGAGTAGCCGCCCCAGAAGACCTTCTCCGGCGACTTCACCGCCGTAGCGCCTGCGGCCAGCGCTTCGCGGAAGATCTGGTCGACCTCCTCCGGGCTGCGCAGATTGTGCGCAATCGTGAAACCGCGAAAGCCGGTCCGCTCCGGTGCGACACGGGCGTCTTCGGCCAGCAGATGGGCGGGATAGAGTGCCAGCCAGAGCGAACCGCGATTGACCTCGAAGAAGGAGATGGTCTCGTTGCTCTGGTCCGCCAGCAGCGGCAGCTTCAGGCCATCGCGGTAAAAGGCGGTGGATGCGGCGCTATCCGATACGCCGAGGGTGATGATGCTGATCCGTGCTTCCATCGTGGTCTCCATGTTGCGGGAAAAGTGTGGCCTGCAGGCCTTGCCCGGCCCGACGGCCTTCATTGACGCACGGATTGGGCGTGCCGGGGAGGCCGGGTAGCGGTCTTCCCCGACACCGCATGCGCAGGCCCGTGCCGTGCAGCGGCATTCCGATGCGAGCGGGAAGGAGATGGGGCCGTCATGCTGACGTAATATGCAGCGTTTTCCGGATCGCACCGGCCGGC
The DNA here is from genome assembly GCF_039631355.1 of Uliginosibacterium paludis. NCBI lineage: Bacteria > Pseudomonadati > Pseudomonadota > Betaproteobacteria > Rhodocyclales > Zoogloeaceae > Uliginosibacterium > Uliginosibacterium paludis. The sequence goes on along the minus strand of NZ_JBDIVF010000014.1, from coordinate 19,377 downwards.
CCCGCGGTCATCCCTTCCTGACTCACCTTCCCGAGAAATCATGTCTTCCGCGCCCTCGCTGTCCGAAACCTTTCTGCAGGCATTCCATGAGGCCCGGCCCGGGCTGACTTCAAAGGCCTACGGTGGTCTGCCGCTTGTCTTCAGGGGGCAGGAGATGGACTCGTCCTATGCGCTGCTGACGGAGGTGGTCCCCGCATCATCGCAAGCGATCGAGGTGCTGGACCTGGCCTGTGGCGAGGGGCATCTGCTCGGGCTGCTGGCCGCTCGCCGACAGCCTGGTCTCGCGCTGAGCGGCCTCGACATGAGCGCGGCTGAACTCGCCCTGGCACGCACGCGACTCGGTGCCCAGGCAGACCTGAAACAGGGCCGGGCGCAGGCGCTGCCGTATCCCGACGGGGTCTTCGACTGCGTGCTCTGCCACATGGCCCTGATGCTGATGGACGAGCTCGACGAAGTCATGCGCGAACTGCGTCGCGTGCTGCGTCCGGGCGGCCGGTTTGCGGCGGTGGTGGGTGCCATGCCACCGGACTCACCGGTGCTGAGCGCTTACCTCGAAGCGCTGTCCCGCCGCAGTCGCCTGCCGCAGTTTGCCGGGCTGCGCCTGGGCGATCGGCGCCTGCGAAGTCCTGAGGGCATCCGCGAAGTTTTCGCGTCCGGCTTCGATGAGCTCGTCATCGAGGAGCTCCATCTTCCGCTGCGACTCGCGCCTGCGCAGCTCCGGGACTGGTTTCTCGACCTGTACGACCTGCAGTTGCTGAGTGCGGCAGACCGGGAGCTTGTCGAGCATGAGCTCATGCAGGCCGTCACCGGCGCGACCGGGCCGGACGGCATGCTGGACTTTCCGCAGGCGCTGCGCTTCCTGAGTGCCCGCGCAGTCTGACCCTGCGCCGGGCCACGCCCTGTTTCCCTTCTTGAAGCGGTCGGGGCATGTGGCCCCGCAGCCTTTCGTGCGGCCTCCGGGCCGACCTACAATGGCGGCCTTGTCCGGTCTCCGATATTCAGGCGGCCGGCTCTGTTGAACAGCCCGGAATCCGAATCATGTCTGCCAGCCCCGCCGCCCCGTCTCCCTTCGCGTCGTCCTTGCCGGTGTGGCAATGCGGACGCTACCGGCTGAGCTTTGCCAGGCCGGCGATCATGGCCATCATCAATGTGACGCCGGATTCCTTTTCGGGCGACGGCGTGAATGGCTCGGTGGAGGCTGCGCTGCGGCGCGCGGAGCTGGCGCTGGCGGAAGGCGCGGCGATTCTGGATGTGGGCGGGGAGTCCACCCGGCCGGGCTCGGTGCCCGCCACGCTCGCCGACGAACTCGCTCGCGTGATTCCGGTGGTGCGGGCGCTGACGGCTTTCGATGTGCCGGTCTCGGTGGATACCACCAAGCCCGAGGTGATGGCGGCCGCGATCGCGGCGGGGGCCAGCATCATCAACGATATCAACGCGCTGCGCGAACCGGGTGCGGTCGAAGCGGTGGCCGCGACCGATGCCGGCGTGTGCATCATGCACATGCAGGGCCAGCCGCGCGACATGCAGCGCGCCCCGCAATATGACGATGTGGTCGGCAGCGTGGACACTTTCCTGCGCGAGCGCGTGGTGGTGCTGCAGGCCGCCGGTGTGCCGGCAGAGCGCATTTCGCTGGATCCCGGCTTCGGCTTCGGCAAGACGCTGGCGCACAACCTGGCGCTCTTCCGCGCGCTGCCGCAGTTCGTGGCGCAAGGCATGCCGGTGCTGGTGGGCGTGTCGCGCAAGACCATGCTCGGCGAAATTACCGGCCGCCCGGTGGAGGCCCGCGACGTCGCCACCGCCGCCGCGTCGCTGCTCGCAGCCCAGCATGGCGCGGCGATCCTGCGTGTGCATGACGTGGCGTCCACGCGTGACGCGCTGGCAATGCTGGTGGCATTGCAGGACTGAGTGCGGAAAGCGAAGGACTGGGTGCAGAGTGCCGAGGACTGAGTGGCGTCCGCGGCCAGTGTCCAGCACCCAATACCGGACTGTTTCGACCTGCTGCCCTTTGTTGCACTCAGGATGCCTGTGTGCAGCCCGATGGCCGAAGGCGCGGGAGAAGGCTTGCCGTAGGGCGCTCTGAGCAAAGCGAAGCGCGCCGCAGCAGCAACGTGCGACAAGGCGGCACGCACTCCGCACGCCGGCCTCCTGCGCCGCGTTGCTCACCATGCCAGGCTCCATTTCGTGGCACGCACGACGCAGGGATCGGCTTCTTCGGCGCGCTTCGCTCTGCTCAGAGCGCCCTACAAGACGCGCATCCTTCTGCGCGCCCTGCACCCAGCACCCGGGACTCAGCCCTGCGTCTTCCCCCGCTCCGCCCAGCGCTGTGCCAGCACGCCGCCGATGGCGAGTTGCAGCGGGTGGTAGATCATGATGGGCATCAGGATCAGGCCCAGCGCCGGGTTGGCGCCGAAGATCAGGTGGGCCATCGGCACGCCCGAGGCGAGCGTTTTCTTCGAGCCGCAGAACACGACCGCGATTTCTTCTTCCATCGGCATCTTCAAGGCTTTCGCGATCAGGCGGATGATCCAGAACACCAGCGCGAAGAAAAGGGCCGAGCCCAGCACGGTCTCCACCAGCACCAGCGGGCCGTAGTTCGACCAGATACCTTCCTTCACCGAATCGGCGAAGGACGTGTAGACCAGCATCAGGATCGTGAGCCGGTCCACGATCTGCAGGCGCTTCTTGTGGCGCGAGGCCCAGGCGGCGAGCAGCGGGCGCGAGCACAGGCCCGCCACCAGCGGCAGCACCAGCCACTCGAGCAGGTCGACGATTACCGGCCACACTTCGAAACTCTGACCGGAGTGGCCGAGAATCAGCGCCACCCACATCGGGGTGAGGATCACGCCGATCAGGCTGGAGAGCGTGGCATTGAATACCGCCACCGGCACATTGCCGCGCGCGGCGACGGTGAGTGCCACCGAAGACGACACGGTGGAGGGCAGCGCGCAGAGGTAGAAGAAACCGGTCTGCAGATCGCCCGGCACGAAGCCGCCGCACAGCCAGATGAGCGCCAGGCCCAGCAGCGGAAAGATCAGGAAGGTCGCCCCCTGGATCAGCAGGTGGGCGCGCCAGCGCTTCAGGCCGTCGTGCATGGCGGCGATGCTGAGCGCGAGGCCGTTGAGATAGAACACGATCGCGATGCCCAGCTTGTTGAGCAGCTCGGGATGCAGCCAGCCACCGCGCGCGCCAGGCTCGGGCCAGAGGAAGGCGATCAGCACGGCGATCACCATGCCTTTCATGAACCAGTCGAATTTGAACTTCATTTTCTTGTACAGGGAGAGGGGATGGAAAATTCAGCGCTCAGGCGTGTGTGCCCAGACCGGCGCGACCTGACTGCTCGCCTGCCGGGCGGCAAGCAGGTGATGACGCATCTCGCGCCAGGCGCCGAGCGCATCGCGGGCAAGCAGCGCTTCGATGATGACGGCATGCTCGGCGTAGGACTCGGCCATGCGCTCGGCGCTGCGGAACTGCGCCCGGCGGAAGGAAGACACGCGGCTGTGCAGCGCGCTGACAGTCTCGATCAGCACCGGGTTGTGCGAGCCACGGATGATCAGCGCATGGAGTTCGAGATTGATGCGGTCGTAGGCCGGCACATCGTTGCGCTGCATGACTTCACGGCTGTGCGCATGCAGCGCTCGCAGTGCTTCGCGCTCGGCCTCGCTCATCCGGGCTGCGGCATGGCGGGCGCAGCTTGCTTCCAGCTCGCCGATCGCTTCGAAAAGATGGTCGAGCATTTCCGGCGTCATCGCCGCGACGACCGCGCCACGATTGGGCCGCATCTCGATCAGCCCCATGCTGCCCAGCTGGCGCAGCGCCTCGCGGATGGGCGTGCGCGAAACGCCGAAGCGCGTCGCCAGCGCCACCTCCTCCAGATGCTGCCCCGGCGCTAATTCACCCAGCGCAATCGCATCGGCGATCAGCTGGCAGATTTCACTGGCGCGGCTGCCGCGCGAGGCAGGCGGCAGGGAGGTGGAGCGGGGCATGGAGGCGGCTTCCTGGGCGGATTGCATGCAATATAGCAATCGAAGTCCGGCCCCGGTATGTATTTGAAATTCATATTTATTTCAGTGGTTTGCCGGGTTTTGTATTTTTCAGGTGGCGTGATTGCGCTGGCAGGATTGCATGCAATGCCTGCTTGTCCGATGGCGGCCGGTCAGTGTTCGCCGGGCTCCGCGCGGGTTTGATCCGCTGGCCGGGCGGGGCATGGGCAGGTGCGCGCGGTCGGCCGCGACTTGAAAGCGACACAGACCGTCATCACCTGTGGACGCGGCACGCATAGAATGCGGAGTCGGCAGGGCCAGCCCTGCAGCTTGACGAACCCCCTTGGAGAGAGCCATGAAGATCCGTGCCTTCCTGCTTGCGCTGTGCGTGACGCTGCTCAGCGGCTGCGGCTACAACGAAATCCAGATCAATGACGAAGGCGTCAAGTCATCCTGGGCCGAGGTGCTGAACCAGTACAAGCGCCGGGCCGATCTGGTGCCCAACCTCGTCAACGTGGTCAAGGGCTATGCCGATCACGAGAAGGAGGTGCTGACCCGGGTGACCGAGGCGCGGGCCAATGTCGGCGGCATCAATGTCACGCCGGAGCTGCTCAATGATCCGGAGGCGATGGCGAAGTTCCAGCAGGCCCAGGCCAATCTTTCGGGCGCGCTCTCGCGCCTGCTGGTGGTCAGCGAGAACTATCCCAACCTCAAGGCGGATGCGAGCTTCCGGGATCTCCAGGCCCAGCTCGAAGGCACCGAGAACCGCATCACGGTAGCGCGCAACCGCTTCATCAAGGCGGTGGAAACCTACAACATCAGCGTGCGCACTTTCCCCAACAATCTGACGGCGATGGCTACGGGTGCGAAGCCCAAGGCCAGCTTCACCGTCGAGAACGAGGCGCAGATCAGCAATGCGCCGGCGGTGGATTTCGGCGGCGGCAAGAAGTAAGCGATGCTGCGCCGCATCCTGCTGTCATGCCTGCTGCTGTGCGCTGCCGCCCTGGCGCAGGCACAGGTGGCGGTGCCGCCGCTCAGCGGCCGGGTGGTCGATCTCACCGGCGCGCTGTCGGCCGAGGCGAAGCAGGATCTCGCCACCCGGCTCGAAGCCATCGAGAAGACCAGGGGCAGCCAGGTCGCGATCCTGCTGCTGCCGACGGTGCAGCCGGAAGACATCGAGGCTTTCGGGATTCGCGTGGCGGATGCCTGGAAGCTGGGCCGCAAGGATGTGGATGACGGCGCGATCCTGATCGTTGCCTTGCAGGATCGCCGCTTGCGCCTGGAGGTTGGGCGCGGTCTGGAAGGCGCACTGCCGGATGCAATCGCCAAGCGCATCATCTCTGACACCATCACTCCCTTCTTCAAGCAGGGCGATTTCCATGGCGGGCTAGCAGCAGGCGTGAATGCCATCGCGGAGAAGATCGGCGCCGAAGCCTTGCCGCCGCCGCAGACGCATGGCGGGCTAGCAGCCGGCGTGATTGCCATCGCGGAGAAGATCGGCGCCGAAGCCCTGCCGCCGCCCGACACCCACGGCCGCAGCGATGAGGAGGAGCTGCCCATTGGCTTCCTGATCGTGGCGGGTTTCATCGTGCTCGTTGTACTGGGTTCCATCGTGTCCGACCGGTCCTCCTGGTACAGCAGCCGCGGCTCGCGGGTGCTGCGCCACGGTGGCGGCTTCCCGCTGGGAGGCGGTTGGGGTGGTGGCTGGGGCGGAGGCTCCGGTGGCGGCAGCGGCGGCGGTTTCTCCGGTGGGGGTGGCGGTTTTGGTGGCGGCGGCGCTTCGGGAGGCTGGTGATGGGCGGCATCGCAACACTCTGGCAGCATCTGTGGCAGGGCGAGCGCGAGGCGCGCAAGGCTTTTCCGGCCGAGGCGCTCGAGCGCATCGAGGCGGCGGTCAGCGAATCCGAGCGCCTGCATCGTGGCGAGTTGCGGGTGGTGATTCAGGGCGGGCTCGGCCTTGCTGCACTGCGCGGCGTGCCTGACAGCCGAAGCCTGGCGCTGACGCATTTCGCGATGCAGGGCGTGTGGGACACCGAAGCGCATTCCGGCGTGCTGCTCTATGTGCTGATGGCGGAACGACGCCTCGAAATCATTGCCGACCGCGGCATTCACCGCCGTGTGGCACAGCAGGTGTGGGACGCCATCGTGCAGGACGCCGTACAGCGTTTCGCGGCGGGCGAGCCACTCGAGGGTGTGCTGCGGGCGGTCTCGGCGCTCAGTGCGCTGTTGCAGACGCACTTTCCCGCCGGTGGCCAGAATCCGGACGAGCTGCCGAACCGGCCGGTGCGTCTCTAGCCCGGGCGGGAATCCGGTCGCAAGAAGCGGAGTGCGCCGGACGCCGTACCGGGCCAGAATGCAGTCATCCCATTCCTGTCCGGGGCGTGTCATGAAGCTTTCGCAGTCCTCCGAAGAAGCCCGCTGGGCGGCCGTCTGCCAGCGGGATGCGCAGGCCGCCGGCAGCTTCGTGTATGCGGTGCGCAGCACCGGCGTGTTCTGCCGGCCGGGTTGCCCGTCGCGCCGGCCGCGGCGCGAGAACACCTGTTTTTTCGACTCGCCCGAGGCTGCGCTGGCGGCCGGCTTCCGGGCCTGCCTGCGCTGCCGGCCTGCTGCAAGCCTCTGCGTGGATCCGCACGTCGCTCTGGTCGAGGCGGCCTGCCGCAGCATGGCTGCGGCGGATGCACCGCTGCTGCTGGCTGTGCTGGCTGAGCGGGCCGGACTGAGTCCGCATCACTTCCTGCGTGTATTCAAAAAGCATACCGGGCTCACGCCGCATGCCTGGGCTGCCGGTCTGCGCGCGGGTCGTCTGCGCGAGGCGCTGGGCGAGGGCATGGCCGTGAGCGAGGCCATCTATCACGCCGGCTACAATGCCAGCAGCCGATTCTACGAAGAGGCAGACCGTGTGCTGGGCATGACCCCTGGCGCATTCCGCGCCGGCGGTGCGAAGACCCGCATCCGCTTCGGACTCGGCGAGTGCGCGCTGGGGGCGATCCTGGTTGCGGCCAGTGAGCGCGGGCTGTGTGCAATTGCGCTGGGCGATGCGCCCGAGCCCCTGCTGCGCGAGCTGGAGTCCCGCTTCCCGAAGGCCGAACTGGTCGGCGGCGACCCCGGGTTCGAGGACTGGATGGCGCAGGTCATCGGCTTTGTCGAAGCGCCCGGTACCGGACTCCATCTGCCGCTGGACCTGCGCGGCACGGCCTTTCAGCTGCGGGTGTGGCAGGCGCTGAGTGACATTCCGCCAGGCAGCAGGCTGAGCTACAGCGAACTGGCGGCGCGCATCGGCGCACCCGCCGCAGTGCGCGCCGTTGCCGGCGCCTGTGCGGCCAACACGCTCGCCGTCGCGATTCCCTGCCATCGTGTGGTGCGCAGTGATGGCGGGCTGTCGGGCTACCGCTGGGGCGTGGCGCGCAAGCGCGCGCTGCTCGATCGCGAGGCGGAAAGCCGCTGAGCATGGATGACCTTTTCGCCGATCATGACGCGAGCCTCGGGCGCAGCGAAGTGCTCGCCGAGGGCGCGCGGGTGCTGCGTGGCCGCGCCCATGCGCGCGCAGCGGAGTTCCTGGAGCTGATCGACGGGGTCAGCGCGCAGGCGCCGTTCCGCAACATGACCACACCCGGCGGCTATCCGATGTCGGTCGACATGAGCTGCTGCGGCCGGCTGGGCTGGGTCAGCGACGAACGGGGCTATCGCTACTCGGTCACCGATCCGCAGACCGGGCGCGCCTGGCCTGCGATGCCGGAGCTCTTGCGCGGATTCGCGATTGCGTGCGCTGCCGAAGCCGGCTTCCCGGATTTCAGCCCCGACGCCTGCCTGATCAACCGCTACCGGCCGGGTGCAAAACTCTCGCTGCATCAGGACCGGGACGAGCCGGATCTGTCTGCGCCCATCGTGTCGGTCTCCCTCGGCCTGCCGGCCACCTTCCTCTTCGGCGGATTGCGGCGCAGCGATCCCCAGCAGCGCGTGGGGCTGGTGCATGGCGATGTGGTTGTATGGGGCGGACCGGCACGGTTGCGCTTTCATGCGGTGCTGCCGGTGCGCGAAGGCGAGCATCCGCTCACCGGCCGCTACCGGATCAATCTCACCTTCCGCAAGGCCTCGCGGACATGAGTTCGCATGACTTTGTCATTGCATTGCCGGCAGATTATCCGCTTTCGGGTTTCCTGGCCTTTCATGCGCGGGACAATCAGCAGATTGCGGAGCGGACCGGGCCGGACTGGCTGGAAAAAGCCTTTGTCTGGCACGGCCAGCCGGCCTGGTTGCAGCTGGCATTTCGGCCCGGCCACATCGCGGTCCGCTTTGAAGGCAGCCTGCCGGATGCTGCCGCACTGCGCCGCCGTGTGGCCCACATGCTGGGGCTCGACCAGCCGGTGGCGCGCTTTGAATCCTGCTTTGCCGGTCACCCCCAGCTCGGGCCGCTGCTGGCGCGCCAGCGCGGTCTGCGCATCCCGCAGAGTGCCACCCCATTCGAGGCGCTGAGCTGGGCGATCACCGGTCAGCAGATCAGCGTGGTCGCTGCGCTGAGCCTGCGCCGCAGAATGATTCTGGCGGCAGGCGCCGTGAATGAGCACGGCATGCCGTGTTACCCGGACGCGAAGGCGGTGGCCGATCTCGGCGAGGCGGCGCTGCGTGCCTGCGGCTTCTCGACGGCCAAGGCCGCTTGCCTCGCACAGCTCGCCACCGCCCTGGCTTCAGGAGGCTTGGTGCTGCCCGGATCGGAATCCAGTCCTGATGACATTGTCTTCGAAGGGCTGCTTCGAGGCATTCGGGGCATTGGCCCGTGGACGCGTCAGTACACCCTCCTGCGTGGTTATGCCGCACTGGATGCCTCGCTGCATGGCGACGTGGCCGTGCGCCGCGGTATCGAGGCCCTGCGGGGCGAAACCGCGCCCGTCACGCCGGCGCAGGCCGAAGCCTGGCTCGCGCAATTCGCCCCCTTTCGTGCGCTGGTGGCGGCGCATCTGTGGGCTGCAGCGTCCAGCGCGCCCTGAGGCTCAGTGCTGGGGGCGCAGGGTCTGCGGGCGGGGGGCGCTGGCCAGCTGCGGGCGCAGGGCGCGCCAGATTTCGCGGGCGCCGAGAATGGTGATCATCGCCGGCATGGCCAGCAGGAGGAATCCCAGATAGGGCACGATGAAATACCAGCTGAACAGTACGAACAGCGTCAGCAGGACGAGGCAGACGAGGGCGGCTTTCATGAGGATCTCCTTGGTCGTGTGGCACCGTTTTTGCGCTGCCGGACAGGGCGGATGATCCGCTCGCTGCGTGGAGCGCCACTGAGCCGGACGGCCCACGCATCGCCTCCGGCAGTGAGGCCGTCGCAGTCCGCCCGAGGCGGTCTGCAGGGGCTGGTGTGCACTCACTTTAGGATTTTCCGACGCCTTCGGTAATTCGCAAAAAATTGTCTGATGATTCGGTTTTTGTTGAGTATTTGATTTGTATTGTTCGAAATACATTTTTTTGTTGGCGATTTTCAGGCCGTTTTTGGCGTTTTGATGTTGCTAGGATGCTGCTAGTGTTGTTTAAAAACAACTCCTGCATTCAACCAGAAATGCCTTCGCCGGGGCGCGTGCCGAGACCCCCGTAAGCCTCTTCACGGCAGGGAATCGCCTCGTTCCGAACAAGGTCTTCCGCAGGATGCGCCTGTCATGCCCTCGCGGGGGTGAAGCCGGCAAGGACGTGATCCGGGTTGTTCCGGAGTGTTCCGTGCTTTTACCCTTCGGCCCTTTCAAGTCACGGCAGCGGCGCCACGAGCGGCTGCGCATTAACGGATCGTGCGCGCTTGCAGCAGGCTGCGCAGCGCACGCGCTCCGGCAGGAGAGAGGGATCATGAACGAGGGCGTGAATGTGGCCGGGCAGGCCGGGCCGGCTTCCGGCAAAGCGGAGGGGAAGGCGCGGAGCAGGGGGCTGATGCCGCGCTTCCTGGCGCTGGTGGAGTCGGTCGGGAATCGCATGCCGCATCCCACCATCATGTTCATCGGGCTGGTCGCAGGGCTGCTGGTTCTGGCGGCAGTCCTGTCAGCCTTCGGCGTGGTGGCGGAAACGCCGACCGGGCGCTTCGCCATCAACAACCTGCTGGGGCAGGATCCGGTCAGCCTGCAGAACCCGCGCACCGGTGCGGTGGTGAGCACTTACGCCAATGGCTGGCAGTATCTGACCCAGACCCTGACGCCGAACTTCGTGGGCTTCGCACCCTTCGGCATGGTCATGGTGATCATGATCGCGATTGGCGTGGCCGAACAGGGCGGGCTGATCGCGGCCGCAGTGCGCAAGCTGGTGCTCTCGGCGCCGGCACGGCTGGTCACGCCGGTCGTGGTGTTTGCCGGCGTGATGTCCAACATCGCGGCGGATGCCGGCTACCTGGTGCTGGTGCCGCTGGGGGCAGTGGTGTTTCTCGGCATGAAGCGACATCCGCTGGCCGGGCTCGCCGCCGCGTTTGCCGGGGTCTCAGGCGGTTTCTCCGCCAATCTGATCATCACCACGCTGGATCCGCTGCTGGGCGGATTCACGCTGGCCGCCGCGAAAACCGGCGACGCCATGGTCGGCACGAACTTCGGCGAGACGATGAACATCGCGACCATGAACTACTACTTCGTGGTGGCCTCCACGCTGCTGATCGTGGTGCTGGGAAGCTGGGTGGTCGAGCGCGTGATCGAGCCGCACCTGGGTGTGTGGAGGGCGGATGCGGCCACGCCCGAAGAGCATGCCGAGGAGCTCAGCGAGGCCGAGCGTCGCGGCCTGCGCCGGGCGGGCCTGGCGTTTCTCGCCTGCGTGGCGGTGCTGGCCTGGATGGCCTTTCCGGTCAAAAGCGGTTTGCCACTGCTGGGCACGCTGTCGACGGCCTCGCTGCCCGAAGCGCAGTATGCATCCATCATGGCGCGTTACGGCAGCGTGGGCTTTACCCATGCGCCGCTGTTCGGAACCGAGGTGATCGTCTCGGCGCTGTTCTTCCTGTTCCTGATTCCCGGTCTCGTCTACGGCATGGCGGTCGGCCGGATCCGGCGCGGTGTCGACTTCGTGCATACGATGGAGGAGTCGATGCGCGGCATGGCCAGTTTCGTGATCCTGGTGTTCTTCATGGCGCAGTTCGTGGCGTATTTCAATGCCTCGAACATCGGCGTGCTGATCGCGATGAAGGGTGCGCAGCTGCTGGAGCTGCTGCCGCACCAGAGCACGGCGGGCATCGTGCTGCTGATCACCGGCTTCGTGCTGCTGTCCGCCGTGATCAACCTGTTCATGGGCTCGGCCTCGGCCAAGTGGGCGATCCTGGCGCCGATCTTCGTGCCGGTGCTGATGACGGTGAACGTGAGCCCGGCTGCCACCCAGATGCTCTACCGGATCGGGGATTCCTCGACCAACATCATCACGCCGCTGATGACCTACTTCGCTTTCGTGATCGTGATCGGTCGCAAGTACCAGAAGGATTTCGGTATCGGCTCGCTGGTGTCGCTGATGCTGCCCTTCTCGATCGTGTTCATGATCGGCTGGACCTTGCTTTTCCTGGTCTGGGCGCTGGCGGGCTGGCCGATCGGTCCGGACTCGGCCATCTTCTTCGTGCCGCCGTCCCGGTGATCGGCAGGCCGCATTCAGGGCCGGCTGCTGCCCCGCCTGCCGTCGCCGCCGATGAAGGCGGGCAGCGCGAGTGCGGCCTCGGCCACGTCCACGATGCGCCGGTTCTGGTCCATCGCGGTCTGGCGCAGCATGCGATAGGCCGCTTCCTCGGCGATGCCCATGCGCGCCATGAGCAGGCCCTTGGCCCGTTCGATGAGCTTGCGTTCGTTGAGCGAGCGGCGCGCGGTTTCGAGCTCGTTCTCCATGCGCGCCAAGCGGTCTGACTGGGCCTGCAGCATGTCGATCACCGCCTGGCCGGGATGGCTGCCGAGGTGTGCGCCGGGCATGAAGGCGCCCTCGCGCGAGGCCGGGCTGGCGGGGTCGAAGAGCCGCTCGACCTGGCCCGCGCTGGCCGGGGGATGGGCCATCAGCCCCTTGAGCAGGCCTTCGGAATCGTGCAGGTCGCGCTCGGCTTCGGCGATGAGCACGTTGCAATGCTCGAGCAGGCCATCGACGAGACTGCACTGGATCTTCCACATGCGCTCGAGGCGTTCGCTGCAGCAGTCGAACCACTCGTTGATCAGGTTGGCGTCGATGCTGGCGCCATCCTGCGCGCTGGCCAGGATGCGGCGCAGCCGCTCGATGCGGATGATCTCGGGCGTTTCCTGGATCGCCTGCCACTGGGCGCGGGCGGCGTCGCCGGCGAATTCGCTGAAGACCTGGAAGCTGCGCTCCTGGGCCTCGATCAGGTGGAGCAGGCGTTGCTGGTATTTGCGCTCGCAGAGGCCTGCGGCCAGGATCAGCGCACCGACTGCGCGCTCCTGTCCGGTTTGCTCCTTGCCCTGCACGAAGTTGAACAGTGCCACCAGCGAGCGTGAGATCGCGGGGTTCAGCGCGCTGTCGGCCACCTCGAAAATCAGTGCGCTCAGCCCGGCCACGATGCGGCTGATCTCCGTCACCGCCGCTTCGGCGTCGATCGAGAATTCGGCGATGCGCTTGCGCAGCTCGGGCAGGGATTCGAGCCCGAGCAGCACCCAGGCCATCAGCGAGTATTGCCGGGCGGGGCCGTTCTGCGGGGTGTCGAGCTGCTCCTGGAAGCTGGCGCGGAGCAGGCTTTCGACGGCCTCCGATTCAGCAATCAGGTGGCGCCGGTTGGCCTCGAAGCGTTTGCCGGCGGATGCCAGATAAATACTCGAGGCGCCGCGCTCGGCCTGAAGAACGTGGATCATGTGGCCGAGCAGGCCGACGAAGCGGGCGCGCGAGGTGAGCCGGCGGAGTTCGTCGATCTCGTTCTGTTTGGCGGCGAGCAGGATGTCGGGAACGGAGAGTTTCATGGCTGCGCGTGGAGGTCGTGGGTGAGGGCCGCGCGGCGCGGGCCGCGGGTGCACGGACGTGATTGTGTCAGTCTGTTGCGCCGGTGTGTCGGTTTGTTATCGCTTGATTTTGCACGGCAACAGGCGGTGCGGGATGTGGCAAGGTCATCTCCGGCAGCGGGCGGGAAGTGTCTCCGCCTGACTGAACGGGGAAAGCGCTGCCGGCGGAAGCCGGCGGGCGCTTGATGCAGGTCCTGTCCCGGCCGGATAGCCGGAACTTTTTTTTTTCACACAGGTCAGCTTAGGCCTTCTGGCCCCGTTTATTCGAAAGGAAATCGCGTGGCAACCGCCGGTACGATTGAAATCATTGCAGCCGTCCTGTTCGGTCTGGCGCTGGTGCATACCTTCTCCACCCGCGTCTTCGAGCGGCTGGCCCACCGTTACCCGGCGCACGCCGGCCTCTTCCACCTGCTGGGCGAGGTCGAGGTCGTCTTCGGTCTGTGGGCCATGGGCCTTTTCGTGGTGATGATCGCGGTGGCCGGCAAGTCGTTCGCGACCGACTACGTTTCCTCCCGCAGCTTCGTCGAGCCGCTCTTCGTGTTCGCGATCATGGTGATCGCGGCGAGCAGGCCGATCATGGGGCTCGCGGCAAGCCTGGTGAAGCGGCTCGCCCGCATCATCCCGCTGCCCGACAGCATTGCGCTCTACATGCTGTGCCTCGGTCTGCTGCCGCTGCTGGGCTCCTTCATCACCGAGCCGGCCGCGATGACCGTAGCCGCGCTCATGCTGCGCGACCGCTTCTATGCGGCCGGGCTCTCGGAACGTTTCAAGTACGCCACCATCGGCGTGCTCTTCGTCAATGTGTCCATCGGCGGGGTGCTTACCTCCTATGCGGCACCGCCAGTGCTGATGGTTGCGAGCGCCTGGGGCTGGGACACCGCCTACATGGCGAGCCATTTCGGCTGGAAAGCCGCGGTGGCCGTGCTGTGCAACACCAGCGTGCTGACCTGGATGTTCCGCCGCGAACTCGCCGGGCTGACGATGAAGGACGCGCAGTCCGCAGCGGAGGCGGTACCGATGCGTATCACCCTGGTGCACCTGTTCTTCCTCGCCGCCACCGTCTATTTCGCGCACTACCCGGTGATCTGCATGGGCCTGCTGATGGCCTTCATCGGCTTTGCCCATGCCTATGAGCGCTATCAGAGCCGGCTGATGATCAACGAGGCGCTGCTGGTGGCTTTCTTCCTGAGCGGGCTGGTGGTGCTGGGCGGTCTGCAGGAATGGTGGCTGCGTCCCCTGCTCATGAGCATGAGCCAGGACGCCGTGTTCTTCGGCGCGACGGCACTGACCGCCATCACCGACAACGCCGCGCTGACCTATCTGGGCTCGCTGGTCGACGGCCTGTCCGAAGGTTTCAAGTACGCACTGGTTGCCGGGGCGGTTGCCGGCGGTGGCCTGACCGTGATCGCCAACGCGCCGAATCCGGCGGGGGTGTCGATCCTGCGCAGTCATTTCGCCGATGAGAGCGTGGCTGCGCTGCCGATGCTGTGCGCCGCCCTGCCACCCACGCTGGTGGCCATGGCTGCGTTCTGGTTGCTCTGATCCGGCGGTGCGCGACCGGCCGGGAGACCGGTCGCGTGCCAGCAGGTGTCTGCCGCGTGCAGGCAGTTTGATTGTTGAAGGTCCTGAACAAGAAATACGCAGGGGAGACTGATGAGAAGCAGACGTACACGCAGCGTGTTGCTGATCCTTGACAGCAGCATGCCTTTCCACCGCGACGTGATGCGCGGTATCGGTGCTTTCGTGCACGCCAGCGAACTCGGCTGGCACATCCGCGTCGCCAGAAAGATACCGGCGTCATTCGAGCGCATCGACGGCATCATCGCCGATGTCGAGACGCCTGGCCTCGAGCAGCTGATGGAGTCGCCCCCGGCCTGTCCGATGGTGTTCATCGGCAGCGCCGAGAGCGCCGGCCTGAGCAAGGCCAGACCACGGGTCTGTGCCAATAACGCGGCGATGGTCGAACTCGCGGTGAATCATCTGCGCGAGAACGGCCTCACCAGCCTCGCCTGTTTTTCGCTGGTGCGCTACCAGTCGATGCCCTGGGCGCGTGAGCGCATCGAGGCCTTCCGGGTCATGGCCGGGGCCTCTGCCGGTGTGCAGATCGGTGGCCTGTCCGACAGCCGCCAGCATGAAGAGCGTGCGGTTGAATGGCTGCGGTCATTGCCGCCGCGCACCGGCGTGGTGGCGGTCAATGATTCCACCGCCCGCGAGCTGCTGCAGATGTGTGCCGCGGCGGGCCGCAGTGTGCCGCGCGACATCGCGGTGGTCGGCATCGACAATGATCCCCTGGCCGCGGCGCTCTCTCCGCTGACGATTTCCTCCGTCATGCAGGCCAGCGAGGAGATCGGCCGCAAGGCCTGCGACATGCTGCGCCGGCGCATGGTGCGGCCCGATGAAATGCCCGCCGATCTTGCCGTAGCGCCGCAGGGGCTGCAGCTTGCCGCAACCAGCAGCAAGTCCAGCGCGCTGGTGCGTGGTGCGATGGATTTCATCGAAGCCCAGCTGGGCCGCTGCATCAAGGCGCAGCAGGTGGCGGACTACATGGGCGTGTCCCGTGCCACGCTGGAGCGCACCTTCCTGAGCCAGCTCGGGGTGACCGTGCATGACGAACTGCTCAATCGCCGCATCGCCCAGGCCAAGCTGCTGCTCCAGCGGCGCGAGCTGAGCACGGCCGAAATCGCGCGCCAGTGCGGTTTCCGTACGCAGCAGTACATGCATGTGGTGTTCAAGCGCGAGCTGGGCATGTCGCCGGTGGAGTTTGCGCAGAGTGCGGCACCCGCCTCGCTGGAATTCGCCTGAGCGGGGCTGTTGTGCCCCAGCAACACAAAACCGGGCGCTGCCGGCCTTTTTGCGCGGCAGGCCCGGCAGGCGAAGAAAAAAAAGCCCGTTACGCAATCAGTGCCTTACGAAATTCGTGAGCGGATTTAACAACGGGTTTTCGGCAATATCGAAATTGAGACCCCAGGGAGCGACCGGTACAAATCGTCCTGACCTCTGATCAACGACCGCCGGGCGGCATGACAGAAGCGCAAAGGCGCTATGTGTATGTCATCAAGGAAGCCGGCTTCGAAGAGAGAGTCACCCATTCATGTCAGGAGATAAACTCATGCAGAAGAAACTGATCGCTCTGGCCGTCACTGGTCTGATGTCCGGCGCCGCCTTTGCGCAAACTTCCGTCACCCTGGGTGGCAAGTTCGATGCCTGCTACGCCTTCACCCGCACCGCCAAGAACGTGACCACCGAAGCACAGACCGACGGTTGCAACTCGACCTCCCGTGTTTCGATCGGCGCTCGCGAGAACATCGCCAAGGGTTATGACATCCGCGTCGATTACGATATCCGCTTCGGCAACGTGCACGAAGGCAAGTCGGGCCTGGCCTCCAACGACAAGAAGGCCATGGCTTTCAGCACCCCCTTCGGTACGCTGCAATGGGGTACGGCCAACCTGATGTCGAACGACTACAAGCTGGCCGAGAAGCCCTACATGGTCACCCCGAAGGACACCGAGCTGGTCAAGTTCGGCGTGTCCCAGCTGCGCGAAAGCTCGCTCACCAGCAACAATACGTCCTACTGGTCGCCGGTCGTGAAGGTTGGCCCGTACGAGGGTCTGGTGAAGGCCTCCTTCGCATTCGGTGACGGCCAGAAGACCGGCGCAAACGATGCCGCGGGCACGAATGCCGGCAACGTCGTGGTGCTCGGTCACGAAGGCGAACTGTTCGATGGCGTGGCCGACTACGGTATCGACGTGACCAAGGTGGGTGCTCGCTCCTCTGAAGGCGGCGCCAACAACGGCTCGCACGTGTTCAATCACTACTATGTGAACGTGCGTCCGCTGCCGGGCAACAAGAACCTCAAGCTGACGGCCCAGTACAACACCTACAAGGGTTGGGAAGGCTCGGGCGGCGCAGCCAGCGGCACCGGCATGACTTCGTATGAAGACAAGAACACGAACTTTGTCGTGTCCTACAACTTCAACGGCAAGGCTGAAGTTGGTCTGGGCGTGTCCCACACCAACGGTGTGGGTACCACCCGTTTCGCAGGTCGCGGCATCATGCTCGGCGGCTCCTACTTCCTGAGCAAGAGCGTTCAGGTGTACGCCGGCCTCGCCAAGAACTCCTACAAGGACGGCGGCGGCTACAAGGGCTGGCGTTATGACGGCACCGGTGCGCTCAACTCCGCGACCCGTACCTTCGAAAATGGCCGCACCGTCAAGGTCGGCATCATGAAGGAATTCTGATTCCCGCTGTGACGAGCCAGATCACACAGCTGTAGTCAGACCGGCCCGCTTCCGCAAGGAGGCGGGCCTTTTTCGTTTGGGGAGGCCTGGTCCTGGATCTTCGATACAAACAGATGCTCGAGCTGCTGAGGCTGGCGGCGCAGACGGGGCAGGACTGTGATGCGCTGGAGCAGGCGCTCGCCGGCATGCAGGCCGACGAGCTGGAAGCGCTGGGGAAAGTGCTGAGGGGCTTGCGGGCCGCGCATGCCGCCCGGACGCGAGTATGACGCCGTGTTCGCGACGGTGAGCCTCAGCTGGCCGACATGGCCTCGCCCATGCGGATGGCTGCCCCCGCTTGCCAGGCCGGATTGAATTCGACGCCCGGTTGCGGGAAGAGCATCACCACGGTGGAGCCGAGCAGGAAGCGGCCCATCTCGGCGCCTTTTTCCAGCCGGATTTCCTGATCGTCATAACGCCATTCGCGTACATCCATCACGCGCGGCGGATTGACGACCCCATGCCACACGGTGGCCATGCTGCCGACGATGGTGGCGCCCACCAGCACCAGCACGAAGGGACCGGCCTCTCCCTCGAACACGCAGACCACGCGTTCATTGCGGGCGAAGAGTCCCGGTACGCCGCGTGCGGTGGTCGGGTTCACCGAGAAGAGCTCGCCCGGCACATGGATCATGCGGGTGAGTCGGCCGGCGGCCGGCATGTGAATGCGGTGATAGTCGCGGGGCGAGAGGTAGAGCGTGGCAAAGCTGCCGTTCTCGAACTGTTTTGCCAGGGCGGCGTCGCCGCCGACCAGTGCGGTGGTGGAATAACTGTGGCCCTTGGCCTGGAAAACCTGATCGCCCTCGATGCGGCCGAACTGGCTGATCGCGCCATCCACCGGGCAGAGCAGGCGGCTGCCTGCGAGTGGGCGGGCACCTTCCTTCAGGGCACGGGTGAAGAAATCATTGAAGCTCGCGTAACTGGCGATATCCGGGTTCGCGGCTTCGGCCATATTCACGTTGTAACGACCGACGAACCAGCGGATCACGGCGGTGGTGCGGCTGCCGAGCGCCTTGCCGGCAAACCGGCCGGCGAGCTCCGTCAGGAACTGCTTGGGCATCAGGTATTGCGGCAGGACTTTCAGGCGATCGGACACGATGACTCCAGAGCTTGCGGAAAGCGCTCATTGTAGCGGCTCGGCCGCGTTCAGCCGGCGATTTGAAGCCGTGCCAGCAGGCTTTTCGCGGCCCGGTGTAGCGCCTGTGCGAAGTCGGCCGCCAGCGGTGTGGAGGGTCGGAACTGCGGCAGGACCAGACTGACGCGGAACGGAATCGACGCGCTGAAGCGCCGCAGCACGATGCCCTGTCCTGCGTATTCGAGCGCGCTCAGCGGATTGATCACCGCGACGCCCAGGCCTTCGCGCACCAGGGCGCAGACCGAGGCGGCCGTCTGCGTTTCGATGGCCATGCGGCGCGGCACCTCATGCGCCTGGAACAAGGCGTCAAGCTGTCGCCGATAGGGGTCACCGGGGGCCAGGCTGATGAAGGGCTGACCGGCGAAATCGGCCGGGCTCAGCGTGTCGCGCGACAGCAGGGGATGCCCCTCGGGCAGCACGCAGACCTCGTCAGCCGCCAGCAGCGGTTCCAGCGCGCAGCCCGGCGGCGGGCTGTCCTGCTCGGTGAGGCCCAGATCGAAGCGCTGGGCGCTGAGCCATTCTTCTAGCAGGGGTGATTCCTGCGGCGTGATCGAGACCGCGACATCCGGATGTGTCTGCGCGAACAGACGACAGGCCATGGGCAGCAGCGATTGCGCAAAGGCGGGCACGCAGACGATCGCGAGCTGCCCGCCGGCATGGTCGCGGAGGCTGCGGGCGGTGGCGCGGACGGCTTCCAGCCCGGTCCAGGCGCGCTGCACTTCGTCATGCAGGGCCAGCGCACGGGCCGTGGGCTGCAGACGACCGCGGACCCGATCGAACAGCGCAAAGCCGAGCAACTGCTCCAGCCGCGCCAGCTCGCGGCTGATCGTCGGCTGAGAGCTGAAGAGCAGGGCCGCCGCACCGGTCACGCTGCCAGCCCGCATCACTGCGCGGAAAACCTCGATGTGCCGATGCTCGATGTCCATATCAGAAATGAATCGAAGTTTGACAAATAAGCATTTTACGGCATGAAGTCTCTGCGAGACCATCGCTGCAGCACCCAGCACCCAGCACCCAGCACCCAGCACCCAGCACCCAGCACCCAGCACCCAGCACCCAGCACCCAGCACC
>NZ_JBDIVF010000013.1:0-78598 GCF_039631355.1 Uliginosibacterium paludis | reverse complement strand
CACTTTCTTGTAGGGGCACGTTTGAGATTCGCTCATATACGAATCAACAACTTACGCGACGAACTGTCGAACTCGGGAGCGCAACCCTGCCCCCTAATATTTTCCCCCATGCAAATACAACAAAGGGGCCTCTCGGCCCCTTTGTCATTTCACGCACACGCACGAGTCAAAGAATCGGCGCCAGCCACCGCTTCGCCTCGGCCTCACTGAAGCCCGCCCGTGCCGCCCAGTCCTGCATCTGGTCTTCGCCGATCTTGCTCACCGCAAAGTAGTGCGCGTCCGGATGGGCCAAGTAGAAGCCGGAAACCGCCGCTGCCGGGTACATGGCGAAGGTTTCGGTGATTTCCAGACCGATCGCGTCAGTCGGATTGATCAGGCGGAACAGCTCGCCCTTGGCAGTGTGGTCCGGGCAGGCCGGGTAGCCGGGGGCGGGGCGGATGCCGCTGTATTGCTCGGCAATCAGCGCGGCGTTGTCCAGCGTTTCATCGGCGGCGTAGGCCCAGTACTCGCGCCGCACGCGCTGATGCAGCCATTCGGCGGCGGCTTCGGCGAAGCGGTCGGCGATGGCCTTGAGCATGATGGCGTGGTAGTCGTCATGCGCAGCCTCGTACGCGGCGATGCGCGGCTCGAGCCCACGGCCTGCGGAGACGGCAAACGCGCCGATCCAGTCCGGCACGCCCGAGTCCGCATCGGCAATGAAGTCGCTCAAGCAGTAGTTGGGCTTGCCGGCCGGGCGTTCGTGCTGCTGGCGCAGACCGTGCCACTGCGCGACCACCTCAGAGCGCGACTCGTCCTTGTAGATCAGCACCGTGTCGTTCTGCGCGGCGGCAGGGTAGAGGCCGAACACGGCGTGCACTTCGATCCAGCGTTGCTCGATGGCCGTCTTGAGCATGGCCTGCGCGTCGCGGAAAACGTTGCGTGCGGTTTCGCCCACGATTTCGTCTTCCAGAATCGCGGGGTAAGGGCCGGCCAGATCCCAGGTCTGGAAGAAGGGGCCCCAGTCGATGTACTCGGCGAGCGTGGCCAGATCGATGTTGCGCAGGCGCTGGTGGCCGGGGCGCGCGGGCTTGGCCGGAACGTATGACGGATCGTTGTTCCACTTGAAGCGGTTGGCGCGTGCAGCGGCCAGCGAGACGAGCTTCACGCCGCTCTTGGCCGCGTGCTGGGCGCGCAGCTTTTCATAGTCCGCCGCCACTTCGGCAACGTAACCAGCGCGCTGCTCGGTGGAGAGCAGGCTGGTGACCACGCCGACGGCGCGCGAGGCGTCCGGTGTGTAGACCACCGGGCCGTCGTAGTTCGGTGCGATCTTGATGGCGGTGTGGGCGCGGCTGGTGGTGGCTCCACCGATCAGCAGCGGCACCGCGTTTTCACCACCGAAGCCGAGGCGCTTCATCTCGCTGGCGACGAAGGCCATTTCTTCCAATGACGGCGTAATCAGGCCGGAGAGGCCGATGGCCTGCGCGCCATGCTCCTTCGCCGCGGCGAGAATCTTGTCGCAAGGCACCATCACGCCCAGATCGACCACTTCGTAGCCGTTGCAGGCGAGCACGACGCCGACGATGTTCTTGCCGATGTCATGCACGTCGCCCTTCACCGTGGCCATGATGATCTTGCCCTTGGCGGCAGCACCGCTGCGCTTTTTCTCCTCCTCGATATAGGGGATCAGGTGGGCCACGGCGGACTTCATCACGCGCGCGGATTTCACCACCTGCGGCAGGAACATCTTGCCGGCGCCGAAGAGGTCGCCCACCACGCTCATGCCATCCATCAGCGGGCCTTCGATCACGGCCAGCGGCGGTTTGCCCTCGCCCTCCAGCTTGGCGCGGACTTCCTCGGTGTCTTCGACGACGAACTGGGTGATGCCTTTCACCAATGCATGCGACAGGCGCTCTTCGACCGGCCACTCACGCCAGGCAAGATCCTGCACCTGTTCCTTGGCCTGGCCCTTCACGGTCTGCGCGAATTCGACGAGCTGCTCGCCGGCCTCAGGATGACGGTTGAGTACCACGTCTTCCACCTTGGCGCGCAGGGTGGGCTCCAGATCGTCATACACGCCGAGCTGGCCGGCGTTGACGATGCCCATCGTCAGCCCCGCCTTGATGGCGTGGAAGAGGAAGACGGTGTGGATCGCTTCGCGCACCGCGTCGTTGCCGCGGAAGGAGAAGCTCACGTTCGACACGCCGCCGCTGGTCTTGGCGTGCGGTAGATTCTGGTGAATCCAGCGCACCGCTTCGATGAAGTCGACCGCGTAGTTGTTGTGCTCTTCGATGCCGGTGGCAATCGCGAAGATGTTGGCGTCGAAAATGATGTCTTCGGGCGGGAAGCCGATCGTCATCAGCAAGTCGTAGGCGCGCTTGCAGATCTCGATCTTGCGCGCATAGGTGTCCGCCTGGCCCTTCTCGTCGAAAGCCATCACCACCGCTGCCGCGCCATAACGCATGCAGAGCTTCGCGTGATGCAGGAAGATCTCTTCGCCTTCCTTCATCGAGATGGAATTGACGATGCCCTTGCCCTGAATGCACTTGAGGCCGGCTTCGATCACCTCCCACTTCGAGGAGTCGATCATCACCGGCACGCGGGCGATATCCGGCTCGGCGGCGATGAGCTTGAGGAAGCGCTCCATCGAGGCCTTTGAATCGAGCATGGCCTCGTCCATGTTGATGTCGATGACCTGCGCGCCGTTTTCAACCTGCTGGCGGGCGACGGCCAGTGCATCCTCAAAGCGGCCTTCGATGATCATCTTCGCGAAAGCGCGCGAACCGGTCACGTTGTTGCGCTCGCCGACGTTCACGAAGAGGCTGTCGCGACCGATGAAGAAGGGCTCCAGACCCGAGAGCGCCTGCCGCACTTCCAGCGCGGGAATCGCGCGCGGCGCCATGTTCGCCACCGTGTCGGCCACCGCCTTGATGTGCGAGGGGCGCGTGCCGCAGCAACCGCCGACGATATTCAGGAAGCCGGACTCGGCCCAATCCTTGATGTCTGCGGCCAGCTGCTCGGGCGTTTCGTCGTAGCCGGTCGGTGCGAGCGGATTCGGCAGGCCGGCATTCGGGTGCGCGGAAATATAGGTATCGCACACCCCCGAGAGCTCGGCCACGTACTGCCGCAATTCTTTCGCGCCCAGCGCGCAGTTGAGACCGAAGCTGATCGGCTTGACATGCTTGAGCGAGTTCCAGAAGGCCGTGGCGGTCTGGCCCGAGAGCGTGCGGCCCGAGGCATCGGTGATGGTGCCGGAGATCATCACCGGCAACTTGCGCCCCAGATCATCGAAGAGCTTGAGCACGGCGAAGATCGCGGCCTTGGCGTTGGCGGTGTCGAACACCGTCTCGATCAGCAGCAGATCGGCGCCGCCTTCCATCAGGGCACGGGCCGAGTCGTAGTAGTCGTCCACCAGTTCGTCGAAGCTGATGTTGCGGTAGCCGGGATCGTTCACGTCCGGCGAGATGGAGAGGGTGCGCGAGGTCGGGCCGATCACGCCGGCGCAGTAGCGCGGCTTGGCCGGGTTCTTCGCGGTGTATTCGTCGCACAGCTCACGCACGAGCTTCGCGCCGGCCACGTTGATTTCGTAGGCGTAGTCCTGCAGGCCGTATTCGGCTTGCGACACGCGCGTGCCGTTGAAGGTGCAGGTCTCGATGATGTCGGCGCCGGCTTCGAGGTATTCGCGGTGGATCGCGCCGACCACGTCCGGGCGGGTGATCACCAGCAGGTCGTTGTTGCCCTTGAGATCCTTGCCATGATTGGCGAAGCGCGTGCCGCGGTAGTCAGCCTCGGCGAGCTTGTATTGCTGGATCTCGGTGCCCATGCCGCCATCCAGGATCAGGATGCGTTGCTGGAGCAGGGTCTGGATTTCTTGGGTGCGATCGGCTTGCATGGGGAATTCTCCGGGGCGTTCATCAACGCTTCGGACAGCTCGGGCAGAAGGGGAGAGATCGTGGCTCACCGGCTTTCCGCATGAGATCTGCATGAAGCGGTGAGCGCCGTTGAATCGGGCTGCGCGCGGCGGGGCGCGCGAGCTTCCGAGCCTGGGATCGCGAATGACCTCGCAGCGCTCCTCGGAAGCGCGCAATTATAGGTTGGAGCGTATTTTCTGACCAGCCTGACGCACCGTATCGCGCGCGCCCAGCACGATACGGGTGCGCTCCACCGACTCCAGATTACCCATTGCACCAAAATGGGCATCGATCTGCCACTGAGCGGGGCGGCGGGAGTCCAGCGGCCAGTGCCAGATCTCGCCCTCCTTGCCATTCTCGATCTGCACCGGCTGCCCCAGATGGCGGCGGACCTGATCGCGCGACATGCCCGGCACCAGCGTGGCCACGCGCGCATCGGTCAGCACATCCTGCAGGCTCTGCATCACGCCATCCGGCGAGACGCGGGCCATGAAGTTGGCGCCGCCCTTGTCGGCGCGTGCAAACTCCACCAGCAGGGTGCCGTCTCCCTCCGACCACACCATGGTGGGCTGGCCCAGCTGACGCACCAGTTCGGACAGACGCGTCCTGCCCGGCTCGAGCGGAGCCTGCGTGCTCGTACAGCCCGAAAAGCAGACAACAAGAAGAAGCAGGACAGCGGAGAAGCGCATGACGACAGGAAAAGCGGTCAACAAGTCCTTTCGAGACTAGCGCCCGGCCTGAACGAAACCTATTCTCGTATTCCCGTCGAACCAAGTGGCCCGGAATTTGCAACGTCATCCCTCATGCTGGGTGGCTCGTCAGATAAGGGCTTTCCGCTCAGTCACAAAAAATCACATTGTGTAACATCCCTGAGGGGTGCCCTGCCCGACCGGCATTCCGCTTCAGTCGGGCCAATATTTTCTTGTGGAGGCTGTTCAATGAAGCAAACCTTGATTGCACTTGCGGTATTCGGCATCACCAGCGGTCTGGCCCAGGCACAGGAAGTCGTCAAGATCGGCCACGTCGGCCCCCTGACCGGCAACATCGCCCACCTCGGCAAGGACAACGAGAATGGCGCGCGTCTCGCACTCGAGGAATACAACGCCAAGGGCGTGACCATTGGCGGCAAGAAGATCAAGTTCGAACTCGTCGGCGAAGATGACGCCGCCGACCCCAAGACCGGCAACATCGTCGCCCAGCGTCTGGTCGATGCAGGCGTGAAGGGCGTGGTCGGCCACCTGAACTCGGGCACCACGATTCCGGCTTCGCGCATCTACAACCAGGCTGGCATCCCGATGATTTCGCCGTCCGCCACCAATGTCACGCTGACGCATCAGGGTTTCGCGACGGTGTTCCGCACGATGGCGAACGACGCCCAGCAAGGCTCGGTGATCGGCAAATACGCCGCGACCAAGCTCGGCAAGACCGTGGCGATCATCGATGACCGCACCGCCTACGGCCAGGGTCTGGCTGACGAAGTGGAAAAGGCCGTCAAGGCTTCCGGCGGCAAGGTCAG
Organism: Uliginosibacterium paludis; assembly: GCF_039631355.1. NCBI lineage: Bacteria > Pseudomonadati > Pseudomonadota > Betaproteobacteria > Rhodocyclales > Zoogloeaceae > Uliginosibacterium > Uliginosibacterium paludis. The sequence continues at coordinate 73,195 of NZ_JBDIVF010000013.1, read as the reverse complement.
CTCGCGTGAATTCACCAACAACCAGGCAACCGACTTCCTCGCCATCCTCACCAAGATCAAGGCCCAGAAGCCGGACGTGATCGTCTATACCGGCATGGACGCCCAGGGCGGCCCGATGCTCAAGCAGGTCAAGCAGCTGGGCATCACTGCCAAGTTCGTGACCGGTGACGGCGGCTGCACGCCGGAATTCATCAAGCTGGCCGGCGCCGCGATGTCTGACGCCGCCTTCTGCACGCAGGCCGGCCTGCCGCTGGACCAGATCGCCGACAAGACCTTCAAGGACCGCTTCAAGAAGCGCTTCGGCGCCGATGTGCAGATCTATGCTCCGTATTCGTATGACGCGGCCGCCGCGATCATCGAAGGCATGAAGGCTGCCGACTCGGCGGATCCCGCGAAGTATCTGCCCTTCCTGAAGAAGGTGGACTTCAAGGGCGTGACTGGTGAAGTGGCATTTGATGCCAACGGCGACACGAAGTACGGCGCCATCACCATGTACCAGTTCAAGGCCGGGGCCTGGGAAGCACTGAAGTAAGCGCCTGACGGCGCAGGCAGACGGGGCGCCGATGGCGCCCCGTTCGCTTCCGCTCCGCCTTTTTGATCTGGCTTCTTGACACATTGTTTGGAGCCCGGACAATCCGCCGGTTTCAGGCCGCACAGGCCTGATTTTTTTACAACTTTGGTTTACTTTCACTGAATACGGGATCATGGAAACCCTGCTCCAGCAAATCGTAAATGGCCTCGTGGTGGGCAGCGTGTATGCGCTTGTCGCCCTGGGCTACACCATGGTCTATGGCATTCTGGGCCTGATCAATTTCGCTCACGGCGACGTGCTCATGGTGGGCGCGCTCGTGTCGCTGCAGGTCGTGCTCTTCATCCAGAAGACCTGGCCCGCCCTCGGCGCCGTACCCACCTTGCTGATTGCCCTCGTCGTGGCAATGGCTGTGTGCATGGCGATGGGCTACATCATCGAGCGGACCGCCTACCGCAAGCTGCGCAACGCGCCGCGCCTGGCACCGCTGATCACGGCCATCGGCGTCTCCTTCCTGCTGCAGACCCTGGCGATGATCATCTGGGGCCGCAACTACCACAGCTTCCCGCCGCTGATCGACACCACGCCGCTGCAACCGGTGGCAGGCGTGTTCATCACGCCGGTGCAGGTCATCATTCTGGTGAGCTCGGCGCTGCTGATGGTCGGGCTGATCCTGCTCGTCACCAGAACCAAGCTGGGCCGCGCCATGCGTGCCACGGCCGAGAACCACCGCGTGGCCAGCCTGATGGGCGTGGACACCAACAAGATCATCGCTACCACCTTCGTGCTGGGCTCCGCGCTGGCCGCAGTGGCCGGCGTGATGTACGCCACCAACTACGGCGTGGCGCACTATGCGATGGGTTTCATTCCCGGCATCAAGGCCTTCACCGCCGCAGTGCTGGGCGGCATCGGCAATCTGGGCGGTGCAATGGTCGGCGGGCTGGTGCTGGGCCTGGTCGAGTCGATCGGCGCGGGCTACCTCGGCACGATCACCGACCTGTGCAACCTGCCGGCCTGGGCCATGTCGGCCAACCTGACCGAAACCTGCGCCAACGGCGGCAGTTTCGAACTGCTCTCGTCCAACTACCAGGACATCTTCGCCTTCGTGATCCTCGGCATCGTGCTGATCTTCCGCCCGACCGGCCTGCTTGGCGAACGCGTGTCTGACCGCGCCTGATTTCACTTTTTTCCGGAACCATTCCACATGAACGAACTTGCAGAAGGCATCCCCTGGCTCGGCAAGCACAACCCGAAAGCAGCCCGGGCCCTGGTGCTGGCGCTGATGCTGATCGCCCCGCTGATTGCCGTGACCGCAGGCAACACCTGGGTGCGCATCCTTGACTTCGCGCTGCTCTACGTGATGCTCGCACTGGGCCTGAACCTGGTGGTTGGCTTCGCCGGCCTGCTCGACCTGGGCTACATCGCGTTCTACGCGGTCGGCGCCTACACCTGGGCCTTCCTCGCTTCGCCGCACTTCGGCCTGCACCTGCCCTTCTACATCGTGCTGCCGCTGGGGGCCTTTTTCGCGGCCGTGGCCGGCCTGATCCTCGGGGCACCGGTGCTGCGGCTGCGCGGCGACTATCTCGCGATCGTAACGCTGGGCTTCGGCGAGATCGTGCGCATCTTCATGAACAACCTGAACCACCCGATCAATGTCACGAACGGGCCTCAGGGCATCAACATGCTCGACACGCTGAACCTCTTCGGCTGGGATCTCTCGCGCAACATCCAGCTCACCGAGAACTTCCGCATCAACTCGCTGGTGCTGTACTACTACGTGTTCCTGCTCTTCGTCGTCGGCTCGGTCTTCGTGATCCGGCGCCTGCAGATCTCGCGCATCGGCCGCGGCTGGGCCGCCATCCGCGATGACGAGCTCGCTGCCAAGGCTATCGGCATCAACACGCGCAACATGAAGCTGCTCGCCTTCTCGATGGGTGCGACCTTCGGCGGCGTGGCAGGCGGCCTGTTCGGCGCCTTCCAGGGCTTCGTGTCGCCGGAATCCTTCTCGCTGATGGAATCGATCGCGATCCTCACGATGATCGTGTTCGGCGGCATGGGCAACCTCGGCGGCGTGATCCTCGGCGCCATCGCGCTCTCGCTGCTGCCGGAGCTGCTGCGCAGCTTTGCACTACCGGTGCAGCAGGCGCTCTTCGGCCATGTGCTGCTCGATCCCGAAGTGCTGCGCATGCTGCTGCTCTCGCTCGCGATGATCCTGATGATGCTGTTGCGCCCGGCTGGCCTGCTGCCCGCCCATGCGCGCTATTCCAAACCCGAACTGGCCGGCGCCGGAAAGGCAGAAGCATGAGCATCACGCTGCTTGAAGCCAAGAATATCGGCAAGCGTTTCGGCGGGCTGACCGCCCTGACCGATGTGTCGCTGACCATCCGCAAGGGCGAGATCTACGGCCTGATCGGCCCCAACGGGGCCGGCAAGACCACCTTCTTCAACGTGCTGACCGGCGCCTACACGCCCAATGGCGGCGAATTCATCTTCGCCGGCAGCGAGCTGCCCTACGGCAAGCCGCATGAAGTGGTGGCACGCGGCATCGCCCGGACCTTCCAGAACATCCGCCTGTTCCGCGAAATGACGGCGCTGGAGAACGTGATGGCCGGCCATCACCTGCGCTCCGACTCCACGCTGTGGGGCATCCTCACGCAGAACCGCCATGCCCGCGAGGAAGAGCGCCTGATCACCATGCGCGCCATGGAAATGCTGCGCTATGTCGGCATCGAACGCCACGCGACGACGCTGGCCCGCAATCTCTCCTATGGCGATCAGCGCCGTCTCGAGATCGCCCGCGCACTGGCTACCGAACCGCAGCTGCTGGCGCTCGACGAACCGGCCGCCGGCATGAACGCGACCGAAACCACCCAGTTGCGCGAACTCATTTCGACCATCCGCAAGGACGGCGTGACCGTGCTGCTGATCGAACACGACGTGAAGCTGGTCATGGGGCTGTGCGACCGCGTCGCGGTGCTCAACTTCGGCAAGAAGATCGCCGAGGACGTGCCGGCCGTGGTGCAGAAGAACCCTGAAGTGATCGAAGCCTACCTGGGGAGCAGCCATGCCCACTGAGAACAAGACGCCCGTCCTGCAACTCAAGGATGTGCAGATCGCCTACGGCCAGATCCAGGCCGTCAAGGGCATCGACCTCGAACTGCACAGCGGCGAACTGGTCTGCCTGATCGGCGCCAACGGGGCCGGCAAGACGACCACGCTGAACGCCATCTCCGGCACGCTGCCGATCAAGAGCGGCGACCTGCTCATGAACGGCAGCAGCATCGCCGCCATGCCGGCCCACCTCCGCCTGCGTCAGGGGCTGGCCCTGGTGCCGGAAGGCCGAGGCATTTTCACCCGCCTCACGGTGGAAGAAAACCTGCGCATGGGCGCCTACATCCGCAACGACAAGGAAGGCATCGAAGCCGACCTGGAGCGCGTCTACACGATGCTGCCGCGGGTGAAGGAGCGTCTGGCGCAGGTTGCCGGCACGCTCTCCGGCGGTGAGCAGCAGATGGTGGCGATCGGCCGCGCGCTGCTCTCCCGCCCGAAGCTGCTGCTGCTCGACGAGCCCTCGATGGGTCTCGCGCCGCTGGTGGTAGAGAAGATCTTCGAGGTGATCCAGACCGTGGTGCAGGAAGGCATGACCATCCTGCTGGTCGAGCAGAACGCCAACCTGGCGCTCGAATTCGCCAGCCGGGGCTATGTGATGGATGGCGGCCGGATCACGATCGCGGGCAGCGGCCAGGAGCTGCTCAATGATCCGAAGGTGCGCAGCGCCTATCTGGGTGAAGAAGAAGCGCCCGCCGCCTGAGCGCCCTTGGCCCACTCCAAAAGCCCTGCCCCGCCGGCAGGGCTTTTTTCATTCCATCGTGACGTTTATCACGGATCGCGCCCCGAAAAACGGATTTGTTGCACTTTGTGACAATTGACAAGATATGCAAAGATCCTTAGCCGCCTTCTCTTCGGAAGCCTAGACTGCCGCGTTTCCCAGCTTCCCGGAACGACCGGCAATGAAGATCGGCCTCTTGATCGACTCGATGATTGGCGGCGGTGCTGAGCGCGTCACGCTCAATCTGGCGGAAGGTTTCCGGCGCAAGGGACATGCGCCTCAGCTGATCCTGGTGCGCAGGCAGATCCAGCACCAGCTGCCGGACTGGCTGCCGGTGCACAGCCTGTCGGAAGACGGCCAGCTCTGCCGCAATGCTCTGCTGAACAAACTGATGCTGGCCTGGCGACTGCGCCGACTGGTCCAGCAGCTCGAGAGTGACGGGGAACGCTTTGCCTTCTTCATCTCCAACGCCGAGGATGCGGATCGCCTGTCCTTCATCGCGGGCCTGAGCAAGGTCTATGTGCGCTACCGCAACTCGATGCGGGAATACTTCCAGCACAAGCTGGGCCGCAAGACCGGCGCGAAGCGGCTTTTCCGCTGGCTGAAGTGGCGCACGCGCTTCCGGCTGGAATATTCCGGCCGCCATCTGGTCACGGTGTCGGACGCCCTGCAGGCCGAGCTGATCCGTGACATGGGGATCCGGCCCGCCAGTATGGTGACCATCTACAACCCCTTCGACTTCTCGCGCCTGCGCCGTCTGGCTGAAGCCAGGCCGCGGCCGCTTGAGCGGCCCTACATCGTCTATGCCGCGAAGCTGGACCGGCGCAAGCGGCAGGACGTGCTGCTCGAAGCCTTCGCACAGAGCCGCGCGCGCCAGACCCACATGCTGGTGCTGCTCGGCGACACCTATACCGACAGCGACCGCATCTGGCTCGACGAGCTGCATGCGCTGATTGCGCGACTGGGCCTGCAGGACAAGGTGCTGCTGCCGGGCTTCCAGCACAACCCCTATCCCTGGGTTCGCCACGCCTCGCTGTTCGCGATGTCATCCGACAGCGAAGGCCTGCCGACGGTGCTGATCGAATCCCTGATCCTCGGCACACCGGTTGTTTCGACCGATTGCCCGACCGGTCCGCGCGAAATCCTGACCGGCGAACTGGCCCGCTTCCTCTGCCCGCGCAATGCGCCGGCCGAACTGGCGAACCGGATCGATGCCGCGCTGGCGTATTACCCTGTCATCGACGAGGCGCGCCTTCAGCGCTTCACCGCGGACTACGCCATCGAACGCTACCTGCGCCACTGCGCACCGAAGGCGCAGACGCCGGGGCAGCTGGCGCTGCCCTGATCTGCGCTATCAGGCAGCCGGTTTCACGCCGTCGACCACCGGCAGCGGCGCATCCTTGGGCCACAGCACCCAGATCCGGCCCTGCTGGCGCATCTGCCCGGCCAGCTTGCCGGCCTCGGCGCCGAAGCCCCAGAAGAAGTCTGCGCGAACCCGGCCGCGGATCGCGCCGCCGGTATCCTGCGCCATCACCAGACGCTGCATCGGCTTGCCGTCCGGCATCGTGAAGCTGATGAACACCGGCACACCCAGCGGAATGCTGCGCGGATCCACCGCGATCGCGCGCGCAGCCGTCAGCGGCACGCCCAGCGAGCCCTTGGGCCCCTCGCCATTGCTGGCTTCCTCACGGAAGAACACATAGCTCGGATTCACATTGAGCAGCTCGGAGAGTCGCTGCGGATTCTCGCGCGCCCATTTCTGGATGCCCTGCGCGCTCGCCTGCGGCAGTGTCAGCTCGCCCTGGTCGATCAGCCAGCGGCCGATGGATTTGTAGGGGTGGCCATTCTGGTCGGCATAGGCGATGCGCACGCGGCTGCCGTCGGAGAGCTGCACCTGACCCGAGCCCTGCACCTGCAGGAAGAAGAAATCGATCGGGTCCTGCGCCCACAGCAGTACCTTGGCCGGAAAAGCGTCGCCCTTCGCTTCGATCTGCGCCCGCGACCAGTAGGGCAGCACCTTGCGGCCCTCGATGCGGCCACGCAGGCGCAGGGTTTTCGTTTCCGGATAGACCTCGCCCAAGTCGAGCTGCAGCAGATCGTCCGGCACCGCATGCACCGGCACCGCGTTCTTCGCGCTCTTCCAGCGGCTGCCCAGAATCAGCGGCTCGTAGTAACCGGTAATCAGGCCTTCCTTCGTGCCATCGGCATTGTTGAGCTCCAGCGGCCGCAGGCGGGATTCGACAAAGCTGCGCATGGCTTCGGCGCCCGGCTTGTCGCCCAGCGCCCGCGCCGCGTCACAGACCTCCTGCCAGGCCGCCTTGATCGTCGGCGCACGCATCGCCTTGCAAGAGGCGATCAGGCCGGGCCAGGCCTCTTCGATGCGATCACTGCGCCACTGCGGCAAGGCCTCCCACTCGGCCGCCACATAGGCCGGCGCGGGCGGCGCCTCGGGCGGGGTTTCCGGTTTCACCGGGCAGACCGGCGTCACCGGGCAGCTGCTCGCATCGACGGGGCTTGCCGCCGGAGGCATCGGGGCAGCCGGCAGGACCGGTGCAGGGGGCTGCGTACTGCACGCTGCCAGAACGAAAAACACCAAGCCCCCGAATCGCTTCATGCCGGTCACCCTCATGGACGGAAGCGGGAAGTATACTTGCCCGCTCTCTCCCCAAGCGCCGAAATCATGAATCCAGACGATCTGCAGCGCCTCGTCGTCCGCGCCGAACAGCTCCTGAGCCGGGTCGAATCCCTGCTGCCGCCGGCCACGCCGGCCACCGACTGGAGCGCGCTGGCCCACCGCTGGCGCACCCGCCAGGGCCGCGGCTGGCTCGAGGCCCTGCATCACCTGCAGCCTGTGCGGCTCGATGACCTCCGCGACATCGATGACCAGAAACAGCGCGTGAATGCCAATACGCGCCAGTTCGTCGCGGGGCGCCGAGCGAACAACGTGCTGCTCACCGGCGCACGCGGCACCGGCAAGAGCACGCTGGTCCGCGCCATGCTGAATGAATATTCCGGACAAGGCCTCCGGGTGATCGAAGTCGACAAGGCCGATCTCGTCGACCTGCCTCACATCGTTGATCTGGTCGCCGAGCGGCCGGAGCGCTTCATCCTGTTCTGCGACGATCTCTCCTTCGAAGACGGCGAGCCGGCCTACAAGGCGCTCAAGAGCGTGCTCGACGGCAGCTTTTCCGCCGTGCCCGACAATGTGCTGATCTATGCCACCAGCAATCGCCGTCACCTGATGCCGGAATACTTCTCGGAAAACCTGCAGACCCGCCACGGCGAAGGCGAGCTGCATCCGGGCGAAGCGGTGGAGGAGAAGGTCTCGCTCTCCGAGCGTTTCGGTCTGTGGGTCAGCTTCTACAGCTTCAATCAGGACGAGTATCTCGACATCGTGCGCCACTGGCTGGCGGTGTTCGGCGTCGATCTCGCCGCGTGGGACGACGGCATCCGTCATGAAGCGCTGCTCTGGTCGCAGCTACGCGCTTCGCGCACCGGCCGCGTGGCCTGGCAATTCGCGCGCGACTACGCCGGCCGGCTGGAAGGCTGAGAGCATGGTGCTGGACGCCGATCAGCTCACCGGACGCAGCAGCAGCCATGTGCGCGAATTCAGCTTCAGCGATGGCAGCAGCTTCCGCGCCCATCCGGAAGCCGCGCTCGCCTTCCTGAAAATGCGTGAATCCGCAGCGTCCGAACGCATCGATCTGCGCGTAGCCAGCGCCTTCCGTGATTTCAACGGCCAGAAGCGGATCTGGCAGGCCAAGTGGCGCGGCGAGCGCACGCTCTACGACGCGGCAGGCCAGCCGATGGATTACGACCGTCTGGACGAGCCGCGCCGCATGAGCGCGATCCTGGAATGGTCCGCCCTGCCCGGCGCCAGCCGCCATCACTGGGGCAGCGAGTTCGATGTCTTCGATCTCGCCGCCATGCCGGAGGGCTACCAGCTCCAGCTCCTGCCGGAGGAATACGCGGCCAATGGCATCTTCGCCTTCCTCAGCGACTGGCTGGACCGCAACATGGCGCGCTTCGGCTTCTTTCGCCCCTATGACATCGAACGCGGCGGCCTGCATGTCGAGCCCTGGCATCTTTCCTATGCCCCGGTCTCGCTGCCCGCGCTCGAAGCGCTCACGCCGGCGCTGATCCGCGACACGATGGCCGCCGCGGAGATCGACGGTAAGGCGCTGATCCTCGACGCGCTCGACGACATTCATGCCCGCCAGGTCTGCCTTGTCGGCAGTCCCTCTACCCCCGCCTGACACACAGAGATTCCGATGAAGAAGATCGTTCATGTTGCCGCTGCCATCATCACCCGCCCCGACGGCAGCTTCCTGCTGGGCCAGCGCGCGCCCGAAACCTATTACACCGGCTACTGGGAATTTCCCGGCGGCAAGGTCGAGCCGGGCGAAACGCCACACGAAGCGCTGGTGCGCGAACTGCAGGAGGAACTGGGCATCACGGTGGAAGCCGCCCATCCCTGGCTGACGCGCGAGCATGTCTACGAGCACGCTCATGTGAATCTGCATTTCTTCGAAGTCCCGCGCTGGCATGGCGAACTGCAGACCCATGTGCACGCCGCGCTGGCCTGGCAGCGTGCCGAATCACTCGAAGTCGGCCCCATGCTGCCAGCCAACGGCCCCATCCTGAAGGCCCTGCGCCTGCCGCGCGCGATGGGCGTGACCCAGGCCGCCCAAGTCGGTATCGCCCCCCAGCTCGCAGCGCTCGACCGCGCCCTGGCCGCGGGCCTCAAATGGGTACAGGTGCGCGAACCCGACATGCCGCTCGCCGAACGCACGGCCTTCATGCGTGAAGTGGAAAACCGCTGCGCGGCAGCCGGTGCGCTGTGCAGCCTGAACGCGGCCGAACTGCCGGAAGGATTCGCGCCGGCCCGGGGCCTGCATCTGCCCGCCCGCCTGCTGATGCAATGCGCGCAACGGCCCGAAGGCGAATGGGTAGGAGCCTCCTGCCACACGCGCGCCGAACTCGAACATGCTGCGACACTGGGGCTCGATTACGCGCTGCTGGGCCATGTGCTGCAGACCCCGACCCACCCCGGTCAGGCCGATCTGGGCTGGAGCCGATTCGGCGAGCTCATCGCCGACCTGCCGATGCCGGTGCTGGCCATTGGCGGCCTGCGCCCCGAAGACATGGAACTCGCCCGCAGCCACGGCGCACATGGCATCGCCATGATTCGCGGGGCTTGGAACTGAGTGCTGAGTTTCGTAGGGCGCCCTGAGCGAAGCGAAGCGCGCCGAAGCAGCCATTGCGCATCACCGACACGTCCGGCCTTCCGCACCCGCCGCGAAGCGCCGGAAGGAAACGCACCACCGCATTCCTGCTCACGCATGCGGCGCAGTTCGCTGTGCTCAATGCGCCCTACGTGCTGGGTGCTGGGTGCTGGGAGTGCAGGATGATGCGCCCTGGGTCTGCCGTAGGGCGCCCTGAGCGAAGCGAAGCGCGCCGAAGCAGCCAGTGCGCATCACCGACACGTCCGACCTTCCGCACCCGCCGCGAAGCTCCGGAAGGAAACGCACCACCGCATTCGTGCTCACGCATGCGGCGCAGTTCGCTGCGCTCAATGCGCCCTACGTGCTGGGTGCTGAGAGTGCAGGATGATGCGCCTTGGGTCTGCCGTAGGGCGCCCTGAGCGAAGCGAAGCGCGCCGAAGCAGTCATTTCGCATCACCGACACGTCCGGCCTTCCGCACCCGCTGCGAAGCGCCGGAAGAAAACTCACCACCGCATTCGTGCTCACGCATGCGGCGCAGTTCGCTGCGCTCAATGCGCCCTACGTGCTGGGTGCTGGGTGCTGGGTGCTGGGTGCTGGGTGCTGGGATTGCAGGATGATGCGCCTTGGGTCTGCCGTAGGGCGCACTGAGCGTAGCGAAGCGCGCCGAAACAGCCGGAGCATCACCAGCACATGAGCCCTCCATGCCCACCGCAAGGCTCCTCGGGAAAACGCCTTGCGGCATTCTTCTCGCCCATGCGGCGCAGTTCGCTGTGCTCAATGCGCCCTACATGCCGGTGTACTGAGTGCACAAGAGGATGCGTGTTTCGCAGGGCGCCCGGAGCGCAGCAAAGCGTGTCGTACCGGGCTCGCAAGCAAAGGCGACGCGGCTCCAGGACGGGGCTCGATGCAACGGCTCGGCAAGACGAAAGCCGATTCAGTTGCGCGGCGGCGTCTCGTCGGACAGCGGCTCTTCCTGGCCCGGCACCACATAGGCGCCGGAGGCCCAGGCACCAATGTCGATGAGCTTGCAGCGCTCCGAACAGAAGGGGCGGAAACGGTTTTCGGGCACGAAGAGCGCAGGCTTGCCACAGGTCGGGCAAGGCACTTCGCGAGGTTTGCGGGGCGTGTCGTGACTCACTGGAGGGTTCCCGGTGCGGGCGGAAAATGTCTGGCCGCGAAGTATCCCTCATCTTCCCCCTCGCCGGGCAAGGCCATGCACCAGTGATGCGTGCCCTGCGTGCGGGCGCGGCTTCGCGCCTGGGTGGCGGCACGCAGCAGTTGCGCCGCGTCCCGGCCATGCTCGGGCGTGAGGGCCATGCCATAGCTCAGCTCCGCGTCGATCTCGCTCGCCACACTGCCGCCCCGCGTTCGCAGGGCCATGCGCTCGACCAGATGATTCATGCTCAGCGGTGAAGTCCGGCTGAGCAGGACGGCAAACGTCGCCGGTCCGGTGCGGAACAGCAGTTCGTTGCGACGCAGGCTGGAGCCGGACACGGTCGCCACGCGCTGCAGGAGGCGGTCTCCGGCCGCCCAGCCGTGATGGCGAACGACCTCATCGAAGTTGTCGACGCCGAAGCACAGCAGGCCGACCGAATCACCATGGCGTGCGGCATCTGCCAGCATGCGGTCGAAATCCTCCTCGAAGCGGCCCCGGTTGTAGGCGCCGGTCAGTGCGTCGCGCTCAGCCATGCCGGCCAGCGTGGCCTGCAGGCGCAGCTGTTCGCTGATGTCCTCGAAGATCCAGACCCGGCCAATGCTGCTGCCATCATCCGCCGCCCGGACGATGGCGCTGCGTTCATCAATCACGCGACCATCGACGCACTGGATCAGATAGCGCGTCTCGGCCACGCCCTGATGCAGCATTTCACGGACATGGCGCAGGTGCGCCTCTTCATCGGCACGCTGGGAACGCGTCTGGTCGACAAGCTGTTCGACCCGCACGCCCATCAATGCGTCGCGGTGACCGAGTCGCCAGATGTCGGCACAGGCCTGGTTGGCGTAGATCACCCGGTGATCGTCATCGATGAACAGGATGCCGAGCCGGACGATGTCGAGGAGCACACCAAGGCGCATGCGTTCGTCATTACTCCGGCCCAGGTAATGTTCCTTGAGTGCCTGGGCCCGTCGCAGGGCGGCAAGGTTTTCGAGCAGCTTGAGCTCGGCATCCTTGCGCGCCTGGACGTCGCGTGCCGAAAAGCGCGTGCCGATCACGACACCCGCCGCATCGCGCAGCGGATACCAGCGGCAGGCATACCAGCGCAGCGTGCCGTTGCGGTGCTGGACCCGCATCTCGATGCTCTCGGCGGCAGCGCCCTTCATGTCGGCCTCGCCCCGCTGGGTGCGCGCCAGCTGGTCGCGCATCATCGGGCGATCGCGCAGATAGACCCAGGGCACGCCGGCTTCACCCGCCTCGGCGCATTCCTCGCGGGTATAGCCCGTCAGGCAATGCAGCGCCGGATTGGTCCAGATCAGGCGGCCTTCGCCATCGAACAGCATTTCGAGGCCGGGCATGTCGTCGGCAAGCGGCTGGTAGAACGCAAGGGCGTGTTCGAGCTCGGCAATACGCGTGTCGCGCTGTTCGCACTGCAGCCGCAACGCCCGGGCTGCGTGCTCCAGCGCAGACCAGCCACCACCAAGATCCGGTGACGGAGGCGTGGCCTCCGCGCCGTCCAGAATGGCCAGCAGATGCTGCCCCCGCTGCTCCGAGAGGCGGTGTGCGGCCGCAAAAGCCAGCCTGACCGACACGCCCACGACGATCGCCACCGGAATGCCGTCGAGCACGCCTTCACCGGACAAGCCCGCCCGGCGCCATGTCAGTACGGTCTCGAAGCCGCCGGCAAGAACGCCGCACAGCGCGGCGTACAGGTTGCTGCGCAAGCGCCAGCCCGCCCGGCCTGGCACAGCGGGAACCAGCAGGGCGGTCAGGCGGGAGAACACGGCGCTCAGAGGGCCTTGATGAAGATCTTCGAGCGGCGCTGGAAGTTGTAGAGATCGCGCTTGCGTTCCGGCAGCTCCTCCGGCCCGGCCTCGCGGAACCCCCGCTCGCGGAACCAGTGTTCGGTGCGGGTGGTCAGCACGAAGAGCTCCTTGAAGCCGCCCTGCCGGGCGCGGTCGGAAATGTGCTGCATCAGGCGCTCGCCCAGACCGGCGCGACGGAACTCCGGCGTGACCGCGAGACAAGCCATCTCGGCCATCTTCTCTTCGGCGAAGGGATACAGCGCAGCACAGCCGACCACGACGCCGTCATGCTCGGCGAGCGTGAAGCGCTCGATTTCCATCTCGATCAGCTCGCGGCCGCGGCGCACCAGGGTGCCGTCGGCCTCCAGCGGCGCCAGCAATTGCAGCAGCGTGGCGACATCGTCGATGTGCGCCTGGCGGACCCGGTGCAGCGGCTCGCGGCTGACCATGGTGCCCACGCCCTGGCGGGTGAAGAACTCGAGCAGCAGGCCACCGTCCTTGTCGCGGTCGATCAGGTGAGCCCGTGCCACGCCCTTGCGGACCGCCTTGATGGCGCGCGGCAGGAAGAGGTGCAGGTCTTCGGTGAGCCCCAGCCCGGCCACCAGCTTGCGCTCGGCTTCGTCGGCCGTGATGGCCTCGATGAGGCGGCCTTCGGCGTCCAGCAGACCCGGTGCGTCGCACAGGTAGATGAGCTTCTCGGCCTGCAGCGCGATCGCCACGGCTTCGGCCACGTCTTCCATGACGAGATTGAAGATCTCGCCCGAGGGCGACACGCCCAGATTCGAAATCAGCACCACGTTCTGCTGATCGAGGTCGGCCTTGATCTCTTCGACGATCACGCGCCGCACCGTGCCGGTGTACTGGAAGTCGACCCCATCGACCACGCCCAGCGGCCGCGCGGTGATGAAGTTGCCGCCGGTCACGCGCATGTAGGCGCCGGCCATGGGCGTATTGGGCAGGCCTTGCGAGAGCGCGGCCTCGATGTTGATACGGGTGACGCCGACCGCGGCCTTGACGCAATCGAGCGCCGCCTCGTCGGTGATGCGCACGCCGTTGTGATAGTGGGACTCCTGGCCGCGGCGCGTCAGCTCGGCTTCGATCTGGGGACGCGCGCCATGCACCAGGACCAGTCGCACGCCCAGCGCTGCAAGCAGGTTGCAGTCGTGGCAGAGATCCTGCATCAGCTCGCCGGCCTGGGCCACCTCGCCGCCGAAGGCCAGCACGAAGGTCTTGCCACGGAAGGCGTGGAAGTAGGGCGCAGCACCACGCACCCAGTCCACGAAGCGGATCGCTTCATCGTCGTTCATCCGCACCGCGGCCGAAAGGTTGGCACTGAGTACCCGCAGATCCTGGTTCATTTTTTCCATTTCAAAAGTCGCCCCACAGGGCCATCATCGCAGCCAGGGCCGCCAGCCCGGCAGTTTCGGTGCGCAATACCCGCGGCCCCAGTCGCACCGGCCGGCAGCCCGCCGCGCGCGCCGCCGCCAGCTCGCCTTCGCTCCAGCCCCCTTCGGGCCCGATCAGCAGGCTCACCGGGCCCTCGGGCCGCGGCATTGCAGACAGCGCTTCACCCTCGTCGGGCGAAAGAATCCAGCGCTCGCCCTGCACGTTGCCTGCCAGCCATTGCGGCAGCCGCCGCAGTTCGCCCACCTCGCAGAGCCGGCGGCGACCGCATTGCTCGGCAGCCGACACGGCCACCTGTCGCCAGTGCTCAACGCGCTTGCCCGCCCTTTCGCCGACAAGCTTCAGCACGCACCGCTCGGCTTCAACCGGCTGGACCGCCACGGCCCCCAGCTCGACGGCCTTCTGCACGATCCAGTCCATCTTGTCCGCCACCGCCAGGGCCTGGACCAGGGTGACCTGCAACGGCGCCTCGCGCTCGCCCTCCACCGGCCGGCCCAGCTTCACGCCCGCTTCGCCGTCAAGCTTCACGAGCTCGGCGTCGAACTCCGCGCCCTTGCCATCAAAGACCCGGACAGGCTCGCCATAACGCAGCCGGAGCACGCGCAAGGCATGGTGAGCCACCTCGTCAGGCAGGCGCAGGCTCAGATCTTCGGCCAGTGGCAAGGGGCAATGGAAGCGCGGAGGCATGGTGCTATCATCTTCTGGGCTGCGCACGGAACGCCTGCCCGTGCAATGGCTCATTATATCGGGCTTGCGCTTCGCAACTCCCCCGTTTTCCGACCCCTTTCCGCCGACTGCGCCATGCCTCCCCTGTCCCGCGCCCGTGCCCTGGAATCCGTCGTCCGCGATGTCGCCCGCGAAGCCATCATGCCGCACTTCCTGCGTGCTGCTCGCGAGTTCAAGGAAGACGGCAGCTCGCTGACCGCTGCCGACCTGGCCTCGCAGCAGGCCTTGCTCGAGCGTCTGCCCGAAGTGCTGGACGCCCCGGTCATCAGCGAAGAGATGACGGCCGCGCAGCAGCTTGAATGCTGGGAGGCCGGACAGGAAGGGGTCTGGTGCATCGACCCGATCGATGGCACCACCAATTTTGCCAACGGCATCCCGCTGTTTGCCGTATCGGTGGCCTACATGGTGGGCGGCGAAACCCAGTTCGGCGTGGTCTACAACCCGACCACCGACGAATCCTTCTATGCCGCCCGCGGCGAAGGCGCCTGGCTCAACGGCCGCCGCCTGCCCCTGCGTGCGCCGGCAACGCGGCTCAACGTGGCCGTGGCCGGCATCGACTTCAAGCGCATCCCGAACACCCTGGCCGCCAACCTGGTCATGACGCCGCCCTACTATTCGCAGCGCAACTTCGGCTCCTCGGCGCTGGAGTGGTGCTTCGTGGCAGCCGGGCGGCTGGATGTCTATCTGCACGGCGGCCAGGCGCTGTGGGATTACGCGGCCGGCCGCCTGATCCTGGCGGAAGCCGGTGGCAGCTATGGAGTGCTCGATGGCGGGCCGCTCGAGCCTGCGCCGCTGCCCAAACGCGCCGTCGTCCTCGCCTCCAGCCCCGCGCTGCATGGCGAGTGGCTGACCTGGCTGCAGGCACATCGCTGATGTCGGTCCGTCACCCCGTTATCGCCGTCACCGGATCTTCCGGCGCGGGTACCTCGACGATCTCCCGGACCTTCGGCCACATTTTCCGCCGCGAAGGCATCCGTGCCGCCCGCGTGGAAGGCGACGCCTTCCACCGTTACACGCGCAGCGAGATGCGTTCGCTGATTCTCGCGGCGGAAGCCCGCGGCGAACGCGGACCGAGCCATTTCGGCCCGGAAGCGAACCTCTTTCCCGAGCTTGAAGCACTGTTCGCCGGATATGGCGAAACCGGCCAGGGCCGGACCCGTCATTACATCCATGACGAAGAAACGGCCCAGACCTTTGCCAGCCCGGTGGGCAGCTTCTCGCCCTGGCAGCCGCTGCCTGAAGACAGCGAACTGCTGTTCTACGAGGGCCTGCATGGCGGCGTAGTCACCGATGAAGTCGACATTGCCGGCAAGGCAGACCTGCTGATCGGCGTGGTGCCGACCATCAATCTGGAATGGATCCAGAAACTGATGCGTGACACGCAGGAGCGTGGCCACACACTGGAAGCGGTGCAGACGACGATCCTGCGCCGCATGCACGACTATGTGCATACCATCGTGCCGCAGTTCTCGCGCACCCATATCAACTTCCAGCGCGTACCCATCGTCGACACCTCGAATCCCTTTGCGGCCAAGGACATCCCGCTACCCAACGAAACCCTGGTGGTGATTTCCTTCCGCAACCCGGCCGGCGTGAATTTTCCCGAGCTGCTGACCCTGCTCCATGGTGCCTGGATGACCCGGCCCAACACCATCGTCCTGCCCGGCAGCCAGATCGAACTCGCGCTTCAGGTCATCCTGCTGCCGCGCATCAAGGCTCTGCTCGAAAACAGCCGGATCGCCCGCAGCGCCTAAACCCGGGGCTCTTGCGCTCCGTCAAGCGGAACCCGCACACCCTCGGCTATCGTCTTGAGGGAAATTCGTAATTCACGGCTATCACACGGGTGGCGCGCCCGTCTTCGATGTCAGATAATGAACGGCTCCAGACCTCTCGCGGCCCGCACCTGATCAACATGAACTCCAGAACCCCCAGCATCGACTTCACTCCGCTTACCGGAGCCCTGCGCGCACTGGCCATGGACGCCGTCCAGCAAGCCAACTCCGGACACCCCGGCATGCCGCTCGGCATGGCCGAGATCGCGGAAGTCGTGTGGCGCCGCCACCTGCGCCACAACCCGGCCAATCCGGGCTGGAGCAACCGCGACCGCTTCGTGCTCTCCAACGGTCACGGCTCGATGCTGCTGTATGCGCTGCTGCACCTGACCGGCTACGACCTGCCGATCGACGAGCTGAAGAAATTCCGCCAGCTGGGTTCCAAAACTCCGGGCCACCCCGAAGTGCATTACACCCCGGGCGTCGAAACCACGACCGGCCCGCTGGGTCAGGGTCTCGCCAATGCCGTGGGCTTTGCACTGGCCGAAAAGATGCTCGCTGCCCAGTTCAACCGCCCGGGTTTTGATGTGGTCGATCACCGCAGCTGGGTCTTCCTCGGCGACGGCTGCCTGATGGAAGGCATCAGCCATGAAGTGGCCTCGCTGGCCGGCCTCTGGAAGCTCGGCAAGCTGACCGCCTACTACGATGACAACAACATCTCGATCGACGGCGAAGTCGATGGCTGGTTCGCCGACGACACCCGGAAGCGCTTTGAAGCCTACGGCTGGCAAGTGATCGGCCCGATCAACGGCCACGACGCTGCGGCCCTGCAGGCCGCCACACTCGAAGCCAGGGCCGACGCGGAACGTCCCGCCCTGATCATCTGCCGCACCACCATCGGCGCAGGCGCGCCGACCAAGGCAGGCACCTCCGACTCTCATGGCGCGCCGCTGGGCGCAGCCGAAATCGACGGTACGCGCAAGGCGATCGGTTGGAACCATCCGGCGTTCGAAGTGCCGGCTGACATCTACGCCCAGTGGGATGCCAAGGCTGCAGGCGCCAAGGCCGAAGGCGAGTGGAACACGCTTTTTGCCGCCTATGCTGCGGCTCATCCGGAGCTGGCCAGCGAACTCAAGCGTCGTCTGGCAGGCGAACTGCCGGCCGGCTTCAAGGCGGCTGCGGATGCACTGATCGAAAAGGTTCAGGCCAAGGCCGAAACCATCGCCACCCGCAAGGCTTCGCAGAACGCCATCGAAGCGCTGGCGCCCGCCCTGCCCGAACTGCTCGGCGGCTCTGCCGACCTCGCCGGCTCGAACCTGACGCACTGGTCCGGCACCAAGGACTTCCTGCCGGGCGTCGCGGATGCCAACTACATCAACTACGGCGTGCGCGAGTTTGCCGAAGTGGCGATTGCCAACGGCATTGCGCTCCACGGTGGCTTCATTCCCTACACCGCGACCTTCCTGGTGTTCTCGGACTACTGCCGCAGCGCGATCCGCATGGCCGCGCTGATGCACATCCGCCAGGTGATGGTGTTCACGCACGACTCGATCGGCGTCGGCGAAGACGGCCCGACCCACCAGCCGGTGGAGCACACCGCCTCGCTGCGCCTGATCCCGAACCTGAACGTCTGGCGTCCGGCCGACACCACTGAAGCTTCGGTGGCCTGGATCCACGGCATCGAGCGCGCAGACGGCCCGACCCTGCTGGCACTCACGCGCCAGAACCTGCCCTTCAACACCCGCAGCGCCCAGCAACTGGCCGACATCCGCAAGGGTGGCTACGTGCTGGTCGACGCCGCTGACGCGAAGGCGGTGATCATCGCCACCGGTTCGGAAGTAGGCGTGGCGCTGGCCGCGCAGAAGCAGCTGGCCGAGGCCGGTGTGCCGGTACGCGTGGTCTCGATGCCCTGCAACCGCCTGTTCGACCAGCAGGATGCGGCCTACAAGGCGGCCGTGCTCGGCAAGGGCCTGCCGCGCGTGGCGATCGAAGCAGGTGTCACGGACGGCTGGTACAAGTATGTCGGCCTGGATGGCATTGTCATCGGCATGGACCGCTTCGGCGAATCCGGCCCCGGCGGCACGCTGTTCAAGCATTTCGGTTTCACGCCTGAAAAGGTGGTCGAAGCAGTCACCAAGCTGGTTTAGACTGCTGGTTTCGCGCACCGGGGGCCTTCCCCCGACCCGGTGACGCCGTGCAACGAGGCTCGGCGCAGCACGCGATGGTGGTGGATTGTTCAACAATTATTTTTGTTCTCAGGAGTAAGACAAGATGGCAATCAAAGTCGGCATCAATGGTTTCGGCCGCATCGGCCGCATGGTGTTCCGCGCCGCCGTGCAGAACTTCAAGGACATCGAGATCGTTGGTATCAACGACCTGCTCGAGCCTGACTACCTCGCCTACATGCTCAAGCACGACTCCGTGCACGGCAAGTTCAAGGGTGAAGTCTCGGTTGAAGGCAACACCCTGATCGTCAACGGCCAGCGCATCCGCCTGACCGCCGAGCGCGACCCCGCCAACCTGAAGTGGAACGAAGTCGGCGCCGACGTGGTCGTCGAATCGACCGGCCTGTTCCTCGAGAAGAGCGGCCAGTGGGGCGCTGACAAGCACCTCGCCGCCGGCGCCAAGAAGGTCGTGATGTCGGCTCCGTCGAAGGACGACACCCCGATGTTCGTGTATGGCGTGAACCACACCAGCTACGCAGGTGAGGCCATCATCTCCAACGCTTCCTGCACCACCAACTGTCTGGCTCCGGTCGCCAAGGTGCTCAACGACACCTTCGGCATCAAGCGCGGCCTGATGACCACGGTGCACGCTGCCACCGCCACCCAGAAGACCGTTGACGGCCCGTCCAACAAGGACTGGCGCGGCGGCCGCGGCATTCTCGAGAACATCATCCCGTCCTCGACCGGTGCAGCCAAGGCTGTGGGCAAGGTGATCCCCGAGTTGAACAAGAAGCTGACCGGCATGTCCTTCCGCGTGCCGACTTCCGACGTCTCCGTGGTCGACCTGACCGTCGAGCTGAACAAGGAAGCTTCGTACGAGCAGATCTGCGCTGCCATGAAGGCTGCCTCCGAAGGCGCCATGAAGGGCGTGCTGGGCTACACCACCGAGAAGGTCGTGTCGACCGACTTCCGTGGCGAACCCTGCACCTCGGTGTTCGATGCCGACGCCGGTATCGCGCTGGACTCCACCTTCGTCAAGGTCGTGTCCTGGTATGACAACGAGTGGGGCTACTCCAACAAGGTGCTGGAGATGGTCCGCGTCGCGGCCAGCAAGTAAGTAAGGCCTGAAAGAGCCGCTGCCCTGCAGCGGCTCTTTTCATGCATCGCACGCTTTGCCTGAGGGTCAGTGACCATGCTCTTCCGGAAATTCAGGGATCTCGATCTGACTGGCAAGCGGGTATTCATCCGTGCCGACCTGAACGTCCCGCTGGATGACTCGGGCAATATCGGCGACGAATCCCGCATCCATGCGGCGCTTCCGGCGATCCGCGAAGCACTGGCGCAAGGTGCTGCGGTCATGGTGACCTCGCATCTCGGCCGTCCCGCCGAAGGCGATCCGCAACCCGAAGATTCCCTGGCGCCCGTCGCCACCCGCCTCTGCGCGCTGCTCGGGCATCCGGTCCGCCTCGTTCAGGACTGGACCCATGGCCTCAGCGTGGAAGCCGGCGAACTGGTCATCCTGGAGAACTGCAGGCTCAATCGCGGCGAGAAGGCCGACAGCGCAGAACTGGCGGCACGTATCGCGTGCCTCTGCGATGTCTATGTGAATGATGCATTCGCGACGGCACATCGCGCCGAATGCACCACGCATGCCCTCGCGCTCGCGGCCCCCATCGCCTGTGCCGGACCGCAGCTGACCGCGGAGCTCGAAGCACTCGGGCGCGCCGTCGAATCGCCGGAACAGCCGCTGGTGGCGATTGTCGGTGGTTCGAAGATGTCGACCAAGCTTGCGATCCTGCAGAACCTGGCCCTGAAGGCGGACCGCCTGATCGTCGGTGGCGGCATTGCCAACACCTTCCTGATGGCAGCCGGATTCAAGGCCGGACGATCACTGGTCGAGCCCGAACTGCTGGCCGAAGCCCGCCAGATCATGGCTGGGATGCGCGGCCGGGGCGCCTCGGTGGTGTTGCCGATCGACGTGGTCACCACCCGTGAATTCGCCCCGCAGGCAGATGCCATCGTCAAGCCGGTCGCAGAAGTTGCCGATGAAGACATGATTCTTGATATTGGTCCGGAAACGGCTGCGGAACTCGCTGCACAATTGCGTACAGCCCGTACCATCCTGTGGAACGGGCCGCTCGGTGTGTTCGAGTTCGACCGCTTTGCGGAAGGCACGCGCGCACTGGGCAGGGCCATCGCCGATTCGTCGGCCATGTCGCTCGCCGGCGGTGGTGACACCATCGCCGCAATCGGCAAGTTCGGCCTCGCAGCACAGCTGGATCATGTATCAAACGCCGGCAGCGCCTTTCTCGAGTTCATCGAAGGAAAGACGCTGCCTGCACTGGAAGCCTTGCAGCAAAGAGTCAATCACTGAACAACCCGGGCAACTCACCCCTGCCCCTGAAAAAAGAATACTGCCCGATGACCAAATCCGTAGCTCCGGCTGCCAAAACCCCCCGGAAAGCGGCCTCTTCCCGCTCCGCAGCACCTGCTGCCGTGAAGACACCCCGCACCAAGGCAGCAGCCAGTTCTCTCCCTGCTCAAAACACATCCTACGAAGGAGTTTCCATGCAACGTCACACCAAGATCGTCGCCACCCTCGGCCCGTCCTCCAATGATGCCGAAACCCTGGAGCGCATGATCCGCGCCGGCGTCGATGTCGTCCGCCTGAATTTCTCGCACGGCAAGGCCGAAGATCACGCCGCTCGCGCGAACATGGTTCGTGACGCTGCCAAGCGTGTGGGCAAGCCGGTCGCCATCCTCGCCGACCTGCAAGGCCCGAAGATCCGCGTCGGTAAGTTTGCCAACGGCAAGACCTTCCTCGAGAAGGGTCAGAGCTTCATCCTCGACGCCTCATGCGAAATGGGCAATGACGAGCGCGTCGGCCTCGACTATAAGGAACTGCCCAACGACGTGAAGCCGGGCACCATCCTGCTGCTCAACGACGGCGCCATCGTGCTGGACGTGGAAAAGGTCATCGGACCGGAAATCCACACCCGCGTGCGTCACGGCGGCGAACTGTCGAACAACAAGGGCATCAACCAGAAGGGTGGCGGTCTGACCGCCCCGGCGCTGACCGCCAAGGACATGGAAGACCTGAAGACCGCTGCCGCCATCGGCATCGAGTACATCGCGGTCTCCTTCCCGAAGAATGCCGCTGACATGTACATGGCTCGCACCCTGCTGCGTGCCGCCGGCTCCAACGCCCTGACGATCGCCAAGATCGAGCGCACCGAAGCGGTCGAACCGAAGACCCTGGCTGAAATCCTGGAAGCTTCCGACGGCCTGATGGTGGCCCGGGGTGACCTGGCAGTCGAAGTGGGTGAAGCCGCTGTGCCGGCGCTGCAGAAGAAGATGATCAAGCTCGCTCGCGAGATGAACAAGCTGGCGATCACCGCGACCCAGATGATGGAATCGATGATCACCAGCCCGGTGCCGACCCGCGCCGAAGTGTCCGACGTGGCCAACGCCGTGCTCGACGGCACCGATGCCGTCATGCTGTCGGCCGAAACCGCTGCCGGCAAGTACCCGGTTGAAGTGGTCGAAACCATGGCCCGCGTCTGCGAAGAAGCCGAAAAGTCCTACCCCGGCAAGCTGGATCCGGAATTCCTGAACCGCACCCTGTCGCGCATCGACCAGTCGATCGCCATGGCTGCGCTGTTCTCCGGCCATCACCTCGGCGCCAAGGCCATCGTCGCACTGACCGAGTCCGGCTCCACCGCGCTGTGGATGAGCCGCGTGCGTCCGGGCCTGCCCATCTACGCACTGACCTCGCAAGTCGAAACCGTGGCCAAGTGTGCGCTGTATCGCGGCGTGTTCCCGATGCAGATGCCGCGCATCACCGATTCGCGCGACCACCTGCTGCATGAAGCCGAACTGACCCTGCTGAAGAACAAGCTGGTTCAGCCGGGCGACATCGTGGTGGTCACCGTCGGCGAACCGCTGGGTCAATCCGGCGGCACCAACAGCCTCAAGATCCTCAAGATCGGCGGCTGATCAGGCCCAGACGGCCGGCGGTAAGCTGCAGCGCAGCATCCCGCCGGCAAAAAAGCCCGAAAACGGCCTCTGCGCAAGCAGAAGGCCGTTTTTTTATCGCCCCACGCGGGCATTGTTCCTGAACATGACAGGAGCCCGAAGGGTAGAATTCACCCCCGAGCGACCGCGAATGCCGGTCTGGTACTGACAACGACAACTTTCCGAAGGGACTCCAACATGGCACTTGTTTCCATGCGTCAACTGCTCGATCACGCAGCCGAATTCAGCTACGGGCTGCCCGCGTTCAACGTGAACAACCTCGAACAGGTCACGGCCATCATGGAAGCTGCCAATGAACTGGACAGCCCGGTGATCATGCAGGCCTCGGCCGGCGCCCGCAAATACGCCGGTGAAGCCTTCCTCCGTCACCTGATCGACGCCGCCGTCGAAGCCTATCCGCACATCCCGGTGGTGATGCACCAGGACCACGGCCAGAGCCCGGCCGTCTGCATGGCCGCGATCAAGTCCGGCTTCAGTTCGGTGATGATGGATGGTTCGCTGCTGGAAGACGGCAAGACCCCCTCTTCCTACGAATACAACGTGGAAGTCAGCCGCGAAGTCGTGAAGTTCTCCCACGCCATCGGCGTCTCGGTGGAAGCCGAACTGGGCTGCCTGGGTTCGCTGGAGACCGGCATGGCGGGTGAAGAAGACGGCATCGGCGCCGAAGGCAAGCTGGATCACGCCTCCATGCTGACCGATCCTGAGCAGGCCGCAGACTTCGTCAAGCAGACCCAGTGCGACGCACTGGCGATCGCCATTGGCACCAGCCACGGCGCCTACAAGTTCACCCGCAAGCCCACCGGCGACATCCTGGCCATTTCCCGCATCAAGGAAATCCACGCCCGCCTGCCCAACACCCACCTGGTGATGCACGGTTCCTCTTCCGTGCCGCAGGATCTGCTGGCCATCATCCGTCAGTACGGCGGTGACATCGGCGAAACCTACGGCGTGCCGGTCGAGGAAATCGTCGAAGGCATCAAGCACGGCGTGCGCAAGGTGAATATCGACACCGACATCCGCCTGGCCATGACAGCAGCCGTCCGCAAGTTCATGTTCGAGAATCCCTCGAAGTTCGATCCGCGTGACTACCTCAAGCCCGCGCGCGCTGCCGCCCAGGCCATCGTCAAGGCCCGCATGGAAGCCTTCGGTTGCGCAGGTCAGGCCAGCCGGATCAAGCCGATCGCACTGGACAAGATTGCCGCCCAGTACAAGAGTGGCGCGCTGGCCCAGCAAGTGAAGTAAGCCTCCTTGCGCCGGAAACAGGGCCTCCCGCGTGGAGGCCCTTGTCTTTGGCGCGCCGGCGCCGCTGCGGCACTACCGGCTTTCCACTACAATTGGCTTCCCCGAACGCATTACACAGGAATTCCGTCATGGCACGCATGGTCAAGTGCATCAAGCTCGGCACCGAGGCCGAAGGCCTCGATTTCCCGCCCATTCCCGGCGAGCTGGGCAAGAAGGTGTGGGAAAACGTCTCCAAGGAAGCGTGGCAGCAGTGGATCAAGCATCAGACCATGCTGATCAACGAAAACCGCCTGAACCTGATGGATCCGAAAGCCCGCAAGTACCTGTCCGAGCAGATGGAACGCCATTTCTTCGGCGGCGGTGCTGATGCCGCCTCGGGTTACGTTCCGCCCGCGCAATGACCCTGCCGGGTCGGCATGCGCAGTCGGGCCATCCCGGCTCGCCATGTCCGGCCCCGTTTTCTGCCCGGTACCCAGCCCGATTTCCCCGTTCGCAGTCTCCCGCCTGCATCCCGTTCCCGGAGTTTCAGCCCTCATGACCCAGCCCCTCTACGAAGCCTCCATCACCAGCCTGCCCCTGCTCGGGCACGGCAAGGTCCGCGATATCTATGCGGTCGATGAGGACAAGCTGCTGATCGTGACCTCCGACCGGCTCTCGGCCTTCGACGTGATCCTGCCGGATCCGATCCCGCGCAAGGGCGAAGTGCTCACCAAGACCGCCCTGTTCTGGTTCGATCGCCTCGCCCACATCCTGCCCGGCCAGCTCACCGGCATCGCGCCGGAAGACGTCGTGGCCGCCAGCGAGCGTGACCAGGTTCGTGGCCGCGCGCTGGTCGTCAAGCGGCTCAAGCCGCTGCCCATCGAAGCGGTGGTGCGTGGCTACATCATCGGCGGCGGCTGGAAGGATTACCTCGCGACCGGCAAGGTCTGCGGCCACACGCTGCCGGTGGGCCTCAAGCAGGCGGCCAAGCTCGAACAACCGCTCTTCACGCCCTCGACCAAGGCTGAAATGGGCACCCATGACGAGAACATCGACTTCGCGAAATGCGTCGAGCTGATGGGCGAAGACCTGTCCGCCAAGGCCCGCGATGCCGCCATCCAGCTGTATTCGGAAGCCCGCGACTACGCCGCGACCCGCGGCATCATCATTGCCGACACCAAGTTCGAGTTCGGTCTAGATGCGGCCGGCACCCTGCACCTGATCGACGAAGCGCTCACGCCGGACTCTTCCCGTTTCTGGCCCGCAGACAGTTATGCCGAAGGCATTTCGCCGCCGTCCTACGACAAGCAGTACGTGCGCGACTACCTGGAAACGCTGGACTGGAACAAGACTGCGCCGGGCCCGAAGCTGCCGGCCGAGGTCATCGCCCGCACCAGCGCCAAGTATGTGGAAGCCTACGAGCGTCTGACGGGTCGCAGCCTCGATGCCTGACGCCCCGGACGCCTGCGAAGACCGGTAAAGCGCCTATTCAGGCGGAGCGCCGAACACCGATAGAATCGGAGCTCCGCCGTGTTCCGGATCACCGCCGATGACGCGCCGCACGTTTTTCGCCCTGTCCGCCTTCTTGCCCGCCTGGCTGGCGCTCTGCGCGCCGGCCCTCGCAGCGGCCGATGCGTCGTCCCCCGACGAAAACCGGCTGCTGCCGACCCCGGATCTGGTGCTCGAGATTCCAGGCCTCGGCCCCTGCAATGACAACCCGGATCGCCGGCTGCAACTGCGTCGCGGCGAACCCGTGAAGCTCATGGTCCACGGCTGCCGCGGCTCTGCCGGCGAATTCCGCTCGCTGTCCCGGGTCTTCGCGTTCCAGGGCCAGCAGAGCGCCTGTTTCAGCTATGACGATCGCGCCGCACTGGACGACGCAGCAGGCGGCTTGCGCCGCGCACTGCAGCAGCTTGCAGACGCCACCCCCGGTTCGGCCCTCACCCTGATCGGCCACAGCCAGGGGGCGCTGATCAGTCGCCGCGCCGTCAGCACCCAGGCTTTGTCGATCCCGGATCAGGCGGTACCTGCGGTCGAGCTGGTCACGATTTCCGGCCCCTTTGCCGGCATCGCCGCGGCCGCACCTTGCGGCTGGACCTGGCTGCATGTGCTGAGTCTGGGTCTGACGGCCGCCTCCTGTCGCATCGGCACCGGTGCAAAATGGACCGACATCTCCGCCGCATCCCACTTCATCCGGGCACCCGGAGCGCTGAGCCCGGGCGTTTCCCGCCATCTCAAGATCGACACCGACGAGCGCGACAGCTGCCGGCGCGAAGAGGGCGGGCGCTGCGTGGAAAGTGACGAGATCTTCTCGCTGGCCGAACAGCGCTCGCCCACGGTGGAAGCCGACCCGCGCACGCAAAGGCTGGAGCTGCAGGCAGGGCATGTCGAGGTCGTGGGTGATCGCCATATCGAGCCGCGCAAACTCATCGCCCTGCTGCAGCGCGAAGGGGTGCTCCGGCAAGCGGCGCCCTCGCGACAGGCTGCCTTCAGCCA
Organism: Uliginosibacterium paludis; assembly: GCF_039631355.1. Taxonomy (NCBI): domain Bacteria; kingdom Pseudomonadati; phylum Pseudomonadota; class Betaproteobacteria; order Rhodocyclales; family Zoogloeaceae; genus Uliginosibacterium; species Uliginosibacterium paludis. The sequence goes on along the minus strand of NZ_JBDIVF010000013.1, from coordinate 46,834 downwards.
GCTGATCAGCCGCCTCTACGGGCCCGCCCGCAAGGACTGAGCCACGGTTCAGGCCGTGAGCATGGCCATCGCGGCGGCGCGGCGCACGCGGGCTTCGTCGAGCATGCGGTTGATGAGATCCGGCTCCACATTGCGGAAAGCGTCCTGCCGTCGGGTGATCTGTTCTTCCAGCGAAACCGTGGAAAAGGGATTCGGCGTGCCGGCGGCGGTATTGGCCAGAAACAGCAGGTCGGAGAGGTGGCGCGGCGGCCATACGCCGGTGCACTCGTCCTGCGTATCGATGGCGTCGACGATTTCCTCCGGCGTGCCGAGCGCGACGAGCACGGCCTGGCCGACGCGGCGGTCCCAGTAGAGAATGAAATCCGCGAGCTCGCTCTGCTCCTCGAGCAACTCGGGAAAATCGCGGCTGCGTGCCAGCAGGTAGAACTGGCCGATCGCGTGCACCATGCCGGCGAGCAGCGCGGTGTCGGGATTGAAGGTGTCGAGCTGCACCGCGATCGCATGGGAAAGCGAGGCGACGTCGAGCGAATGCCGCCACAGCTGGTCGGCCAGCCGCCAGACCGGTGCAAGCTCCTGCGCGGTGGCGATCTGATCCCCGATCACGGCCAGTGCCAGCACCCGCGCGCTCTTGAGACCCACCCGCATCAGCGCGCGCTGCACATCGCTGACCTCGATGCCGGACGGGTTGTAGAAAGCCGAATTGGCCATGCGAAGCAGCTTCACCGACAGCAGCGGCTCCAGACTGATGGCGCGGGACACCGCAGTCAGCCCGGCATTCTCGTCATCCAGCGCGCGCCGGATCTTCAGCGTGGCCTGCATGCAGGTCGGGAACACCAGCTCGCCACTCTTGAGTTCCTGCTCGATGGCGGCACTGAACGCCCGCCGCCGATCGACTGTCTCTGCCATAGTCCAACCCTTTCAAACCGATTTTTGCCGCACTCAGTCATTGACGGCACAATGTCCCCCGAACTTCAGCTCCGCCAGAGGAACAGCGCATGAACTCCCCCCTGCTCGATCTCACTTCCCTGCCCCGTTTCGACGCCATCCAGCCCGCCGACGTCGGCCCCGCCATCCGCCAGCTGATGGACGAAGGCCGGGCGCTCATCGCCCGCCAGACCTCGGACGAGATCGCGCCCACCTGGACAGCCTTCGTGGCCCCGATGATCGACGCGGGCGAGCGCCTCTCGCGTGCCTGGGATGTAGTCAGCCACCTGCACAGCGTGAAGGACGTGCCGGAGTGGCGCGAGGCCTACAACGCGCTGCTGCCAGAGATCACGCAGTACTACGCCGAGATCGGACAGAACCTCGCGCTCTTCGCCAGGTACAAGGCCCTGCGCGAGAGCCCGGAATACGCCACGCTGAGCCCGGTGCGCCAGCGCATCGTGGATAACGAGATCCGCGATTTCCGCCTCTCCGGCGCCGAGCTGCCCGATGCGCAGAAGCCCCGCTTCCAGGCCATCCAGCAGGAGCTGGCCGCGCTCGCCGCGAAGTTCTCCGAGAACGTGCTGGACGCCACCAACGCCTTCACCGAACTCGTCACCGATGAAGCGCGGCTGGCCGGCCTGCCCGCCGACGTGATCGCCGCGGCCCGCACCGAGGCAGAAGCCGCCGGCAAGACAGGCTGGCTGTTCACGCTGCGCATGCCTTCTTACCTGCCGGTGATGCAGTACGCCGCCGACCGCACGCTGCGCGAAACGATGTATCGCGCCAATGCCACCCGCGCCTCGGAGTTCTCAGTCGAACTGGGCCACCCCGAATGGGACAACGCGCCCAACATCGCCCGCATCGTCGAGCTGCGCCGCGAACTCGCGCAGATGCTGGGCTACGCCAGCTACGCCGAAGTCTCGCTGGTGCCCAAGATGGCCGAAACGCCCGCCCAGGTGATCGACTTTCTGCGCGACCTCGGCCGCAAGGCCAAGCCCTTTGCCGAGCGCGACATGGCCGAGCTGCGCGAGTTCGCCGCCCGCGAGCTGGGGCTCGCCACGCTCGAAGCCTGGGACGTGGGCTATGCCGCCGAGAAGCTGCGCGAAGCGCGCTACAGCTATTCCGACCAGGAAGTGAAGCAGTACTTCCAGGAGCCGCGCGTGCTCGCCGGCCTGTTCTCGGTGGTCGAGCGCCTCTACGGCGTGCAGATTCGCGCAGACCAGGCGCCGGTGTGGGATGCCGACGTGCAGTTTTTCCGCATCGAGCGCGAAGGCCCGCACGGAACTGAGCTGGTCGGCCAGTTCTACCTCGACCTGCATGCCCGCGCCACCAAGCGTGGCGGCGCCTGGATGAACAGCGCGATCACCCGGCGTGCCACGGCCAGCGGCATCCAGACGCCGGTGGCCTACCTCGTCTGCAACTTCCCCGGCCCGGTCGATGGCAAACCGGCCACCTTTTCGCACGACGACGTGCAGACCCTGTTCCACGAAGCCGGTCACGGCCTGCACCACCTGATGACGCGGATCGAAGAGCTGTGGGTCTCCGGCATCAATGGCGTGGAATGGGATGCGGTGGAGCTGCCCAGCCAGTTCATGGAGAACTTCTGCTGGGAGTGGGACGTGATCAGCAACATGAGCGCCCATGTGGAAACGGGCGAGCCGCTGCCGCGCGCGCTCTTCGACAAGATGCTCGCCGCGAAGAACTTCCAGAGCGGCATGCAGACCGTGCGCCAGCTCGAGTTCGCGCTCTTCGACCTGCGCCTGCACGATGACTGGGTCTTCGATGCGGCTGCCGGCGTGCAGCCCCTGCTCGATGAAGTGCGCCGCGAAGTCGCCGTCAATATCCCGCCGGCATGGAACCGCTTCCCCAACAGCTTCAGCCACATCTTCGCCGGCGGCTATGCGGCCGGCTATTACAGCTACAAGTGGGCAGAGGTGCTGTCGGCCGACGCCTTCGCTGCGTTCGAAGAAGCCCGCCCCGAAGGCGGTAGCGTGTTCGACAGCACGGTGGGCGAGCGCTTCCTGACCGAAATCCTGTCGGTCGGCGGATCGCGTCCGGCGCTCGAATCCTTCCGCGCCTTCCGCGGCCGGGATCCGGAAGTCGACGCCCTGCTGCGTCACAGCGGCATGGTCGCGGCATGAGCCAGGCCAGGCCCGGAGACTGTCCCGGGCCGACATGGCTCAACATCAATGTGGTTGGCACCAGCGGCAGCGGGAAAACGCACTTCTCGCGCCGCCTCGCCACCGCACTGGGTGCACGCTGCATCGAGCTCGACCAGTTGTTCTGGAAAGCGGGCTGGACAGAATCCGGCGATGCAGAGTTCTTCCCGCGGATAGAAGCCGCGCTCGCCGACGGCCCCTGGGTGCTCGACGGCAACTACACGCGCAGCACCCCACTCAAGTGGCGCGATGCAAGTACCGTGATCTGGCTCGACTACAGTTTCCTGCTCACGCTGGGCCGCGCCATCCGGCGTGCGCTGCGGCGCAGCCTCACGCGAGAGGAGCTGTGGCCCGGCACTGGCAATCGCGAGAGCTTCCGGCAACTCTTCTCGCGGGATTCCATCGTCTGGTGGACGATCCGCACCCATGGCAGCACGCGACGGAAATATGAATCCTGCATGATGGATCCGCAGTACGCGGCGATCCGCTTTGTGCGCCTGCGCCACCCCCGCGAAGCGGAAGCGCTGCTCGCCTCTCTCCCGGGCCCGCCATCCACGCCGTAGGGCGCACTGAGCGCAGCGAAGCGCGCCGCAGATCTGTCAAAGAAGCCGGACAAAGCCACGCTCACCGGAGATGCCCCGGGCAAAACAGGCGCTAGGCCGCCGGTCGAGTCTCGCTGCCGGCGCGGCTCGCCAGCACTTGGTCGACCCGGTTGCGGTCGATATCCACCACCTCGAAAACCCAGCCTTCCCAGCTGAAGCGTTCCGCCTTGCGCGGAATGTGGCCCAATGACGCGAGCATGAAGCCGCCGACGGTGTGGTAGCTGCCCATGGCTTCGAGCGGCAACTCGCGCAGGCCCAGCTTGTCACGCATCTCGTCGATCGGCAGCAGGCCGTCGAGCAGCCAGGAGCCATCCGGCCGCTCCACTGCGAGGGCTTCGTCCGGGTCGTCCGAGAAGGGCATCATGTCGCCCACCAGCGAGGTCATCAGGTCGCCGAGCGTCACGACGCCTTCAGTCAGGCCGAACTCGCTGACGACGAAGGCGAAATCCGCCTTGCGCTGGCGGAAGGTGCGCAAGAGGTCGCCCAGCGTCAGCGCGGAGGGCACGAAGAGCGGCGCATCCATCGGCAGCGAACCGAAGTCGATTTCGCCTTCCAGCGAGGCCTTGAGGATGTCATGGCTCTGCACGATGCCGATCACCTGCTGCACATCCCCCTTGCAGACCGGCAATTGCGAATGCGGGGTTTCGACCAGGCGCTTGAGATTGTTCTCGGTGGTGTCGAGCAGGTCGACATACACCACGTCACTCACCGGCGTCATGATGGTCGCCATGCGCCAGTCTTCCAGGCGCACCACATTGCCCAGCAGATGACTTTCCTCGCGCTGGATGGAGCCGGTGCGCTCGCCCTCGGTCACGAAGGCGAGGATGTCTTCCATGCTGGTCACCGCGGGGGCCGCCTGCACCGGCAGCAGCGCGATCACGCGGTCTGCCACGAAGGAGAGGAAGTAGATCGCCGGCGACAAGGCGCGGATGAAAAAGCCCATCAGCGGCGCCAGCGAGGACGCGAGCCGCTCCGGATAGGCCAGCGCGATGCGCTTGGGCACGATCTCGCCGAATACGATGGAAGCTGCCGTCACCGCCACGATCATGCAGGTGAAGGCGATCAGGCCGTTCCAGTCGGCCAGGCCCGGCGCATGCTCGCCCAGCCAGGTTTCAAGCTGGGTCGTCAGCGCGGATTCGCCATACACGCCCATCAGCAAGGCAGCGGCAGTGATGCCGGTCTGGGTCGCGGCCAGCAGGCGGCTGGACTGCTCCTTGATGGCCAGCGCGGCCACCGCGCCGTCGTCGCCATCCTCAGCCATCTGCACCAGGCGGGCCCGGCGCGCGGAAGCGAAGGCCATCTCCGCCAGCGAGAACAGCCCGGACACCGCGATCAGCAAAACCAGGATCCAGAGTGCGGTCATCGGCTCATCCCGTCATGAAAGTCCTGCATTCTAACGCCGGCACGTGCCCGCTCCCCGCGCCGCAGCAGTCGGCGCACCCTCAGGGCGCAAAACGCGTTGCAAACGGCACCGGCCGGCCACCGCCCCACCGGTCGAAGCGGGCATCGGCCGCTTCCGTGAAATCTGTCACAACCCATGACGAAAGCATGCGCCTTTTACATCTTCCGCGCTTGCGGGTGACACCGGATTGAAACTATTTTTTCCCGGTAGTCAAGCATTCACACCCTTCCCGGCAAACAGACCGCCCGGATGGCCACGACCCAGACAGAGAGACCCGCATCCATGACGCAGAAGCGCAAGGGAAAGCTGCATCCGCACCTCCTTGAGGAAACCATCGTCCGCAGTGTCGAGCTGACCCGCTATGCGATCCGCGACGGCAAACCCGACCCGACGAAACCGGTCATGACGACCGGCAAGGAAGTTGCCTTCATCCGCAAGGGCGTATCGGACTGGCATTTCGACATTGCCGCCCGCAAGCCCTTCGTACCGTCGCGCTGCGAACCGCCGATGGCCATCGTCAGCGCGCGCTGGTATTCGGCGCAGCAGGCGCTGGAAAAGGGCATCAAGGTCGTCAGCGGCAGCAGCGCGAACAGCTTCGGCGCGATGGGCGCGCTGCTCGTGCCCGAAGGTTTCAGCATTCCCACGGTGACCGCCACCGCAGACAACGTGCGCTACTACGGGCTGGAGCTGCTGGCGTCCGGCGGAGACCTCGCAGTGAGCTCGCCGGAATACGAAATCGTGCTGATGGAGTACGACTACACCAAGGATTACCGCAAGGACTTCCTGATGAAGACGCACGGCGGCGGCGGCATCTTCGTCGAGACACACAACTTCCCGCACATTCACATTCCGACTTCCGAATCCTGCGGTGGCTGGATCGTGATCGGCAAACAGCTGGACGAAGACAGCTTTGCCTTCACCGGCTTCCGCATTCCCTACGGCCACGCGCTCTACACGCCCGCCAACACCATTCACGGTGACGGCACGCTGGTCGGCAACTATGCGCTGACGGTGGCGGACCCCGCTCTGGCCCAGGCTGACACGGTGCTGGTCTATGACGCTGACACCCTGAAGATGGCACGCGGTGTCGTGCCCGAGTGGCATGACTGAGTCTGCCTCCGACATGCCGACGCCCGACCGCATCCAGGCCCTGCCAGGCATCGGGCCACTCACCGACGTGCAGTTTGCCGGCTATGCACCGGTCTCCGGCGAGCCCGACGACAGCGCCGCCGAGGCGATCTTCTACTGGTTCGCCGGCGAGGCGGACTACCGTGACCGGCCGACCATCCTGTGGTCCAACGGCGGGCCGGGCTGCAGCAGCCTGTGGGGCTTCATGGTCGAGAACGGCCCCTTCGTGTTTCATGAAAACGCCGCTGGTGAAGCGCAGATCGCACGCAATCCGCACGGCTGGAACCGGCAGGCGAACTATCTCGTCTTCGAGCATCCGCTGGGCGTGACATTGTCATTCCCGAAGAAGACTGCCGACCTGCCGCAGGACGTGCAGGCCGGCGTGCGCCAGCTCTACGGCTCGCTGATCGCCTTCATGCGGCGGCATCCGGAAGTGGCCGCCCGCCCGCTGGTGCTGGCCGGCGAATCCTATGCCGGCACCTATCTGCCGCTGCTCGCCGAACTGATCCTTGTAGGCAACCGCCAGCCGGGCAACCCGGTGCTGGACCTGCGCAGCCTGGTACTGGCCGACGCCTGGGTCGACCCGATGACGCAGATGGCGACCGACACTACCTATGCGCTCAGCCACGGTCTGATCACTGCAGCCCAGAAAGCGCAGCTCGACGCGAAGTACGCCCACAACTATCCGCAGCTCAATCAGGCGATCCAGCAGATCTGCGGCCTCTACATGGCCAATACCGCGCAGGCCAGTGACCCGCCTTTCCAGCCTGTGCTGGATTACATCAACCGGCCCGAGGTCCGCGCCGCGCTGCACGCGCCAGCCACCCCGGCGGTCACGGCATCGTGGTCCGAAGCGATCTCCGATCTCTACGCCTTCGGCGTCAATGACTCTGTCATCAGAACGGTGCAGGCGCTGGTCGACGCCGGCCTTCAGCTGATCGTGGTCTCGGGCCTCAATGACGCGAAGGACTGCAACTTCCTCGGCACCGGCGCCTGGCTCGAGAAACTGGAAGGGGACGCTGCCGCCCGCTTTCATGCCGCGCCCACCGTGCAGTGGAAGGAGCCGGGCAAGGACCGGGTCCTGGGATTCTTCCAGGACGGTGGCAGCGTGAGCTGGATCAAGGTGCTCAACGCCGGCCATCTCGCCGCGCGTGACCAGCCCCGGCTGATCGATCTGCTGCGCCGAAGCAGCCGGGCCTGGCAGGACTGATCCGGGCCGACTGGCAAAAAGGAAACCTCATGAGCTACCTCGAACACTTCAAGTCTGCCGAAGGCATCGAACCGGTCGACGACTGGGGCGTCTACAAGACCCTGCTCGAATCCACGCTGGCGATTCCCTGGAAGATCAACTGGAAGACCAAGCAGTTCGACTACATCGGTCCCCAGATCGAGACCCTGCTCGGCTGGCCGCAGCAGAGCTGGCTCGGCGCGATGGACTGGATCGAGCGCATCCATCCCGAGGACCGCGAGGCCACCGCCAGTTTCTGCATCCGCCAATCCGAGGCGGGCGTCGACCACGAGACCGATTACCGCGCACTCAAGGCCGATGGCGGTTATGTGTGGATCCGCGACGTGATCCATGTGATCCGCAACGAAGCCGGCGAAACCACCGATCTCGTCGGATTCATGTTCGACATCTCCCGCCGCAAGCAGCTCGAGGAAGACCTGCTCGCCGCCAATCGCAAGCTCGAGGAGCTCTCCAGCAAGGACGGCCTCACCGGCATCGGCAACCGCCATCTCTTCGACCGCTGCCTGGAAACCGAATGGCTGCGGGCGCAGCGCACTCAGTCCCCTTTCTCGCTGATCCTTTTCGACATCGACCACTTCAAGCAGTACAACGACACCTATGGCCATGTCATGGGAGACGAATGCCTGCGCCAGGTCGCCGCGGCGGTCAGCCGGATTCCGCTGCGCTCGACCGACCTCTTCGCGCGCTACGGCGGCGAGGAGTTCGTGCTGCTCCTGCCCGAAACCCCGCGAGACGCGGCCGTGCGCATCGCCGAGATGTGCCGCGTCGCGATCCAGGGCGCACAGATCGAGCATCGCGCATCGAGTTGCGGCCCGCATCTGTCGATCAGCGTTGGCGTCGCCACGCTGAACCCGGCACCGGGCATCACGCCGGATGTGCTGATCCGCGAGGCGGACGAAGTGCTCTATACCGCCAAGGATCAGGGTCGCAACCGGGTCTGCGCCGCGCCGCAGGCCGCCTGAGCCGGCTCGCGCAGGGCGGGCAGCCGCTGGCACAATGGCGGCCCCGATCCGCCGGTGTGCCCCCATGCAAGCCCTGCTCGATGCCATCCACCATGCCGACCTGTCCGCCGACGCCTGCCGCGTCTTTCATGGCCGCGGCGGGCGGCATCCGGGCTGCGAGCACCTGGCGCTGGACTGGTACGCGCCGGTCTGGCTGCTGACGAGTTTCGAGCCGCTGGATGAAACCGCGCTGGCCGCCCTCCACGCCGCACTCGCCGCGCGCATGGCGCGCGACAATCCGGCGCCGACGCTCAACTGGGTCTGGCAGCATCGCGTCGATGCGCGGGCCGAAACGCGCCTGATGGCCGGCAGCGTGCCGGAACCGCATCTGGCCTGCGAGGATGGTGCGCGTTACGAGCTGCATCTGCTGCGCGGCCTCAATCACGGCTACTTTCCGGACATGGCCGCGGCCCGACGCTGGCTGCGCGGCGAGCTGGCCTCAAGGCCGGGCGCACGCGTGCTGAATCTCTTCGCCTACACCTGCGCCTTCTCGGTGGCCGCACTTCAGGCAGGCGCCAGTCAGGTGGTGAATGTGGACATGAGCCCCGGCGCACTCGCCATCGGCAAGCGCAATCACCAGCGCAACAATCTCGTCGGTGGCGCGAGCTTTCTGCCGCATGACATTTTCAAGTCCTGGGGCAAGATCGGCCGCGGCGGGCCATATGACATCGTGATTGTGGATCCGCCCAGCTACCAGAAAGGCAGCTTCGTGGCCGAGAAGGATTACCCGCGCCTGATGCGTCGCCTGCCTGATCTCGTGGCGCCGGGCGGCCATGCACTGGTCTGCCTCAATACGCCCAAGCTGGGGCCGGACTTCCTCACCACGCTGATGCAGACCGAAGCGCCGGCGCTGGAGTTCGTCGGCCGTCTGCCCAACCCGGCGGGCTTCGCCGATGTGTCAGACGCCCGCGCGCTGAAGGTGATGCACTACCACCGGCCGGCCTGAGCCGGCCGCGCTCAGGCCGGCGCCTGAAAACTCACCGCGCGGCACTGCTCGCAGACTTCCCAGGGCGGGCACTCGCAGCTCACAGACACTTCCACATAGCGGCTGCCCACGATCGGCTTGCCGGAAGTCTCGACCACGCTGCGGGAAGACGTCGCCCGACTCACCGGAGCCGAGGCAGGCGCGGCCGCACCGGCCTCATGCGGCACCGGCGACCACTTCGCGAAAGCGGCCGGGTCCTTGCCATCGGCCACATACCAGAGCTTGCGTGCCGCATCCCAGCGCGCGCCCAGCTTCTTGGCCGCATCCTTCTCGGCGAACGGAACCTTCAGGTCGAATCTCATGTGATGCCCGGTGCAGCGCTGAAAGAGCGGGATTATAGGCGGCGGGCGCCGCTTCGCCGCAGCCGGCTGCCGCTCAGCTGCACTCGCCGGTGGCGAGCCGGATCAGGCGCTGGTTGGCCGAGCCGCGCCAGGGCTTGGTGGTCGGCTGGTCCTGCAGATAGCGGCCGTCGATGAGCACATCCACATCGCGCAGCAGCGGCAGATCGGCCACCTCTTCATGCAGGTATCCGGTCCACAGCCAGATGTCCTTGTCCGGATAGCGCTCGCGAAAGCGCCGGCAGAGGTCGGCCACCGCCTCGCGATTGGCCGGCAGCAAGGGGTCACCGCCGGAGAGGCTGAGGCCATCATGGTCGGCACAGAGATCCAGGATGTGATCGCGCACTGCCGGCGTGAAGGGCTGGCCCGCCAGCCGGTTCCAGGTGGAACTGTTGTAGCAGCCCGGGCAGGCGTGGGCGCAGCCGGTCACGAACAGTGTCAGCCGCAGCCCCTCGCCATTGACGACGTCGCAGGTGTAGTAGCGGTCGTAATTCATGCTTCCTGAAGTTCGGGCCGGCTCACCGCCGGCGCATGCTCCACGGTCTGCCCGGCCAGGTGCTTCACCCGGCGCATCACTTCCTTCTGCTTGCCGGCATTGAAGGGCCGCGCATTCGGGCTGCCGAGATAACCGCAGACCCGGCGCGTCACCGACAGGCTGGCACCGTCATGGTTGCCGCACTCGGGGCAGGTGAAGCCTTCGGCGGTGGCGAGCGCCTCGCCCATGAAGCCGCACTTGCCGCAGGAATCCACCGGCGTGTTGGTGCCGAAGTAGGGCACATGCTCCACCGCGTGATCCCAGATCCGCTCCAGCGCCTTGAGGTTGTGACGCATGTTTGGCAGCTCCACATAGGTGATGTGGCCGCCGGACGCTGCGTCGGCAAAGCCCTTCTCGAAGCGGATCTTCTCGAAGGGCGTCACCTTGCGCGCTACGTCCAGGTGGAAGGAGTTGGTGTAGTAACCCTTGTCGGTCACCCCGGGCAGCTCGCCGTAACGCGCGGTGTCGAGCTTGCAGAAGCGGTGGCAGAGCGACTCGCTGGGCGTGGAGTAGAGCGAGAAGGCCCAGCCGGACGCTTCCTTCCAGCGCCGGGTCGCTGCCGCGAGATGCGCCACCACGCGGCGCAGGAAGTCCTGCAGCGCTTCGTTGTCATACGGATGCTCGCCGCCCGACATCAGCAGTGCCACCTCGTGCAGACCGATATAGCCCAGCGAAATGGACGAGCGACCATCGCGGAAGAGTTCCAGGATCTCGTCATCCGGCTTCAGGCGCACGCCGAAAGCGCCCTCGGTATAGAGGATGGGTGCGATGTTGGCCTTCACGCCTTCCAGGCGCTGGATGCGCGTCATCAGTGCGCGGCGCGCAAGCTCCAGGCGCTCGTCGAGAATTTCGAAGAAGCGCTGCTGGTTCTGCTGCGCTTCCACGGCAATGCGCGGCAGGTTGATGCTGACCACGCCCAGGTTGTTCCGCCCCGCCAGCACTTCGCGGCCGGTGGCATCCCGCCACACCGAGAGGAAGCTGCGGCAGCCCATCGGCGAGACCGGCTCGCTCGAACCGGTGAGCGCGCGGTTGAGCTTCGCCGAAATGATGTCGGGATACATCCGCTTCGAGGCGCATTCGAGGGCCAGCTGCTTGATGTCGTAGTTCGGGTCTTCCGGCTTGAGGTTGAGGCCTTCCTCGATGAAGAACACCAGCTTCGGGAACACCGGCGTGATCCCCTCCTTGCCCATGCCCTTGATGCGCACCTGCAGGATCGCGCGCTGCACGGCACGCTCCTGCCAGCTGCGGCCCATGCCGAAGGAGAAGGTCACGAAAGGCTGCTGGCCGTTGGACGAGAACAGGGTGTTGATCTCGTACTCGCAGGCCTGGATGCCGTCGTAGGTTTCCTTCTCGGTGCGCTCGCGCGCATAGCGCTCCACATCTGCAATGCCATACTGCAGCGCGACTTCGAGGTTCTTCTCGTAGCTCTTCTGCACGTAGGGGGCGAGCGTCTGGTCGATGTTCGGAATCGTCGTGCCGCCATACTGGTGGCTCGCCACCTGGGCGATGATCTGGGCCGTCACCGCGCAGGCCACGCCGACCGACTTCGGGCTCTCGATACCGGCGTTGCCCAGATGGAAGCCGTTGGCCAGCATGCCCTGCAGGTCCACCAGGCAGCAGTTGGTGAAGGGCAGGAAGGGCGAGTAGTCCAGATCGTGATAGTGGATGTCGCCGCTGTTATGCGCCGCCAGCACCTCTTTCGAGAGGAAGTTGCCGGCAAACTGCTTGGACACGATGCCCGCCATCAGGTCACGCATCACCGGGAAGACATTGGCATCCTTGTTCGCATTCTCGGTCACCGCGTCTTCATCGGTCTTGTCGACCAGGCCCATCAGCTGCGCATGCAGCGCCGAGCCGCGCACCCGGATCGTATCGCGATCATGGCGATACTCGATGTAGTGGCGCGCCACCTCCGGATGGGAGCGCATCAGTGCGTCTTCCACATACTGCTGGATCGTCGGGATATCCAGCTGGCCTTCCGGATGCGCACGGCTGCGCGACTCCACCTCCGTCGCCACGCCAAGCGCCACCGCGCTCGGATTATCCATCCCGGCCGCCGTCGCCGCCTTCTGGCAGGCCACCGCGATTTTCAGGATATCGAAAGGCGCGCGCGTTCCATCGCGCTTGAGGACATGGAGCATGGCTTGTCTCGCAGGGAAATGTTCTTGTGAAGTGCAGGGCCTGTTGAAGCATTGACCCGCCTGGAAACACAGACAGGGCGAAACAAGCGCCCTGACCGAGGTACCTACTATATCCACGCAAACTCGAGATTCAAGCCACTAGATCTAGTAGTTTGGCCTGGATCAAGTATTGTGTTCCGGCACTTGATTTCCGCTTGCAAAGCGTGCTCGCCGGAGCTTCCAGGACAGCAGGAAGGCCCCGCCAGCAGCTCCGGGCAAAATGGAATGGGCTTCCGATCGTCTGAATGATTGCAATGTGATCCATGCGCAACAATCGCAATCCGGTCGAGAACAGGCTGCTCTACAATCTGCCGTGCGACCCGGCTCTTTCAAACGCCAGCCGGCAACCGATCAGCGGAGAGAATGCGAACGACATTCCGCCCGCCAAACCGCATCTGACCTGGCCGGGATCATGACAGTGCGCAGCAATTTTTCCTTCCTTGCCGAGCATGACCCCGTTTTCCTGAAGCTGGCCACCACCGCAGAGCAGGTTTTCGCCTCCGACCCGAACACCACCCTGATCAAACTGCGCCAGCTGGGCGAGGCCATTGCGCAGGACATCGCCGCCCGCATCGGTATCGAGATTGACGCCGAAACCAGGCAGGCCGACCTGATCTTCCGGCTCAGCCGCGAGATCAATCTGGACTCCACCGTGCGCAGCCTCTTCCACACCCTGCGCATCGAGGGCAACAAGGCCACCCACCAGTTCCGCACCCAGCACAAGGAAGCCATGGACGGGCTGCGCGTCGCCCGCGCCCTGGCCATCTGGTTCCATCAGAGCTTTGGCAAGGCCGGCTCCGGCTTCAAGCCTGGCCCCTTCGTTCCACCTACCGACCCCAGCGCCGAGTTGGGCGCCCTGCAGGCAGAGATCGCCCAGCTGCGCGCGGATCTGGCCGGCAAACACCAGGCGCTGGACAGCAACCAGCAGCTCGCCGCCCTGCTCGACCGGGAGAAGGCTCAGTTCGCCGAACTCAGCAAGCAGATGGAGGAAGAGGTCGCCGCCTCGCTGTCGCTGGCCGAGGAGCAGAGTGCGCAGGTCGACAAGCTGAAGGCCGAGTTCGAAGCCCGCATCAAGATGCTGCAGGCCCAGTTGGAAGACAGCCAGAAAGCAGCCCAGCAGGTCACCAAGAGCACGCAGAGCGCCGCCAAGCAGCTCGTGCTCACCGAAGAACTCACCCGTATCCTCATCGACCAGCAGCTCATTGAAGCTGGCTGGGAAGCCGACACTCAGCTTCTTGACTACAAGAAAGGTGCCCGCCCCGCCAAGGGCAAAAACCGCGCGATTGCCGAGTGGCCTACTGTCGGCAAGCAGGCGGCGGATTACGTGCTCTTCGCCGGCATGACGCCGCTCGCCGTCGTCGAAGCCAAACGCGAGAACGAGAACGTTGCCGGCAAAATCCCGCAGGCCGAGCGCTATGCCGCCGGTTTCCAGCAACAAGCAGGCTTCGAACCTGCCTGGCAGCTCGAAGGCCGCAGCGCAGGCTGGCCGGATGCTCAAGGGCAAGCGCTCCAGATTCCTTTCGTCTACTCCAGCAACAGCCGCCCCTTCCTGCCCCAGCTTGCCGAGCAGAGCGGCACCTGGTTCCGCGACGTGCGCAGCCCCGCCAACCTGGCTCGCCCGCTCACGGATTTCCATTCCCCGGCTGGCCTGCTCGACCAACTCACGCGCAACAAGGCCGAGGCAGAAGCCAAACTCAAGGCCGAAGGATTCGCCTACCTCAAGCTACGCAAATATCAGGAACTCGCCATCCAGAGCGTGGAAGCCGCGCTCGCCAGCGGTCAGCCCAAAGCCCTGCTGGCAATGGCCACCGGCACCGGCAAGACGCGCACCATCATCGGCCTGATGTATCGCCTGCTCAAAGCCGAACGCTTCCGTCGCATCCTGTTTCTGGTTGACCGCACCGCGCTGGGTGATCAGGCGCTGGACGCTTTCAACGACGCCCTGCTGGAACAGAACCAGCCACTCTCCAAGATCTACAACATTGCAGAGATGGGCGACATGGCGGCCGAGGCGGAAACCCGTGTGCAAGTCGCCACCGTACAGGCCATGGTCAAGCGCATTTTCCAGTCTGACCAGCCACCGGGCATCGATGAATTCGACTGCATCATTGTCGATGAGGCTCACCGGGGCTACACCCTGGATCAGGACATGACCGAGGGCGAAATGCTGGTGCGCGACCAGGCCCAGTACCTCTCCACCTACCGCCGCGTGCTCGACTACTTCGACGCCGTCAAGATCGGCCTCACCGCCACGCCGGCCAAGCAAACCACCGAAATTTTCGGCAAGCCCGTCTACACCTACTCCTATCGCGAAGCGGTGGCGGATGACTGGCTCATCGACCACGAGCCCCCGATCCGCTTTGAGACCCTGCTCACGCAGAAGGGCATCAAGTTCGAGAAGGGCGAAACCGTCAGCGCCATCAATTTCGGCACCGGCGAGGTCGAGCAGTCCGAGCTGGACGACGAGCTCAACTTCGAAGTCGAAGCCTTCAACCGCCGCGTCATCGTTGATGATTTCAACCGCGTCATCTGCGAGCAGCTTGCACAGGAACTCGACCCCTTCGGTGAAGAGAAGACCATGATCTTCTGCGCCACCGATCTGCATGCCGACATGGTCAAGCGTCTGCTCGACGACGCCTTCAAGGCTGTCCATGGTGAAGCCTACGCCGAAGCCGCCGTGCGCAAGATCACTGGCAAATCCGACAAGGTCAGCGACCTCATCCGGCGCTACAAGAACGAGCGCTACCCGAACATCGCCATCACCGTCGACCTGCTCACCACCGGCATCGACGTACCAAAGATCGCCCACCTCGTCTTCATGCGCCGGGTGCGCTCGCGCATCCTCTACGAGCAGATGATCGGCCGCGCCACGCGCCGTTGCGACGAAATCGGCAAGACCGTGTTCAAGATCTACGATCCGGTCGACCTCTACAAAGAGCTGCAGGAAGTCAGCAGCATGAAGCCCCTGGTCAAAGACCCGAACATCACGCTCGACCAGCTCCTCACCGAGCTGAACGACCCGGCCAGTTTCGAAGCCAAGGGTAGCCGCATGGGCGAAACACATGCCCACGACGTGCTCGATGCCGTCAGCCAGAAACTCATGCGCGTGCTGCGCGACGCCACCCACAAAGCCGAGAAGAAGCCCGCCCTCAAGACCCGCCTCGCCGAGCTTGAACAGCACTGGGGCGTGCCGCCGGCAGAGCTTCACAAGCACCTGCAGAAGATCGGCCCCCAAGCCGCTGCCGAATTCATCCGCCAGCAAGCCGGCCTGCTCCAGCAGATCGAAGAAGTCAAAACCCTCATCGGCAGCGCCTACATGCCGGTGCTCTCCGATCACAAAGACGAATTGATGGTCCGTGAGCAGAGCTACGGCAAATACACCAAGCCCGAGGACTATCTCGACAGCTTCGGCCGCTTCATCCGCGAGCAGCTCAACCAGTCGGTCGCGCTGGGCGTCGTCGTCAATCGCCCCAAGGAACTCACCCGCGAGCAGCTCAAGGAAGTACGCCTGCTGCTGGACACCCACGGCTACCCCGAAGCCCGCCTGCAAACGGCGTGGCGCAACAAAACCAATCACGAGATCGCTGCAAGCATCGTCGGCTATATCCGTCAGGCTGCGCTCGGCGAAGCCCTCGTGCCCTTCGAGCAGCGCATCGCCCAGGCCATGGACAAGATCTACGCCCTCACCAGCTGGACGCCCATGCAGCGCAAATGGCTGGATCGCGTCGCCAAGCAGCTCGGCCACGAAATCGTCATCGACACCGATTTCGTCAATCGCGCCTTCCGCGACGATGGCGGCGCCAAGCAGCTCGATGTGCGCCTGGGTGGCAAGCTGCACAGTGTGCTGGATACCTTCGCCGAAGCCCTCTGGCCCAGCGCCGCCTGAGTCGGTTCAAGACAAGCCGGCGGGTGAGCCGAATAGCGTCTGCATTCGGCTCACCCCAATAAAATAAGTGAAAAACCGACATAATAGCCAGATGATTAGTTCAAAAAAGCAAGAACAACAGGCATCTGATCGTTTCAGAAGCCCGAAACCGACATCTCACCCCAAATGTATTTAGCGCAAATCATCAAACACAAGCGCTACAATAAGTCCAATTCCGACAAAGCCACGCCCATCCATGTCCTTGCCAGCGGGAAAACGACAAACCGCCGATCCGCGCCCCATCCTCATCCCTGCCGATGAGGCCGAGCAGCGCAAGCTGCAGCGGCGTGCCAAGGCGGGTGAAATCACCCGCATCGCCGCTGGCGTGTACGCCAACGCTGTCGACCCGGCCGATCTGCCGACTGGCCAGTTCGGCCCGGTCGCCCAGCTCGTGCGGCGCAACTGGCAGGCCATCCTCGGGCACCTGATCCCCGGTGCCGTCGTCTCGCACCTCAGCGCGCTCAAGGGCGGCATCACCCCGGCGGACGAAGTCACTCTCAGCCACCCCACCCGCTTCAACACCACGCTCAGCATGCCGGGCCTTGCCGCCGTGCTCATCAAAGGCCCAGCCGCCTTGCCGGGCGACATGCCTCTGGGCAGCAGCGGCCTCTACTGGTCGTCCCGCCCGCGCATGCTGCTCGAAAACCTGGGCCGCTCGCGCAGCAGCAAGCCCCGCCGCGCGGGCCATGCCGGTGTCGAGGAAAAGCTCGTCGAAATTCTCAACGCTTCGGGCGATGCCGCCCTCAACCGCGTGCGCGACGAAGCCCGCAGCCTCGCCGAAGCCATGGACGCGGCAGACGACTTCGCCACCCTCAACGGCATGATTGGCGCCCTGCTCGGCACCTGGGCGGCCGGCACGCTGCTCACCCCGCAAGGCCAGCGAGTGGCGCAAGGCACGCCGGTCGATGCCGAGCGCCTGCACCGCTTCCAGATCCTCGCCGATGCCCTGCGCGCCACACCCGTGCCGGATCTGGCGGACGCCGCCGCGCAAGACCCGGCCCGCACCCACTTCGCTTTCCTCGAATCCTATTTCTCGAATTTCGTCGAAGGCACGCGCTTCTCCATCGAAGAAGCCGAAGCCATCGCCCTGCAGAACCGCATCGTGCCCAACCGCCCCAAGGATTCGCACGACATCCTCGGCGTCTTCCAGCTCATCCTGCACCCGCACTACCGCAGCAGCCTGCCCGCGCCGGCCGACATTCTCGATGCCCTGCGCGAGCGCCACCTGCGCATGATGGAAAACCGCCCCGAGGTTCAGCCCGGCGAATTCAAGGTACAGACCAACTACGCCGGCGGCACCCGCTTCGCAGAGCCTGCCTTCGTGCGCGGCACCCTGCTCGAAGGCGCCCAGCTCGCCGGCAGCGTGCCCGAAGGCCTCGCCCGCGCCATCTATTACGCCTTCCTCATCTCCGAAGTGCATCCTTTCAGCGACGGCAACGGCCGCCTCTCCCGCCTGCTGATGAACGCCGAGCTTTCCCGCTGCGGGCGCAGCCGCATCATCATCCCCACGCTCTACCACGAGCAGTATGTCGACGCCCAGCGCGCCCTCTCGCGGCAGAACGACCCCGCGCCCCTCATCCGGGCGCTCAGCTACATTGCCCGCTGGACGACCAGCTTCAACTGCACCGATCTGCACGCCACCATTGCCGCCCTGAAAGCCGCCAACGCCTTCGAAGAAGACGCGCGCGAATTCAAGCTGCTGACCCCGAACACCACCACGGAAACACCATGAGCAACAACGAAATCGTCCAGAAACTCTGGAACCTCTGCGACGTGCTGCGCGACGACGGCATCAACTACTCCGACTACGTCACCGAGCTCGTCCTCCTGCTCTTCATCAAGATGGAGCACGAAAACGCCCAGAGCGGCGTCATGGCCGGCCACAAGCTGCCCGAGGGCGCCCGCTGGCCCGATATCGCCAAGCTCTCCGGCCTCAACCTGCTCAACTACTACCGCGAAACCCTGCTCGATCTATCCAAGAGCACCGATCCGCTGCTCGCCGCCATCTACGCCGACGCGCAAACCCGCCTCAAGGAGCCGCGCCACCTGGAGCAATTAATCCGCAGCATCGACGCCATCGACTGGTTCTCCGCCCAGCGCGACGGCCTCGGCGACCTCTACGAAGGCCTGCTGGAAAAGAACGCCACCGAAACCAAGTCCGGCGCCGGCCAGTACTTCACCCCGCGCCCGCTCATCGACAGCATCGTCGCCCTGATCGATCCGCAACCGGGTGAGACCGTGCAAGACCCGGCCGCCGGCACCGCCGGCTTCCTCATCGCGGCAGACGCTTACATCAAGGCCCGCACCGACAACCTCTACGACCTGAAGGAAAGCCAGCGCAGCTTCCAGCGCAACCAGGCCTTCATCGGCATGGAGCTGGTGCCCGGCACCCGCCGCCTCGCGCTCATGAACTGCCTGCTGCACGGCATGGAGGGCGATGAAGCAGGCGTCGTGCATCTGGGCAACACCCTCGGCAATGCCGGCACCGAGCTGCCCAAGACCCACATCATCCTCAGCAATCCGCCCTTCGGCACCGCCAAGGGGGGCGGCGGCCCCACGCGGGATGATTTCACCTTCACCACCAGCAACAAACAGCTCGCCTTCGTCCAGCACATCTACCGGCATCTGAAGGATGGCGGCCGCGCCGCCGTGGTGCTGCCCGATAACGTGCTCTTCGAGAGTGGTGTCGGCGCCGAGATCCGCCGCGACCTCATGGACAAGTGCCGCCTGCACACCATCCTGCGCCTGCCCACCGGCATCTTCTACGCCCAAGGCGTCAAGACCAACGTCCTCTTCTTCGACAAGGTCTCGGACAACAGTGAGGCCGCCACGCAGGAAGTCTGGGTCTATGACCTGCGCGCCAACATGCCCCGCTTCGGCAAGCGCACCCCACTCACCCGCACCCACTTCGCCGACTTCGAAACCGCCTACAGCGCTGCCACCCGCACAGATCAGGGCGAGCAAGGCCGCTTCCGCCGCTTCAGCCGCGAATGGATCAAGGAGCGCGGCGACAGCCTCGACATCGCCTGGCTCAAGGACGACAACGCCGAAGACGCCGCCGACCTGCCCGAACCCGCCGTGCTCGCGCAGGAAGCCGTCACCGAACTCGAAGGCGCGCTGGCCGAACTGCAGGCCCTTCTGCGCGAGCTGGGTGAAGAGGTGGTGGAATGAGCCTCCTACCCGACTCTTGGATGGCTACAGGTTTCTTGTCGGTTTTGGATGTACAAGGCGGCACCCAGCCCCCAAAAAGCGAGTTCATCTACGAGCCACGAGAAGGCTACGTTCAGCTTCTGCAAATCAGAGATTTCGGCGATAGAGCCGTCCCCACCTATATCCCGGACACAAACAAGCTCAAGAAATGCAGTGAGGCCGACGTGCTCATCGCACGATACGGAGCCTCACTCGGGCGAATTCTGACGGGAATGACTGGTGCCTATAACGTGGCCATGGCCAAGGTCGACATTCCTCCAGCAATGGAACGCCGCTTCGTCTACTACCTGCTCAAATCAGAGTGTTTCCAAGCTCCCTTGCGGCTGGTTTCTCGCTCGGCACAGAATGGCTTTAACAAAGAAGATTTGAGTGGGTTTGAAATCCCGCTCGCCCCACTCCCCGAACAAAAACGCATCGCCGACAAGCTCGACAGCACGCTGGCGCGGGTGGAGGCCTGCCGCGACCGCCTCGACCGCCTTCCTGCCCTGCTCAAACGCTTCCGCCAATCCATCCTCGCCGCCGCCACCTCCGGCCGCCTGACCGAAGACTGGCGCGCCACCCGTAGCCCGGATGAAGCGCAGCGCAATCCGGGAACCACCGTCCCGGAATCCGGCGCTGACGATCAGCGTCCCCCTAAGGGATGGAACGCGCTCACGGTTCGAGACCTCGCGCTTGACCTCCGTTATGGCACATCCCAAAAGTGCGACTACCGAGAAGGCGGTCTGCCTGTACTCCGGATACCCAATATTGGCGAGGGCGGGAAAGTTGATTTAACTGATATCAAGCGCGCCGACTTTGCCTCGAAGGAGGCGGAAAAATTAGCACTCCAAGCAGGAGATTTGCTACTGATCCGCTCAAACGGAAGCGTCGATCTTGTTGGGAAATGCTGCATTGTGGAAGGCGATGCCGTGGGCCATCTATTTGCCGGATACCTCATGCGCCTTCGCACAGATCCGAAAAAAATACTGCCGTGGTTTCTCTACTTCGGTTTCTCCGCTCCGGCACAGAGGCAACGGGTAGAGCTGATCAGCAAATCAACCAGTGGCGTCAACAACATCAACTCTGATGAAGTGAAATCGTTGCCGCTCCTCGTTCCGCCGCTCGAGGAACAACACGAAATCGTCCGCCGCGTAGAAACCCTCTTCGCCTTCGCCGACCGCCTCGAAGCCCGCCTCACCACAGCCCGCAAGCAGGCCGAGCAACTCACCCCCGCCCTGTTAGCCCGTGCCTTCCGGGGCGAACTCGTGCCGCAAGACCCCAACGACGAACCCGCCACCGAACTCCTCAAACGCCTCGCCACCACCCGCAGCGAAGCCCCAAAGGCGAAGCGCGGCAGAAAGGCAGCAAACGCATGAGTACCCTGGCAGACCTCAAACCCACCAAGCGGCAACGCGTCATCGACCTGGTTAGCGACGCCGGCTTCGATGTATCCGACTGGGGCAACTACAAGCGCGGGCCAAAGTGGGCCGCTGCCAATCCGAAGTACTGCTACAACTGGGCCTTCGAATCGGATGAACAGGTACTGCTGAGCCTCTGGCATGCGCACATGACAGAAGCCGGCGGCCAGATCGAACACACGTTCAACATCCGCGAATTCAGTCTGGACTGCAAACGCAAGGGGTTGGGCACACTGGGGAAACGAGCCTACGACATGGATCTTGTTTTGCAGCGCGCGCTCCACAAACAGCTCCCCATGCGGGTGATGATCTGCGAGGGCGATATTCGGGACGATGATGATGACCAGGCCGACGCATCAAGGGTGAAGTTTCGCTTGCTGGACGCTGAACCGTGGCACATCCAGCACTATGACAAACTGACCGGGGCCTGCCATCTGGTACGCGGTGCGGCGCCTTCCCCCTACGTGGATCAGTTTTCACTCCCGACCACTCAGCCCGCCAATAAGATTCAGATCACCACCAGCGTCCGCGAGCGGAAAGCCGAAGTGCGGGAAAAAGCACTGCGCAAAGCCCAAGGCAAGTGTCAGTACTGCGACAAGCCGGGCTTCACCACGCACAAAGGTCAGATCTATCTGGAAACCCACCACGTCATCCCGCTATCGGAAGACGGCCCCGATCACGAGCACAACGTCGTAGCGCTATGTGCAGACGACCACCGGCGCGCCCATCACGGAGCCGAGCGCGAAGCCATGCAGAAGCAACTGCTCGCACTGCTCGCCGATTTGTATAAATCACCGTCCGCAACTTGATTGCCAAGGAAAGCGATGCCCGTCCCCGAACTCACAGGCCGCAGTGAAGGCCAGGACTGGCTCTACGCCGGCTGGCTAACCAGTGTGCTGGGCATTGCTGAATCAGGGAAGCTGCCTGTCACCTTGGGCGAGACTGACGAGACCTTTGCCTGTGTGCCAGTGCCACCAGCTCCCAGCCGTGGCTAACGAAGGCCCCGCCCATCGACTTGGCTATTCATACAGCGTGCAAAATGCAATGCGCTAACGCATAATCAACAAATAATTGTTGAAAACACGCGAGCACGTAAAATGCTGCACAGCCTTCGCTTCTCGAACTTCTTCTCCTTCGCGGACGAAACCGAGGTTTCCTTCGTCCTCGACGCCCGCGCGAACGGCACGGAGAGCAGCTTCGCCTCCGCCGCCACCGACCGACAGCTGAGCAAGCTGCTGGCCGTGGTGGGTGCCAATGGCGCGGGCAAGACGAATGTGATCAAGGCGCTGGATTTCCTGTGCTGGTTCGTGACCAAATCCTTCTTCATGGAACCGGGCCATAGCCTCG
Organism: Uliginosibacterium paludis; assembly: GCF_039631355.1. Lineage (NCBI taxonomy): Bacteria > Pseudomonadati > Pseudomonadota > Betaproteobacteria > Rhodocyclales > Zoogloeaceae > Uliginosibacterium > Uliginosibacterium paludis. Next base: position 24,452 of record NZ_JBDIVF010000013.1, on the reverse strand, counting down.
CCGTGCAGCCGCACGTACTCGAAACCGGTAGCGGCAGCCAGTTCGAGCTGGAGTTCGAAGCTCAGGGCAAGCTCTACCGCTATGCTTTGGCTCTGAACAGGGAGCGCGTGCTGGCCGAGTCCTTGCGGCTCAAGACCAGCCGCACGTTCAGCACCCTCTTCTCTCGCGAATGGGATTCAGCAGCGGGCGTTGAAAAGATCCAGCAACGCGGCTTCGGCCTGCCGCAGAAGCAGGCAGAGCGAGTCAAGCCGCTGGCTTCGCTGATCTCCACGGCCGAGCAATTCGGCGTGGAAACAGCACTGGCGATTGTCGAGGCGCTTGGCCGGCGCCAGAGCAATATCGATGCAATCGGCCGGCAAGCCTTTCAGGGCGCTCCGGATGTCATCAGCGCAGCGAAGTTCTTTGCCGACAACGAGCCGCATCGCGCCCGGATGGCGGCACTGCTGAAGCAATGGGACTTCGGCCTCAACGACGTGCGGCTCGAAACCCTGCGCAGCGTGCGGGATGGCAAGGAGGAGGATGTGCTCGTGCCTTTCGGCATTCACAGCGATGGCGAGCGTGAGATGAAGCTGCCGATGTTTGCCGAATCCAGCGGTACGCAAGCGGCATTCGTGCTGCTCGCGGATTTGCTGCCGGTGTTGGCGGAAGGCGGCACGGTGATCTTCGACGAACTGGAATCCGACCTGCACCCGCTGATGCTGGAGCCGATCCTGAATCTCTTCATCAGCCCGAAGACCAACCCGCACAACGCCCAGCTGATCTTTACCTGCCATTCGGTGGAAATCCTGAATCTGCTCAGGAAGGGCCAGATCATGCTGGTGGAGAAAAACGAGCGCTGCCGCAGCGAGGCCTGGCGCTTGTCAGACATGGAAGGCGTGCGCGCGGACGACAACTTCTACGCCAAGTACATGGCCGGCGCCTATGGTGCCGTGCCCATGTTGTGAGGCGCGCACATGGCAAAGCGCCCGCTACGCAAGACCAACCGGACCGTGCTGATTGTGGTGGAAGGCGAAACCGAAGAGGCCTTCGCCACCCACCTTAAAAGCCTCTACTACCAGCGCGGCATGCGCTTGTCCGTCAGCATCAGGAATGCTCACGGATATGGCCCGGCAGGCATCATCGACAAGCTGAAATCAGTCGCCCAGACGGCGGACTTCGATCATCGGCTCGCAGTGCTGGATGCAGACATTCCGCTGAAGCCAGCCGAAGACAAGTGGTTGCGGACGGCAAAGGTCGAGCAAGTAGTCTCCGTGCCCGCCATCGAAGCGACGCTGCTGGCGATCCTTGGCCAATACACACCGGACCTGACGCCAGCCTGCAAGAACGAGCTGCAGAAGCATGCTCCGGGAGACCCCACGGACCTCCGCTACTACGCAAAATATTTCCCGCTCGAAGTGCTTGAGCGGGCTCGCGGCAAGGTTCCGGTTCTCGATGCGCTGATTGCAGCCGTCAGCACAGAGTAATTTTCTGAAAGCCATCCCATGTTCAAACGCATCCTCTCTGCCCTGACCGGCAAGAAAGAATCGCCCGCCTCTGCCGCCCAAACGCCAGCCCAGCCCGCCAGCCCGGCCAAGGAAGAGCTGATTACGGCCTACGACGCCTACGGCCGCGAGTTGAAAATCACGCGCAGCGAGTGGCGCGAAAAAATCTTTCTTCCCGCCCTGCAACAGAAATGGAACGAACCAGGCGATCTGTATAACCAGATCATCACAGGCCTCAATGATGGCTTTGCCTCTGACCTGCTGCCTGCAGCGGCACGCCTTGTCGAGATCGACGATATCCCTGAGCGCAGCTACACCATCCACGGCATTGTGCTGATGAAGAATGGCCAGCTCGATGCGGCGGAGGTCACACTGCGCGAGGGCATGCGCAAGGCGGGCGAAACTGGCACGCTACTGACCAACCTCGCCAAGGTGTTCGCGGAGCGCGGCGATGAAGCGCGCTCGCATGAAGTGCTCTGGCAGGCTGTGCAGGCAGACCCGAATCAGGACAACGGACTGCTCTGGTGGGCCACCATCCAGCGCGAGCGCGATGGTGAGGCCGGCTACCTGCAGGCTCTGCGCACCGCCGCCGCCCTGCCCGGCAGCTGGCGCGCGCAGCTGTGGCTGGCCCGGCATCATCTGGAGCACGGGGAGGTCGATCAGGCGCGGGCGCTTTATGCCGAAGTGCTGGCCGGCAGCCAGTACGACAGCAGCACGCTGATGATGATTTCGGGCGATCTTGGCAACAACGGCCAGGTACCGCTGATCCTCGAACTGGTCGGCCCCGCTTTCGACGAGAAGAGGCACGACCCGATGGCAGGCCTGAACCTGCTGCGCGCCTGCCAGCATCTGGGCAGGGTGGATGAAGGCGAAGCCCTGCTCAGCCGCATGTATGCGCTGGGCTTCGCGCCGATCAAGCAGCACCTCGACCAGTTCGCTCAGGCCTTCCAGGAGATGCGCAAACAGGCGGCGCAGGGCAAGCCTATCGATCCGGACGCGCTGAAGGTGACCACGCTTGCGATCACCCAGCCGATCTGGCACTACGGCCTGCGCAATGCCGACTGGCTCTTCGCGCAGAAGCCGGAAGGCGCACCTGAAGTAGGTTTCTTCGCCCTCTCGAAAATGCCGGACGGTTCTGAACGCGCGGAATCCCAGCGCGAAGACGATCTGGGGCGTTACGCCCGCGCCATTCCGCTGTATCTGGCGGAGGCGGCACATTACTGGAGCGACTACGCGGCCTCGACCTACATCCTCGTGGTGGAAGGCGGCGGCCCGGTCCTCTCCGGCGGCGAAACCGATGGCAATGCGCTCTTCGACATCGTGCCGCCCACCATGAAGTATTTCGTGACCGGGGAACTGGGTTGCAGCGGCGAAGGCGAAACCGCCCGCTGGCAGATTTCGCTCTCCCTGTGGGACTGCACTTCGCGCCAGCGCCAGGCCACCGAGAGCGGCCACGCCACGAACGCCGAACTGGGCGCGCTGGTGCTGAAGCTGGAGCAGCGCCTGCTGGCTCGCATCGGCATGAAGCGCGAGCAGCCGCTGGACGACTTCTATCTGCACCCGACAGCGGAAGTGATGCCGCCCTACCTCACGGAGCTGGGCCAGGCCTTCATGCTGACCCTGCTCGCCAACAAGCACATGCCCTCCTCGGAAATGTGGGGCGAGCGCGCCATGCTGGAATGGCCGCTCAACATGGCCCTGCACTGGCCCAGCGTGGAAGTGCCCAAGCTCATGTATCTCTCGGGGCTGGGCAAGGCGCTGGACTATGGTTCCAGTGTGCTGCCCGAATACAAGGCGCGCACGCTGCAACTCATCCAGGATGCCCAGCAGAGCGGCAGCCCGGCAGCGCGGCTCGAACCGCTCGCCTGGACTCTCTTCGGCATGACAGAAGAATTGAGTAGCTTCATGCAACACAAGAACCGTGACGCCAGCCCGGCGTATGCGGCCTGGCTGGCACGCCTCGCCAGTGACACACCCCCCCCGACAAGGAACCCCGCCCCATGAAAATCGCCACCTGGAACGTCAACTCCCTCAAGGTCCGCCTGCCGCATCTGCTCGACTGGCTGGCGGCCGAGTCGCCGGATGTGGTCTGCCTGCAGGAGCTGAAGCTCGAGGACAAGGCCTTTCCGGTCGAGGAACTCGCGGCGGCCGGTTACAAGGCGGTGTTTTCCGGGCAGAAGACCTATAACGGCGTGGCGATCCTGTCGAAGCTGGACGCCCGCGACGTGCAGATCGGCATTCCGGGTCTGGAAGACGAGCAGCGCCGCATCATCGCCGCCACGGTGGACGGGGTGCGGGTGATCTGCGGCTATTTCGTGAATGGTCAGGCGGTCGGCTCGGAAAAGTTTGCCTACAAGATGAGCTGGCTGGCGGCGCTCACCGCCTGGGTGCGCGAAGAGCTGCAGCAGCATCCGCAGCTGGTGCTGACCGGGGATTTCAACATCGCGCCGGAAGCGCGTGACGCGCATCCCGACTGGAAGGACGAGATCCATGTCTCGGAGCCCGAGCGGGCGGCCTTCCGCGCGCTGCTGGCGCTGGGCCTCTCGGACGCGTTCCGGCTCTTCGAGCAGCCGGAGAAGATCTATTCCTGGTGGGATTACCGGATGATGGCCTTCCGCCGCAACTTCGGCCTGCGCATCGACCACATCCTGATCTCGGCGCCGCTGCTGCCGCAGGCGCTGCGCTGCTGGGTGGACAAGGCGCCGCGCAAGCTGGAACGCCCGTCCGACCATGCACCGGTGATCGTGGAGCTCAAGCGCACGGTCTGAGACCGTGCGGCGCCCGCCCTCAATCAGAAGCCGATGACATTTGCATTCTTCGGCCAGCTCACGCTGTAGCTCACGCTGAACTTCTGCGTGGCGCCCGGCGCCAGCGTGCGGGACCACGCAACGATGCCGGGCTGCTCCTGCCACTTGAGCTGATCGGGCTGCGGCACGAACTTCGCATCCACCTTCACCTGTTCGCTGGTCGAGACCGGCGAGGCTTCCAGAACCAGCAGTTCGATCGGCTGACGATGCTGGCTGGTGATGGTGTAGTCGTTGCTGATGCCGCGCTCCTGGCGCTGCTCGATCAGGCCGCTGCTGGCATTGGTCTGGGTGCCGGGCTTGTTGGTCACCCGCACCAGATCATCACGGCCGAAGGGCAGCTCGAAGCGCTCGCCTTCCTGCGCCGACCATTGCGTGGCGCCCACATAGCCGCCATCGCGATAGAGCTGGATCTGGCCGGGCAGCCAGACGCCTTCGGGCCGCTCGCCGGCGGCCACAAGGAAAGCGGTTTCGCTCTGACGCGGCTGCACCTGTACGCGAAGCTTCATCGGCAGCTGTTGCCTGCCGAGTGACACGGTGACCCGGCGGCCGTCAGAAGGCAGCGAGATGCGCGCCGGCACCTGGAATTCGGTGGCGAATGCCGATTGCATTTCACTGACCTCAAACAGCGGCGCATCGGCTGACTCGGCCATGCGGGCTGCCGCCATGGCCGGTGCGGGTGGCGCGGGGGCCGCCATCGGCGCCATGGCCATGGCCTTGGCGAGCGGGCGCACCGGTTGGGGCTCCTGCAGCCAGATGTTCCACGGCCGCGGCGGCTGGCCCTGGGTGGCGGCATTCGGCTGGCCGGTGGAAAGCTTCAGCGCCACCTTGCTCCAGTCTTCGCCGCTGTTCTGCGCGATCAGCGCCTGGCGCTCGATCTCGACGCGGCCGCTCGCCGAATCCAGCGTGGCACGATAGACCGGCTGCCAGCCCGGGCCGCGCAACTGGTAGCTCAGGCGCACCTCACCCGCCCGCTCGGCGGCGAGGCTCACCAGCAGCCGGCGGCTATCGCGGCTGTCAGCCGCCACTTTCTCCAGATCACGCAGCAGGGCTTCGCGCTGCTTCTCCAGAGCGCGCTTCTGCTGGGCGACGCGCTGCACCCGGGCGAGTGCATCACTGCCGCCCTGCTGGATCGCGCCCAGCGTGGCGGCGAGATTGCGGGTGTCCACCGCCGTGCCCTTGCCGCCTTCGCTCAGGCCCTTGAGATAGCCGGTCACGAGCTCGGCGGACTGGCGCTCGATGTCGAGCTTCGCGAGCTGGTCGTCCAGCGCCTCGATCTTCGCCTCCAGTGCGGCCTGGCGCGGATTGACCGCGTCCGCGCTCGCCACATCCTGCACGCTGAATTCCCCCAGGCGGATGCCGGTGTCGGATTCGAGGCGGAGGGTGCGCACATCAAAGCCGGTCGGCAGCCCGCCGATTTCGAGCTGGGTCGCACCGGCTGCCACGCGGGCCGCGCGCTCGACGGTGGCGCTGCCGGGGTAGAGCGTGACCTGCGTGATGCGGGAAGCATCCTCTGCCATGGCCTGACCGAAGGCCAGCAGGAGCAGGAGGGGAAGTGCGCGCAATTTCATGGAGCGTTCCTTTCGCGGGGCGTGAATCCGGGCAAGCCGGTGTTGTTGTCCATCCTTGAACGGGCGACACTGGCGAACGGGGTTGATGGCCGTGCAGAAAGTTGAAGCCGGCCATGCAGACCGCCCTCCCTCAAGCCTTCCGTATCGAACATCATGAAAATCCTTCTGGCCCTCTGTTGCCTGAGCCTGTCGGCCTTTGCCGGCGCCGCCAGCGATGCCGATCTGGTTGCCGGCCGCAGCAGCGAACTCTCGCAGAAAATTCCCGCCAGCCATCCGCGCCTGCTCCTGCGGGCCGACGAGCTGCCCGCCCTGCGCAGCTTTCTGGCCAGCCAGCAGGCCGGCAACGCCCCCTTGGCCGGCCTGATGCTGCCGGCGCCCGAGGAAGCGGCCCTGATCCCGCAGCCGGAGGCGGTGAAGAACGGCAGCCTGGAAGGCTCGAAGCGCTGGCGCGAGGGCTACGAAGCGGCGAATGCGGCCGGCGTGATGGCGCAGCGCCACGCCTTCGCCTGGCTGCTGACGCAGGATGCGGCCCAGGGCCGCGAAGCCGCGCGCTGGCTGATGCATCTGGCGGGCTGGAAAATCGATCGTGACACCTACCGCACGAACGATGAACTCTTCATCCAGCATCTGCGGCCGATGATCTTTGCATACGACTGGGCGCATGATGCCCTGAGCCCCGCCGAGCGTGACACGGTGCGCGCCGCGCTCGACGCCCGGCTCAGCCTCCTCGCCGCGCAGATCCAGCCGAAATTCAGCCTGCAGCAACCCTCCGCACCGGACAACTCGCTGAGCCACCCGATGCGCTTCATCTCCACGCTGGGCCAGGGCGGCCTCGCGCTGCTGAACGAATCACCGCGTGCGGCAGGCTGGCTGGCCTGGAGCTACGAGTATTACCTGCGCCAGTTCCCGGTCTGGGGGGGCGACGCCGGCGGCTGGGCCGAAGGCATGAACTACTGGAGCACCGGCATCACGCAGCACCAGCGTTTTCTGGAAGGCATGGCCCTGCTCGGTTTCGATGCGCCGCTCAAGCGCCCCTTCTGGCGCAACACACCCTACTTCGCGATGTATGGCCAGATGCCCTATGGCGGCTCCTTCTTCGGCGATCTCACCAACATCATGGCGCCGACCGGCAGCATCGCGCTGATCCTCGAGAAAGCCGCGGTGCTCAACCGCGATCCCTATCCGCTTGCCTTCGCGCGCAGCCTAGCCCAGCAGCCGCCCACGAAGTTCCCCTACTACACCTACGACGCCATCGACGCCTTCCTCGCCCGCTTCCGCACCGCGCAGGCCGCACTGCCGGAAGCGAACCTCGCCTCGCTGCCGCAGAGCCGCTACTTTGATGACATTGGCGTGGTCATGATGCATTCGGCGCTGGGCGACGCGGCGCAGGACATCATGCTGGGCTTCCGCTCCAGTCCGCAGGGCTCGGCGAGCCACGGCTTTGCGGATCAGAACAGCTTCGTGCTCAACGCCTTCGGCGAGCCGCTGGCGATCAACTCCGGCTACCGCGAGTTCTACGACAGCGCTCACCACGTCGGCTGGACACGTCAGACCAAGGCCAAGAACGCCCTGCTCTTCGGTGGCGAAGGCCAGCGCATCAAGGACGCCAGCGCACGCGGCCGCATCACCCGCTTTGCCGATGGCGCGCACTTCTCCTTTGCCAGCGGCGACGCCACCGAAGCCTATGCGCCAAACGCCACGCTGGCGCTGCGCCATGTGTTCTTCGTCGATCGCCGCTACTTCGTGATCCTCGACGAAGCGAGCGCGCCCGCGGCCGTGAAATTCCAGTGGCGGCTGCATGCGCGCAGCGAGATGAAGCCGGACGCCGCACACAACAGCGTGAGCCTCGCGCAGAAATCGGCCCGGCTGTCTGTGCGCTTCCTGCAGCCCGCCAGCGGCCAGCTTGAGTTCAGCCAGAGCAGCGCCTTCGAGCCGCCGGTCGCCTCGAGTTACCGCAAGAAAATGCCGGATGAATGGCACTTCACCGCGCAGACGCGCGAGGCCGCACCGGGCACCCGCTTCCTGGTGCTGCTGAGCCCTTCGCGCGAAGACGACGCCGCGCCGCCGCCTGCCGAGCTGATCCAGACCCGTCAGGGCCATGCGCTGCGCGCTGGCACCGACATCGTGCTGATCGCCGACGAAGCGGTCAGGCGTGTCGAGGCGGCGGACTGGGCGCTCGAGGGCATGGCAGCCAGCTTCATCCGCCAGACCGGCCGCCTGCGCTTCGCGCTCGTCGACACGACCCGGCTCGCCGGCCCGGTCGGCATCGAGTCGGACACGCCGCTGAGTCTGGAGGGCGAGCGTGACGCCACGCTGATGACGCTGCAGCTCGACGCGCCCCGGGCCCTCACGCTGCAGTTGCGGCCCGGCTTTGCGGTGAAGACGGTCAGCGGCGCACGCCAGTGGCAGGCTGAAGCCGATGGCAGCATCCGCGCCACGCTGGACCCCGGGCCGCAGACGCTCAGACTCATGAAGTGAGCGCAGGATGACAAAGCCTGCTGACACCACGCTGTCAGCAGGCCCGGCGCAGCATGCGTGCTCCAACCACCGCTCAGGGAGCACAGCATGCACGCCATTACCTGGTTCGAAATCCCCGCCACCGACTTCAATCGCGCCATCCGTTTCTACGAAACCCTGCTCGGCATCCGCCTCAAGATCGAAGACGCCTTCCCCGACATGGCGATCTGGCCCGGCGAGCGCGAGCATGTGCGGGGCTGTGTGCTGCTCATGAAGGAAGCCCGCCCGCATGCCGATGGCGTACGCATCTATCTCGACGCCGGTGCGTCACTGACACCGGTGCTCGCCCGGCTCGAAGCGGCCGGCGGCAAGCTGGTGATGCCGACGATGAAGATCAGCGATGAAATCGGCCACATCGCCCTTGTTGCGGATACCGAAGGCAATGTGGTCGGTCTTCACGCGCCCCGGGCATGAAGCCATTGCCGCTCAGCCGCCTGGCGGACGAGATCGACTTCCGGCCCACGCCCTGGACGGGCGTGCGGATGGCCGTACTGGTCGAGACGCGTCCGGTCGGCCGCTGGTCGCTGGTGGACATGGCGGCGGGCGCCAGCCTGCCACCCCATCAACATGAGGGTGAGGAGTGGATCCTGCTGCTGACAGGCCGCCTGATGCTCGGTGCCGAGATGCTGCTGCCGCAGCAGAGCCGGCGCATCGCGGCCGGTTGCCTGCATGCGCCGGCCGCACCGGAGCGGGCGCTCTACCTCGTCTGCCAGCAGCAGCCCGGCGGGCAGGCCGTGGATTGCGGCCCGCGCGCCAGCCCGCCATCATGCGGGTTCCAGCCGATCTTCCCGTAAGCGCCTTCTCATGGACATCCGCCGCATCCCCTGGCAATCGTCGCTCGCCCTGCGCCGGCAGGTACTCTGGCCCGAGGCCAGCCTCGAAGCGATGAAGCTCGATGATGACGAGGCCGGCCTGCACTTCGGCGCCCATGTCGACGGAGCGCTGGTCTCCGTTGCATCGGTTTTCATCGATGGCGACGAGGCCCGCTTGCGCAAGTTCGCAACCGCAGCCGCGTATCAGCGCCGCGGCATCGGCAGCGCCGTGCTGCGCCACTTGCTCGATCAGCTGCGCGAGGCCGGCTGCCGAAGCCTCTGGTGTGATGCGCGCGAATCGGCCCTGGCCTTCTACCGCCGCTTCGGCCTGCATGAGGAAGGGCCACGCTTTCACAAGGAAGGGCTGCCCTATTTCAGGATGCGGATCTCGCTGTGCGGCGCCGGAGCCCCGCATGCGCCGGGCTGACCGCCTCTTCCGCCTGGTCGAGCTGCTGCGCAGCCGGCGCCATGCGACCGGGCAATGGCTGGCCGATGCACTGCAGGTTTCGCTGCGCACGCTGTATCGCGACATCCATGATCTGACGCTCTCCGGTGTCCCCATCGAGGGCGAGGCCGGCGTGGGTTACCGGCTGCGCTACCGGCTCGATGTGCCGCCGCTGATGTTCAGCACCGAAGAGCTCGAAGCCCTGCTGATCGGCAGCCGCATGGTGCAGGCCTGGGGGGACACCGAGCTGGGCGCCTCGGCCGCCGCCGCGCTGGCGAAAATCCGCAATGTGCTGCCCGAACCGCTGCTGCGCGAGGTGCGCGCGGCCCAGATCTTCAGCCCGCCGCTCGGTGGCAGCACGCCCTGGCTGGGCAGCCTGCGCCTGGCGACACGTCATCGCCAGCAGGTACGGGTGGCCTATGTGAAGGAAAACGGCGAAGCCTCGGAGCGCACGCTCTGGCCGCTGGGCCTGTTTTTCTGGGGACGCTCCTGGACGCTGATTGCCTGGTGCGTGCTGCGCGACGACTTCCGCCATTTCCGGGTCGACCGCGTCCGCGAGCTGACGCTGCTGGACGCCATCTTCCCCGACCAGCCGGGCCGCCGGCTGGATGACTATTTCGATCAGCTCGAAGCGCGCGAAGGCATTCGCGTCGAGCGCGACTGAGCACTCAGAGGCGGTAGACCGCCACCGTGTCGTGCATCTGGCGGGCGAGCCGGTCGAGGGCGACCGCCGCTTCGGCACTCTGGCTGGCCACCGCGCTGTTCTCTTCCGAGATGCGGGCAATGCGCTCGACCTGACCGGCAATCGAGTTGGTGGCCGAGCCCTGCTCGCGGATCGAGAGCGCGATGTCTTCCACCCGCTGCACCGCCTGCTCGCTGCCGGCACGGATCTGCTGGATCGCGACATTGGTTTCCTCGGCACCGGACACGCCAACCGCCACGCGCCGCACCGCTTCTTCCATGCACTCAACCGCGGCTTCGGCACAGCCCCGCATCGCTTCGATGCTCTGCGAGATTTCGGCGGTGGAATTCGCGGTGCGTTCGGCCAGCTTGCGCACTTCGTCGGCCACCACCGCAAAACCACGCCCCTGCTCGCCGGCACGGGCGGCTTCGATGGCAGCATTGAGGGCGAGCAGATTGGTCTGGTCGGCCACGTCCTTGATCACCGCGACCACGCTCGATATGCGTTCGCCATGCTGGCCGAATTCGTTGATACGGCCGGAAGCGAGATTGACCGATTCGGCGATGTCGTTGATGTCCCGCACCGTCTGGCTGATCACCAGTTCGCCATTCGCCGCGAGGTGGCTCGACGAGCTGGTCATGGCGTTGGCATCCTGCGCGCGGTCGGCCACATGGTTGATGCTGACCGTCATTTCCTCCACGGTCGCCGCCATGCTGGACGCCGCTTCGCTCTGGCCGGCAGCACTGCGGGCCACCTGCTCCGAGCTGCCTGCCATCTGCCCAGCCGAGGCGGCCAGGGCCTGCGCACCGGAGCTGATGCTGACCAGGCTGTCATGCATGCGGGCCACCAGCCGGTTGAAGGCATTGCCGATCGCGCCGAGTTCATCCTGCTGCAGCACCTTGACCCGACGCGTGAAGTCGCGTTCGCGCTCGATGTGTTCGACCGCGTCCTGCACCGCATGCAGAGACTCGCGGATGCTGCGCACCAGCAGAAAGCCCAGCACCGACACCAGCACCACCGCAATCACGCCCACCACAAAGGCCAGACGCTCGTAGCGCTTCACTGCGGTTTCGGTTTCGGCGTGCAGCTGGTCGGCTTCCTCGTCGTTGTACTTGCGCAGCTCGTCCAGCGCGACCGACATCGCATTGCCCAGCGGCACGCCGGTCGTGGTGATGAGTTCGCGCGCGCCGTCGACATCGAAGTCGTTCGATTTCGACGCCACTTCGGCCAGGAAGCGGTCGTAAGCCTTGATCTGCTCACGGACCTTGCCGGCGAGTTCGCGTTCATGATCATCCCGGACCATTTCCTTTTCGTAGCGGTCGAGGTTCTCGTCGATGCGCTTGCGGGCCTCCTTCATGCTCCCCTCGTGCTCGCGCTTCTTGGTGTCATAGAGCTCGAGCGCGTGCACGATGATCAGGCGCCGCACGTTCAGCACATCCCGCTCGATATCGCTGAGCAGATGCACGCTGGGCAGCGTGTTGCCCTCCAGCACGGCCATGCCCTGCTGCGGCGCGCGGGCGGCGAAGTAGCCACTCCCCAGGACCAGCAGCAAAGCCAGGATCGAAGCGCCGCTCAGCAGGAGCAGGCGTTGCGTGATGCTCAAGTTCATCTGATTCCCCGTATTGATCGCCGGGCACGCAAGCGACGGTGCCCGAACCCTTGATTACGTCCACACCGGGCCGGGCTTGAAGGCGCGAGCAGGGTTTTTTGATCTGCCGCAGAGGGTGTTCAGGCCAGCCAGCGACGACTGCCTGGCAGGCGGAGGAGACCTGCGGTCAGCAGCGCCGACAGGGCGAAGGTCAGCAGGGCCAGCGGCAGCAGGCGGAGGACACCGCCGCCGCCCAGCCAGGGCGTGAGCGCCAGCAGGATGGCCGGATGGATCAGATAGATCCCCAGACTCAAGGGCGCCAGCTTCTGCCGCCACCGGCCCGTGCCGCCAAGCCCCTGCAGGAATACTGCCGCGGCCTGCAGCAGGACCAGCGGATTGGCGTAGTCATAGGCGACAGCACTGTCGCCACGGGCCGCCATCAGCGCGATGCCCGCAGTCGTCAGTCCGAACACCGGCCAGGCCAGCGCAGTGCTCAGCCGGCGGACCGGCTCATGCGCCAGCCAGGCGCGCTGCAGCAGGAGGCCCGCGACGCAGGGCGCCAGGAAAGCCGGCGCGCGCCACCAGGCCGAAGCGGCAGGCGGCAGCATCCAGCTGATGAGGCTGAGCAGCAGGATCGCCACGAGCGGCAGCTTCCAGCCCGAAAACCCGGTCAGCAGCCGCTGCAGCAGCGGCATCAGCAGATAGAGCCCCGGCAGCATGCAGAGATACCAGAGGTGGTACCAGGGCGTGCCGCGCAGGAAGGCTTGCCAGGCATGGGCCGGCTGCCAGCCCGGCGTGGTCAGGGCCTGCAGGCCCAGATAGAGCAGACTCCAGACGAGCAGGAGCGGCAGGAGCCGGCCAAGGCGCCGGCGCAGGAAGTCTGCCGGCGGATCGGCGCGGCCCAGCAGCAAGGCGCCGCTGATCATCACGAAAACCGGTACGCACCAGCGGGTGGCGGAATCGAGCAGGTTGGCGGCCCACCAGTCGGGGCTATCGGCGCGCGGGGTGAGGCCCAGTTGCAGTGCTGCGGCGTGCAGGGCGACCACCGCCGCCGCGGCCTGGCTGCGCAATCCTTCCAGAGCGGGCTGCCCGCGTACCACGGCAGCCGCCTCGCTCAACGGCCGAAGTCGAGCGGCAGGGTCAGCACGACGCGGTCGAACTCGCGGCGGAGCGCAGTCGACAGCGGCGGGAAGGGCGCGGCACGACGCACCGCATCGAGCGCCGAGGCGGTGAGCTGACGGCTGCTGGCTGGCTGCAGCACTTCGGCGGAAACCAGGCGACCGTCTTCGGCGATTTCCAGCGAAAGCAGCATGTGCCCCGGCGGTACGCGGCCTTCGGCATCACGCGGCAGCGCATCGCGCGCCACCGCCGCGATCTGCTGCAGGCAGGCTTCGCGATAGAGCTGGAGCGCGCGCACATCGGTGCGCATGGTGATGTAGGCCGTGCGGGGGTTTTCAGGCGTGGCGGCGGCCGGATCGGTCTGGGCCAGGGCCGGCGCACCCAGCAGCGCCGACAGGCCGATGACGGAAAGAAGACGCGGCAGGTTCATGACCGGAAAAATCCTTGCGGTGCCGCAGGATGCGGGCCTCAGTTGCCGAGCCCGATTTCCTCGCGGGTGAAGTTCATGGTGCGCACGATCACGATGATGTCGTAGTCCTTGCGGACCTCGTCCGGGATCCGGGCGAAGGGCGCCGAGCGGCGGATGATGTTCAGCGCCGCTTCGTTGATTTTCGGATTCGGGCTGGGCCGGGTGATGTCCAGCGCGGCCAGTGTGCCATCAGGCTTGATCTCGACACTCACCTGGGCGCTGCCGTAGAGCGCGCCCTTGGCGTCGCGCGGGAAGTTCAGTTCGCCGATGCGCTGGACTTTCTCGCGCCAGGCTTCGGCATAGAGTGCCAGCTTGTATTCCTTGGTGCGCGGCCCGGCAATGCCCTTGCGCGGGCGGGCGGCGTAATCGGTCACCATGCGTTCAACGATGGCTTCCTGACGCGCGATGGCCCGCGCGGAGTTGATGTCGAGACCGCGCTCGGCCGGCGCTTCGACCGGCTTCTCGGCGCTCTGGGTCTGGCGCTCGGCGGCGACCTTGTTCTTGCTGCCCTGTGCCACGGCGAGCAGTTCGCGCTGACGCGCTTCGAGGTCGCGCACACGCTGGCTGCGCTCGACCAGCGCATCACCGTCACGCGAGCTTTCCTGCGGCGGCAGCGGCGAGCTGGTCATGTGTTTCTGGTCGCTCTGATCCCCGCCGCCGTCGAGATTGGCCTGGGCGAGCGCCTGCGCATCATGCGGCGCCTTCTTGTGCCGCGCATTCACCAGAACGACCTTCAGCCCCTTGTCTTCCGCTTTCTTCACGCCGCCTTCCGGCACGGTGAAGCTGAGCGAGAGCACGAAGGCGTGCGCGGCCAGTGAAATCACCACCCCGGCCGTCAGCGCATGACGCACCCACAGGCGGGTGGACACGGCCGGGCCGAGGCGGACCTTGCGACCCGAGGGGCGCTTGGCCGGTGCCCTGGGCGCGTCGACCCGCTCGGTGGCGGGCGCTGCGGCAGCGGGCGCCGCAGGCTTGCCGGAAGCAGGTCGGGACGAAGCGGGCTTGGGAGTTTGACGGGCAGACATGGCGACTCGATTCTACGCGAGCGGCGTTTCTTCTTCCTCGCCACCCGTCCCGTCTTCGCTCGTACTCAGCGGCGCCAGGGTAGCGAGATACTTGCCGCGCAGATCCACATCGATCAGGTCCACCTTCTCGATGCCGATCTGGATCCGCTCGTTCGAATTCACCCCTGCCGGCAGCGAATGCAGCTTGAACACGAAAGGCACCGCCTCCAGGCGGGTGATGTTCTCGCGCAGCACCTTGGCCGGGGTGTCCTTCACGCCTTCCTGACGCAGCCAGCGCAGGCACCAGTAGCGCTCCATGCCGCGCTGGAAGTCGTTGTAGGCGTTGTAGGTCACGTCGAAATCATTCATCGCCGCGCCCAGCTCGGCCGAGCCCGGAGCGAAGGGCGCAGCGTCACCGCGCAGATGGGCGATCAGCTGCCACTGGTTGCAGAGGTCCACATAGCGGCGCAGCGGGCTGGAGCTCCAGGCGTAGTTGTCCACGCCCAGCCCTTCGTGCGGGCCGGCTGCGGTGCTCATGCGCACGCGGCCACCGGCCTGGATGCGGTAGATCGCCGGCAGGCCGGCTTCATGCAGCAGCTTGCCCCAGCTGGAGTTGGCCAGGATCATCAGCTCGGCGACCAGCTTGTCGAGCGGCGAGCCGCGGCGGCGCTGCTCGATCGTGACATGGCCCGGCCCGTCCGGCGTTTCGCGCGACCAGTCGACGTAGTAGTTGAAGTCCATCATGTTCTGGTTGCTGGAAGGCTTGCCGCGACCGGCTTCGAGCACCGTCGCGAATTCCCACAGCACCTTCAGCTCGCGCATCCAGGGCGCATCCGGCAGGCCGGAAAGCAGGGTCTCGTCATTGAACACCGGCTCGATGTCGTGATGACGCAGATTGGCCGCGACCGGCACGCGCTCGATGCGGCTTTCCATGCCGGCGATGCTGTAATCCGCATTGAGCGACACATACAGCGACAGCGCCGGGCGGGCCTGACCGGCGCCCAGCGTGTAGGCTTCGACGATGCCGTCGGGCAGCATGGTGATCTTGTTGCCCGGCATGTAGACGGTGGAAAGGCGCTTTCTCGCTACCGCATCAATCGGGCAACCGGGGCGGATGCCCAGGCCGGGGGCCGCGATGTGGATGCCGACCGTCCAGCCGCCGCCCTCGCGCGCCACCAGCGAGAAGGCATCGTCGATCTCGGTGGTGGTGGCGTCATCGATCGAGAAGGCTTCGACCTGCGCCAGCGGCAGGTCTTCGGGCAGCGGCGGCGCCACCAGATCGGGGAAGGCAGTGCCTTCCGGGAAATACTCGAACAGGAAGCGGCCCAGATGCAGCTCGTGCGTGCTGCGGATCGCGCCCGCCTTGAGCATCAGGCGCGGCACCGACTGGCCGCTCTCTTCGGACGCGGCTTCGAGTGCCTTGGTTTCGAGCCGGTTGCGGTCCGGCTTGTAGAGCAGCTGCTGCAGCACCGGCACGAATTCGGCCGGCAGCGTGCCGCCCAGCAATTCGGTTTTCATGCGCTCGACCTGCTCGGCCTGCAGGCGCTTCTTCTCGGCGCCGGCCAGCGCGGCGGCCAGGATCTCGGGCGGCGCCTTGCGGAAGCGGCCGCGGCCCTTGCGATGGAAGTGGATGGGCGAGGCGAAGAGCTTCACCAGCACGGCGCTCGCCTCGACGGCCGAGGGCGTGTGGCCGAAGTAATCGGCGGCGAACTCGGCGAAGGCGAATTCATCCTCTCCGCACATTTCCCACAGGAAATCGGTTTCCATGCCGGCCGCTTCGGCCTCGGCTTTGGGCAGCAACTCGCCGGCGGCGGGTGCGTTGAAGCGCAGCAGCACATTGGCGGACTTGAGCTTCACGCGCTTGCCGGTGGAGGTCTCTACCTGCAGCGAGGAATCGTTATCAGCGAGGATCGTACCGGTCTTGAAAGACCCGTCCTCTTCAAACAGCACATTCATGGGATCCGGATGGCAGGGTTTGCGACCGGCGATTATAGCCGTGGCCGGTCAGGAGCACGCTCGGACCACGCGCAGCCGACAAGGTTGCACGGGCCGGCAGGCGGCATTCAGGCCAAGCCGGCGAACGCGATCACCTCGTCGAGGTAATCGTCCCAGCGAGTGAAGCTGTGATCGCCCCCCGGCAACACGGTCTGGCGGCAGCCGGCATAGCGCGCCACCGCCACCCGGCAATCGAGCACCTCATCGCCTTCCTCGGCCAGCAGCCAGACGTTTTCAGGCCGGCTGATGCGCGTGACTTCCAGCGCGGCGACCTGCATCGCATGCGCCTCGGTAAAACGGAAGCGCTCGCCGCTGTAGATCATCTCGTGCTCGCCGATGAAGAGGCTCTGGTCGAAGGCCGCATGCGGCACGAAGGGATTGATCGCCACCGCGCGCAGACCATGGCGCTGCGCCAGCCAGGTTACATAGAAACCGCCCAGCGAACTGCCGACCAGCGTGGGCGGCTCGGCGCAGCGGGCAATCTGCGCTTCGGCCTGGGCGATGGCTTCAAAGGGAACCGGCGAGAGCTGCTCGCACCAGAGCTGCTCGCCCAGCCCGCGAGAGGCCAGGCGATCGGCAAGCGAACGCACCTTCTGGGATTGCGGACCGGAACGGAAACCATGAAGGTAGAGAATCATCGCCACACCAGAAGAAGGTACAGGACTGCATTCTGCCGCGAAGCCGCGCAGGCCCCAAAGAAAAAGGGCGCGACTCGCGCCGCGCCCTTCCGGTTTTGATCGGACGGCGTGATCAGTAGCCGGTCGTTACACCCAGTCCGCTGGGCAGCTTGCCCTTCATCTGGGCAGGCGTCCAGGCACCGGTGTCGGTCCAGATCATCCAGTCCAGATCGCTGCGGAAAGCCACGTTGCGGTTGTCACCGAACTGGATGTGGTCCTGGCCCACAACATACGTGGGATACAGCGCACTGCTCGTGAAGGGCCCGATGATGGGCACCGGATTGCCATCGGCATAAACATTGATGGTGCCGGAGCTCGCATCGGTCAGCGCAACCGTGACCTGGAAGATGTGCGGCTGGCTCATGTCGAGCTGCGCTACCAGATCGCTGCCGCCGTTCTGTGGGGTCTGCAGGCGGACGTTACCGCTGTTGGCGTCCCCACGCAGCACCAGCACCACCCGGCTGCTGCCGAACGCCAGCTCGAATTCGGCCAGCCGTGTATTGACGTCATAGGTCGTGCCCGCCACCGGCAGCACGCGCGCCAGGAAAGTCAGGCTGCGGGGATAGGTCGGATTCTGGACGCTGCTGTTGACGCCCCGGATCAGGCTGCGATTCAGCGCCGCAACGCTGGAATCGAGGCGCAGCGTGCCGTCGCCATTGATCGTCATGTAGTCCATGAAATACGCGGTGCTGGCGCTGGAGCTGGAGCTCGAAGCTGAACTGCTCGTGCTGCTGGAGCTGCTGACGCTCGAACTGCTGGCCGAGGCCGGCAGCGTGTCAGCAATCGATCCATCGATCTGCGTGAAACTGCCGAGGCGGCCGCCCGCCAGATGCAGGGCGCCATAACTGGCAGGATCCATCGTGCCGTCATAGCTGTTCCAGGCCACGATGGCCGGCACCGACGAACTGGACGACGAGGAAGCGGTGCTGCCCACCGTGAGGGTCACCGTGACGTCCTTCGACACCAGGGTGTTGTAAGCCGCGTCGGTGCTCGACACACGCACGGTCGTACTGCGCGTGCCGGCGCTGAGTCCGGCAGGTTTCACCGTTACCGTGGCATAGCTTGCGCCGGGCGCAACCGTCACCGACAGCCAGGAGGCGGCCTCCTGCGGAATCAGCACCACGACATTGGCCACGCTGCTGCCGATGTTGCTCATGGACACCATCTGGCTTGCAACCAGACTGGCCGCATTGGCTGCAGTAAAACTCAGCGAGCTGGCCGACAGCGTGAAGTCACCGGACGACTTGTTCGAATCCGCCTGCCCGCCACTGCTGCCGCCACCGCCTCCCCCGCCACCACAGGCTGCCAGCACGATGCTGACCATGACCGCCAGGCACAGACGCAAGATTCCCCACATGATTTTTCGCCTCTTTTTTTGTTAAAAATCTTAAAGACGCGAATGCTAGCAGGGCCATGCGGCAGCGCATGGAGTGCTTCACGCATGACGGCACATCAGGCGCGAAGCTGTCGTGAAAATGACAACGGAGAACGCAGGACGGTGGCCCCGCCCTGCGGGATCAGGCGCCGGCGCTCAGACGTCCACCCAGTGCACCAGCCCGAGCTGCCAGGTCAGCAGCACGATCAGGCCGAAGGCGATGCGGTACCAGGCAAACACGCGGAAGCTGTGGGTGGAAACGAAACGGATCAGCCAGCGCACCACGAAGAAGGCCGAGATGAAGGAACTCAGCATGCCCACCGCCCACATGCCGATATCGTCGGCGGAGAGCAGCGCGCGCTCCTTGTAGAGCTCGTAGATCGACGCGACGCCGAGGGTCGGGATGGCGAGGAAGAAGGTGAATTCGGTCGCCGCCTTGCGTGACAGGCCGAAGAGCATGCCGCCGATGATGGTCGAGCCACTGCGCGAAGTGCCCGGAATCAGCGCGAAAGCCTGCGCGATGCCGACCTTGAGACCGTCCTTCCAGCCCATCTGCTCCATGGTTTCGACCCGCACATGGTTCTGACGCTTCTCGGCCCACAGGATGATCAGGCCGCCGATGATGAAGCTGGTCGCCACGACCGGCGGATTGAAGAGATGCGCCTTGAGCCACTTGCCGAAGATCAGGCCCAGCACCGCCAGCGGCAGGAAGGCGATGGCCACGTTGATGAACAGTTGCAGCGCGCTGCGCTCGCGGGTGGCATTGAGCAGCGCATGTGCGATCTTCTGGCGGAACTCCCACACCACGGCGAGGATCGCCGCGGACTGGATCACGATCAGGAAGAGCTTCGCCCGGTCGCCGGTGAAATCCAGCAGCGCACTGCCCAGGATCAGGTGGCCGGTGGAGGAGATGGGCAGGAATTCGGTCAGGCCTTCGATGACGCCGAGGATGGCGGCTTTGACGAGCAGCAGGAGGTCCATGTATCAGGCCGGAAAGAGGTTGGGGTTTCCGATTATACGTGCCGCGTCCTGCCGCCCATGTGACAGGCCACACGACGGGTGACCTCCGGCGGGCGCTGGCGCCTCGCCTGCCGCCTCAGCCGCCCAGCATCATGAGGCTGGTATTGCCGCCCGCCGCCGTGGTGTTGAGGCTGAGCACGCGCTCGTGCAAGAGGCGCCAGAGCGGATAGCGGCCCTGGGCGGCACGCGTCACGAAGGGCAGGATCGCGCCCTCGCGGGCCGCCAGACGGATGCGGAGCTCCCGCGCTGCGAGCGGCGCACCGCTGAAGACCACCCCGGCCAGATCCGGCAGCGAAAGCGGCTCCGGCGCCATACCGAGGCACTCCTGCAGGCCGGCGGGCAGGCGCTGGCGCAGCGCATGGGCGAGTTCGCTGTCACGCAGCACCGGCGTGTTGCCGGTGGCGAGCAAGGCGGCAATCTGCAGCAGCAGCGCGTCTTCATCCTCCGCGACGCAGAAGAACTTGCCCCGTGGGGCGAAACGCAGCCGGTTGCGCTCACCGGTCGGGCCCGGCAGCTGCAGTTCGCGGCCCAGCGGGCTGCGCGCGGCCTCCGCACTGCAGACCGCGGCCAGCGCTGTCTTGCCCTGCTGCATGGCCCAGGCAACAAGCTCGGCCAGCGCCACGGAGCTGCCGGCGGCATCCGGCACCTCCACCGTGGATGCCATCAGCATGTCCGGCGCATCGGTGAGGCGTGCCAGGCAGAGCGGACCACCGGCTTTCGGGCCTGTGCCGGAGCGCCCTTCGCCTCCAAAGGGCTGCACGCCGACGACGGCGCCCACCATGTTCCGATTCACGTACACGTTGCCGGCATGGATGCGGCGCACCACGAAATCCACCGTCTCGTCGATGCGCGTATGCAGCCCGAAGGTAAGCCCGTAGCCGCTCGCGTTGAGGCGATCAAGCAGCGCCCCCAGCTGACGCCGCGCAAAGCGCAGCAGATGCACCACCGGGCCGAAGACTTCGCCTTCCAGATCGGCCGGCGAAGCAATGCGGATCAGTGTGGGCGGCATGAAGCAGCCCTGCGCGCAGCCTTCCGGCAGCGGCAGCTGGAAAACCTCGTGCCCGGCCTCGCGCATTCCATTGACATGCCGCTGGAGCCGCGCAAGGGCTTCCGCGTCGATGACCGGACCGACATCGGTGCACAGCGCAGCGGGGTCGCCGAGCCTGAGCTCGCGCATGGCGGCGCGCAGCATGGTTTCGAGCCGTTCGGCCACTTCCTCCTGCACGCAGAGCAGGCGCAAGGCGGAGCAGCGCTGGCCGGCGGAATCGAAGGCGGAAGCGAGCACGTCCTGCACCACCTGTTCGAGGTGCGCGGAGGAATCCACGACCATCGCGTTCTGCCCGCCGGTTTCCGCGATCAGCCGCACCGGCTGCGGCTGCGCTGCCGCCACGCGATGGATCTGCAGGGCGACCTCGGTCGAGCCGGTAAAGAGGATGCCGCGCACACGCGGGTCCGCCACCAGTGCAGCGCCCACCTGCTCGCCAGCGCCGGGCAGCAGTTGCAGCGCGGCGCGCGGCACGCCGGCTTCATGCAGGCAGCGCACGGCTAAAGCCGCCATCAGCGGCGTCTGCTCGGCGGGCTTGGCCAGCACCGGGCTGCCGGCAGCCAGGGCCGCACTGATCTGCCCGATGAAAATGGCGAGCGGAAAGTTCCACGGGCTGATCGCCACGATCGGCCCCGGCACCTCGGCGGCCGGCCCGTACTGCTCGATCTGGCAGGCGTAATAGCGGCAGAAATCGACCGCTTCGCGCAGCTCGGCCACCGCATTGGCGCGCGTCTTGCCGGCCTCGCGGATGCACAGGCTGATGAGCGGAACGGCCTCCGCCTCGAGGCGCCGGGCCGCCTCACGCAGCATCGCAGCCCTGGCCGCCACCGGCGTGGCATGCCAGTCGGCCGCGAACGCCGCTGCCGCGTCGAGCGCCGCGGCGATCTGCGCCGGCGTGGCCTCTGCCGCCCGGCCTGCGCAATCCTCATGACGCGCCGGATTCAGGATCGCGCGCGCGGCGCCGTCGGCACCTGCCTCCTGCGCAATCAGCGGCCGCACGTCCCACTGCCGGGTCGCGAGCAGCGCCAGTTGCTGGTCGAGCCGGGCGAGCACGGCTTCGTCAGCCAGATCCAGACCGCGCGAGTTGGGCCGCTCCGGACCGTAGAGTGCCGACGGCAGCGGAATGCCGGGATGGCGGTCGCCGCCTTCGCTGAGCACCTGCGCCAGCGGGTCGGTAACCAGGCTGTCGATCGACACCCGCTCATCGACGATGCGATTCACGAAGGAACTGTTGGAGCCATTCTCGAGCAGGCGGCGGACGAGATAGGGCAGCAGCGTTTCATAGCTGCCCACCGGCGCATAGATGCGGCAACGACCGCCGGCCTCGCCGGGCTTCACCACATTGTCATACAGCGGTTCGCCCATGCCATGCAGGCACTGGAACTCGTAGTGACTCACGCCGCGATCCTGCGCGAGCCGGGCCACCGCGGCCAGCGTGTGGGCGTTGTGGGTGGCGAACTGCGCATAGATCACCTCCGCCGCATCGAGCATGCGGGCCGCACAGGCGAGATAGCTGAGATCGGAATGCAGCTTGCGCGTGAAGACCGGGTAATCGTCTAGCCCGTCGATCTGCGCACGCTTGATCTCGCTGTCCCAGTAGGCACCCTTGACCAGCCGGATCATCAGCCCGCGCCCGCTCGCCCGGGCCAGTGCCACAAGATGGTCGATCACGCGAGGCGCCCGCTTCTGGTAGGCCTGCACCACGAAGCCGAGCCCGCCCCAGCCGGAGAGTTCGGGCGCCTGCATCAGCGCAGTGAGCAGATCCAGCGAAAGGTCCAGCCGGTCCGCTTCCTCGGCATCGATATTGATGCCAATGTCGTAACTTCTGGCCAGCACCGCGAGCTGTGTGAGGCGGGGCAGCAGCTCATTCATTACCCGCGCCTGCTGGCTGCGGGTGTAGCGCGGATGCAGGGCCGAGAGCTTCACCGAAATACCTGGCCCGGCATACAGACCCGCGCCGGCCGAGTGCTGGCCGATGGCGTGGATGGCGTCGGTGTAGTCGCGCAGGAAGCGGTCCGCATCGGCCGCGGTGAGTGCGGCTTCGCCGAGCATGTCGAAGGAATGGGTGTAACCGCGCGCCGCATTGGCACGGCTGCGTTCGAGCGCGGCGGCAATGTTCTCGCCCATCACGAACTGACGCCCGAGCAGCTGCATGGCCAGTGCGGTGGCCTTGCGGATCACCGGCTCGCCGCAGCGCGCCACCAGTTGGCCGAAGGCATTGCCGAGCGCTTCCTCGCTGCGGGTCGCCACCAGCTTGCCGGTGATCATCAGGCCCCAGGTCGCGGCATTCACGAAAAGCGAGGTGCTGTGGCCCAGATGCTGGCGCCAGTCGGCGCGGCTGAGCTTGTCGCGGATCAGGCGGTCGGCCGTGTCGGCATCCGGAATCCGCAGCAGCGCCTCGGCCACGCACATCAGCGCCACCCCTTCCTCGCTCGAAAGCGAGAACTCGTGCATCAGGTGATCGACGCCGCTGGCGCCGCTGCGCTGGGCACGCACGGCCTGCACCAGCTCGCGGGCCCGGGCGGCAACCGCCTGCGGATCAGGCGCTGCGGCCTGCAGCGCAGCGGCCAGTTCGGCAGTGCAGGCGGCTTCGTCGCGCCGCGTGTATTCGGTGATGCGCGCGCGCAGGTGCTGGAGTGTCGGGTTCATGCGGCAGGTTTCCGGATGGCGGAAGCACGCAGGACCCGACGACGCTCAGGCCTCGCGCAGATGCGCCAGGCTGATTGCGGACGAGTCCTTGATCTCTTCCATGACTGGGTAACTGTGGGTTTCGCGGATGCCCGGCACCTTGCCCAGCACCTGACCGAAAAAGCTGCGGTAAGCGTCCATGTCGGGCACGCGCACCTTCAGCAGGTAATCGAAGCCGCCCGTGACCATGTGGCAGGACTGCAGCTCCGGAATGTTTTCGATCGCATCCCGAAACGCCTGGAAGGCGTCTTCCGAGGTGCGCTCAAGCTGGATCTGGATGAACACGGTCAGGCCCAGGCCGAGTTCCGACGCGGCCAGCCGGGCGGCATAGCCGCTGATATAGCCCTTGGCTTCCAGCGCCTTCACCCGCTCGAGGCAGGGCGTGGCGCTGAGTCCGACGTGTTTTGCGAGGGCCACATTGGTCATGCGGCCGTCATCCTGAAGCGCCTGAAGGATGGCCAGATCAATCGGGTCAAGCATGTGCATGAAATTCTCCGGGGAGGGAAGCGGAAGGCGTCAGTCCGCGCGGCCTGCGCGCAACCTGCATTGTGTTGCAGGCCCGGCCTCTCTGACCACCCTCCTGGCGAGCGTCCGCCCGCACGCCGGGCGGCAAGGCGCGCTCAGGTGGCTGACGACAATCCGGCGCCTTTTTCCCCGACATCCAGCACATCACTCCGGAAATTCTTCGACGCACCGGATCATAGACCAACAATCAGGCCCGCATCAGCATTTTATTCTTTATTTCTGACATACATCGGTCTGTATGACTGAATCCTCCAAGTCCTGCAGCAGCTTCAACCGGATTGCACGACATTCCCCGCACACCGCCAGCTCAGCGGGTGGCCTCCTCAAGCCGGGTCAGCCAGCGGATCGCCTGCTCGCGCGAGTCCCCGCACATCTCGGCCGACGGCTGCAGGCTGCCGCACACCGCCGGACGCTCCGGCCGGCCGAAAATCCGGCAGCCCAGCGCCTCGTCGAGCTGCACGCAGGCCACCCCCGCCGGCTTGCCGCCGGGCATGCCGGGAATCGGGCTGGAGATCGAGGGCGCAATGCAGCAGGCAGCGCAGGCGGGGCGGCAGTTCATCGGGAGTCGGGAGTCGGGAGTCGGGAGTCGGGAGTCGGGAGTCGGGAGTCGGGAGTCGGGAGTCGGGAGTCGGGAG
>NZ_JBDIVF010000012.1:0-84506 GCF_039631355.1 Uliginosibacterium paludis | reverse complement strand
CAGTTGCACAGCCTGTACTGTACAAATAGCAAAGGCCCCGAGGGGCCTTTGCTTAACTGAGCGGCATTGCCGCATCAGCGGCCGTTTTCCATTGTGCAGCAAATGCCTTTACAGCACGGCCAGCGCGGCAGCGTAGTCCGGCTCTTCCTTGATTTCCGGCACCAGTTGCGAGAACAGGACCTTGTTGGACTCGTCCAGCACCACCACCGCGCGCGCGGTCAGGCCTGCAAGCGGGCCAGAGGTAATGTCGACGCCGTAGGCCTTCTTGAAGCCGCTGTCACGGAAGGTCGAAAGGGTCTTCACGTTGGCCAGCCCCTCCACTTCGCAGAAACGCTTGGCGGCGAACGGCAGGTCGGCAGAGATCACCAGCACCACGGTGTTGGCCAGGCTCGAAGCCTTCTCATTGAATTTGCGGGTGGATGCGGCACAGACGCCGGTATCCAGGCTGGGAACGATGTTCAGGACCTTGCGCTGACCGGCATAGCTTGCCAGCGTGGCTTCGGACAGGTCGGCAGCGACCAGCTTGAAATCGGCGGCAGCGGCGCCGGCTGCGGGGAATACGCCCGCCACATCGATCGGGTTACCGCCAAGCGTAACAGTGCTCATGTTTTTCTCCGTTGAATGGGGTTCCGCGCCCGGGGGCACAGCCTTGCCATGCTAGCGGAGTATCGGCGCCGGTCCAACCCTGAGCGCATCAGGGATAGAACACGTAGAGCCGGTAGCCCTGGGCGCTGAGCTTGTCGAGATCCAGCGAGATATTGGCGGTGACATCGCTGTGCGCCTCGAAAGCGGGTTGATTGCGATTGGCTTCGGGCAACCATTCGGCCGGGGCGAGAACCCGGCGCGCCACCGCGATGTCGAAACGGTCGGTAATCGTGAGCTCGAGGGACGGCCAGGCCTGGGGATAGGGCACATGATTGGCGATGGTCGCCACCAGGCGATAACGACCGGCGCCGCCCGAGTCGGCAAAGAACTCGCTGCTCTCGATCTTGATCTTCTCGTTGGTGGCCTCCTGCGGATAGGGCACGGTACAGGCCAGCAGCGCGCAGGCTTCTTCAAGCTCCGGACGCAGGTTGGGCATCTCGCGCGCGAGTTCCGTCCGGAACACATAGGCCAGCTGAAACAGTGCAACCAGCGCCAGCAGCACGCAGCCCAGTATCCACTTCCACTTGCCATGCCCGCTGCGCCGGTCTTCGACCAGATTCCGGCCGGCCTGGTGCTCCTGGCGCTCATGCTCGTCAAACAGCGATGCTGCGCCGGGCCCGGGCTCGTCGGCGTCCATCCGGGTCAGATCGAGAGGTTCCTCGAGCATCACGGTCTGACCGAAGCTCTGGTCAGCCTCGGGATCGTAGGCCCGGATGCCAAGCTCGCGGGCGATGCGCGATTCATATTTCGGCTCGCCGGCAGCCGCCATTTCGGCCGCCAAGGGTTTGCCGTCCTCCGCGGCCTTGCCCTCGTCCGATACGTCCTTCGGCAGACGATCGATCGAAATGACCGGCTCCACCGGCTCGGCAGGCGGAACGGGGTCGGCACTGAAGCCCTCGCCTTCCAGGCCACTCAGATCGAAGTCCAGCTCGCCATCGGCAGAGAAGGATGCCGGCAGGGCATCAATCGTGATCTGCAGAGGATCGTCCTGAACCGCTGGCGCAAGGACCGAAGCAGGCGCAGCCGGCACGGACGTGACCGGGGCATCCGGAACGGGCCGGGGCGGAGCAGCCAGGCGGACAGGCTGCGCGACCGGCGCGGCAACTGCGGGCGCCGCAGCCCGGGTCGGTGCTGCGACAGAGGGCGAAACAGGGGGAACGGGATTGGGCGGCAGCCCCGCCTCATCCTCCATCTCCTCCAGATGGGACAGCGCCGAGAAGGCCTGCTGGCAATGGCCGCAACGCACACGCCCGCCGCGCACGGACAACTGCTCCGGACGAATCCGGAACACCGTGCTGCAATGCGGACAGCGCGTGGTCAGCATGCGCGCTGACCCTCCAGGCGTATCCAGCCGTCATGCTCTGCGCCGACCTGCAGCGCGATATAGGGCGAATAGGCATCGATGACCTGCCTGGCCTGGGTTGCCAGCACGCCGGAGAGCGCCAGCCGGCCTCCCGGCTTCACCTTGGCGGCGATGCCGGGCGCCAGCACGCAAAGCGGATTGGTCAGGATATTGGCCACCACGAGATCGAATTCACCCTGAATATGACGGGCGCTATTCTGCCATGTGGCATTGCTCACGCCGTTGCGTTCGGCATTGGCATGGCTGGCTTCGACAGCGTGCGGATCGATATCGCAACCGGTCACGCTCCCTGCGCCGAGCTTTGCAGCGGCAATCCCGAGGATGCCGGAGCCACAGCCGTAGTCCAGCACGCTCACGTCAGGAGTCACCACCTCACACAGCCATTGCAGGCAGAGACGGGTCGTCGGATGCGAGCCGGTCCCGAAGGCCATGCCCGGATCCATTTCGATATTGATGGCGGAGGCGTCAGGCGACTGATGCCAGGACGGCACGATCCAGAGGCGATCGGTGATGCGGATCGGATCGAACTGCGCCTGGGTGAGCTGTACCCAGTTCTGCTCGGCGACTTCCTCGACCGAAAAATCAGGCATCGCGTCGAGACCGACCGCCGCCACCGCCTCGGCCAGCAAGGCCGGAATGTCTGCGTTTTCGTCGAACAGCGCGATGACCACGCTCTGATCCCAGAGGCGCTCATTGACACTGCCCGGCTCACCGAACTGCGGCGTTTCGCGATCGGTACCCGCATCGGCATCCTCGATGGAGACGGAAAGCGCGCCCGCCTCCATCAGGGCTTCGGAAAGGGCCTCGGCCTGCTCTGCCGCAGCCTTGAGGGAGACGGAATACCACATGCTTCGGAACCTTCAGGTGTTGCCCGCGAGCTTCTTCTCGAGGTAGTGGATGCTGGTGCCACCCTGCAGGAAATGCGTGTCGGTGAGCATTTCCTGATGCAGCGGGATATTGGTCTTGATGCCGTCGACCACCATTTCGGACAGGGCAATACGCAACCGGCGGATGGCCTGCTCACGCGTGTCGCCATAGGCGATGACCTTGCCGATCATCGAGTCGTAATGCGGCGGCACGGTATAGCCCGCGTACACGTGCGAATCGACGCGGATGCCCGGGCCGCCCGGCGTGTGCCACTGGTGGATCTTGCCCGGCGAGGGAATGAACTTGAAGGGGTCTTCCGCATTCACCCGGCATTCGATGGCATGACCCCTCAGCTGGACGTCCTTCTGCGTGTAGCGCAGCTTCTCTCCGGCTGCCACGCGGATCTGCTCCTGCACGATGTCGATGCCGGTGATCAGTTCGGTGACGGGATGCTCCACCTGGACGCGGGTGTTCATCTCGATGAAGAAGAATTCGCCGTTTTCATAGAGGAACTCGAAGGTGCCCGCACCACGGTAGTTGATGCGCTTGCAGGCGGCCACACAGGCTTCGCCTACCCGGGCGATGGCCTTGCGGTCGATGCCCGGCGCCGGCGCTTCCTCGATCACCTTCTGGTGACGACGCTGCATCGAGCAGTCGCGCTCGCCCAGATAGATCGCATGACCATGCTGGTCGGCCAGCACCTGGATCTCGATGTGCCGCGGGTTCTCGAGGAACTTTTCCATGTACACCGTCGGATTGCCGAACGCGGCACCGGCTTCGGTACGAGTCGTCGTCACCGCCGTCAGCAGGGCGCCTTCGGCATGCACCACGCGCATGCCACGACCACCGCCGCCGCCGGACGCCTTGATGATCACCGGATAGCCGATGGCGCGCGCAATCTTGACGATTTCCTTGGGGTCGTCAGGCAGCGCGCCGCCGGAGCCCGGCACGCAGGGCACGCCGGCCTCGATCATCGCGGCCTTGGCAGAAACCTTGTCGCCCATCAGGCGGATGGTTTCGGGGCGCGGCCCGATGAACACGAAACCGGAAGACTCCACACGCTCGGCAAAGTCGGCGTTTTCCGATAGGAAGCCATAACCGGGGTGAATCGCTTCCGCATCGGTGACTTCGGCTGCGGCAATGATGCGCGGCACATTGAGGTAGGACTGGGCCGAAGCCGCCGGGCCGATACAGACCGATTCGTCCGCCAGCTTCACATACTTGGCTTCGGCGTCCGCCTCGGAATGCACCGCAACGGTACGGATGCCCAGTTCCCGGCAGGCCCGCAGTACACGCAGCGCAATTTCGCCGCGGTTAGCAATCAGGATCTTGTCGAACATGTCTTTGTGGGGAGTAGGGAGTGGGGAGTCGGCTCAGTTTCCAGTCGTCGGTGCCGACTGCTGATTTTTCCGACTCACGTCTCACGACGCCCCATCCTCCTATTAGCCAATGATGAACAGCGGCTGACCGAATTCGACCGGCTGGCCGTTCTCGACCAGGATTGCCTTGATGACACCGGAGGCGTCCGACTCGATCTCGTTCATCAGCTTCATGGCCTCGATGAGGCACAGGGTTTCGCCGACGTTGACGCTCTGGCCCACTTCAGCAAAGGGCTTGGCACCCGGCGCCGAAGAGCGGTAGAAGGTACCCACCATCGGGGACTTGACGACATTGCCTTCGGGCTGGGCAGGCGCTGCCGGCGCCGCAGCGGCGACGGGAGCGGCCGCAGCCGGAGCAGGAGCGGCTGCCGGAGCGCTGGGCAGCTGGGTGACATAGCTCATCTGGGCGCTCGCTGCGGTGTGCTTGGCGATGCGTACTTTCTCCTCGCCTTCGGTGACTTCGAGTTCGGCAATGCCGGACTCTTCCACGAGGTCGATGAGTTTCTTGAGTTTCCTGAGATCCATGGCTCACTCCAAAAATGAAAATGGCGCGGCTTGCGGCCGCGCCAGCAAATGATGTTCAGCCCGCCAGCAGCTTGTTGAGCGCAAAATCGACGGCGTACTGATAGCCCTCGGCGCCAAGACCGCAAATCACGCCAACCGCGATGGACGAGGTGTAGGTGTGATGGCGGAAAGGCTCGCGGGCATGCACGTTCGACAGATGCACTTCAACGAACGGGATTGCGACAGCCGCCAGCGCATCGCGCAGCGAAACGCTGGTATGACCGAGACCGGCGGGATTGATGATGATGAAATCGACGCCTTCGGTATAGGCCGCATGCAGACGATCGATGAGTTCGCCTTCATGGTTGCTCTGGAAGGATTCGAGCAGGGCACCTGATGCCTTGGCACGATCTTCCATGGCCCGATGGATGTCGGCGAGCGTGGTATGCCCATAGACGCCGGGCTCACGCACACCGAGCATGTTCAGATTCGGGCCGTGCAGGACTAGAATCCGTGCCCGGTAGGCCGCAGATTCAGCCTTGCGGGCCTTCCCCGCCTGCTTTGTCTTGCTGGTCGAGCTTTTGTTCATGGCCGCGAGTTTGCCGCAATTCGCTGCACGTTGTCCATCTTTCACTTCACGTTCGCACCATTCGGTAGGGAATGGTCTTGCAACCACGCAACGAGCATTTCCCGCGTCATCGCCCCGGCATGCCTTGCCAGCAGGCGTCCATCGGGACTGATCAGGACACTGAAAGGCAGGCCGCGGGACGTATTGCCGAGCGCATCCATCAGGGCGGAGGTCCGGCTGCCGGAGATCAGGACCGGATAGGAAACCGGCGACTGTTTCAGGTAGCTGGCGACATTTTCGGCCGAATCCCAGGCGATTCCCAACACGCGCACGCCATCCGGCGGATTCCCGCCGGCAAACGCATCAAGCAGCGGCATTTCCTCCCGGCAGGGCGCACACCAGCTCGCCCAGAAATTCACCAGCAGGTAGTGGCCGCGCCAGGGAGCAAGCGTTGCCTCGCGACCGGAAAGATCGCTCATCCGCTCGCCCAGCAGTCGGGTAACGGCAGGATCCGGCCCCGCCGGGCGGGCGGCAAACCACCACAGCGCCCCGGTCAGCACGGCCACGCCTGCCGCGATCGAGACCAGCCACTCAGGCCTGCGTGGCATGCGTCCTCATTCCGAGCAGGCTTTCGAAGCCTTCCAGCCGCAAGCGCTCCTGGACCGTGCCGTTGTGATGCCTGCGCGGCGTCCGCTCGGCAACATGGTTGTGCACATAAACCTTGACCGGCACCTCATCGCATTCGAAGACGAGAATCGCCTCCGGCGCCTCGAAGCCGGTGCTGCGCACTTCCTTGTGCTCGTAGGGTACGTCGCGTCCGAGCAGGAAGATCTCGACATCCTTTGCGCTGTCGGCATAGACGTCGATCTCGACTTCTGAGAAGGCATCGACCAGTCCGTCGATGACGGCGCCGGTCACGTAAGGCCGGAACGGCGCCAGCAGCCGCAGCACGACCAGCGCAGCCGCGCGCATCTGCTCGAGCCGCTCCAGATCCGTTTCGTCACTGAACAGGGATCGCCACTCGCGCAGCGCCTCCTCCACCTCGGCGTTGCTGGGCAGGTCTTTCTCGGGCACCCCCAGCTGCCGGGCCGCCTTGCGCTTGGCAAAGGCGTAGTCCTCGATACCTTCTTCGGCGATCAGCCGGGCAGCATGGGCCGCAATACTGCGGCGCAGATCACCGAGAACACTGTCGGTCGTATTCGGGCGGGCAGGCATGATGGCTCGCAGGCGGTAGAATCAGGCCCATTCTACACACGCCGGACACGCGCCCAACCATGCACATCCACATCCTTGGCATCTGCGGCACCTTCATGGGCGGCATCGCCCTGCTGGCACGGCAGGCGGGCCATACCGTCACCGGTTGCGATGCAAATGTCTATCCACCGATGAGCACGCAGCTTGTCGAACAGGGCATCGCGCTGATCGAGGGCTACTCGCCGGATCAGCTCGCCATGCAGCCCGACCTGTTCGTCGTCGGCAACGCCGTCTCGCGTGGCAACCCGCTGCTCGAAGCGATCCTGGACAAGGGTCTGCCTTACACCTCCGGCCCGCAGTGGCTGGCCGACAACATCCTGCAGGGCAAGTGGGTGCTGGCAGTCGCCGGCACTCACGGCAAGACCACCACCAGCTCGCTGCTGGCCTGGATCCTCGAAGACTGCGGCATGAACCCGGGCTTCCTGATCGGCGGCGTGGCCAGCAATTTCGGGATCTCGGCGCGTCTGACCGACACCCCTTTCTTCGTGGTCGAGGCGGACGAATACGACACAGCGTTCTGCGACAAGCGCAGCAAGTTCGTGCACTACCGCCCGCGCACGGTGATCCTCAACAACCTCGAATACGACCACGCCGACATTTTCCCCGATCTCGCCGCCATCGAAACCCAGTTCCACCATCTGGTCCGTACCGTTCCGGGCCAGGGCCGGATCATCGCCTACGGCGCCGAAGCCAGCCTCGACCGGGTCATCAGCCGTGGCTGCTGGAGCGAGCTTGAGCGCTTCGGCGGCACGGGCGGCTGGCAGGTCGCCGAGGATGACGGCCGCGATCATGTCCGCTTCTCGCTTGATGGCGAGGAGGTGGCCGATTGCGTGCTGCCTCTGGCCGGCCAGCACAACCGGATGAATGCCCTGGCCGCCATGGCGGCGGCTCGCCACGTCGGCATCACGCCGGCCAGTGCCGCCAGCGCGCTCTCCCGCTTTGCCGGCGTCAAGCGCCGGCTGGAAGCGCGTGGCACGGCGCGCGGCGTGACGGTCTATGACGACTTCGCCCATCACCCTACCGCCATTGCCACCACGGTATCCGGCCTGCGCCGGCGCATCGGCAGCCGCCGCATCCTGGCGGTGCTGGAGCCACGATCCAACACGATGAAGCTCGGCGCCATGAAGAGCCAGCTGCCGGGCAGCCTGAGCGACGCCGACCGCGTGTTCTGCTTCGCGAAGAATCTGGGCTGGGATGCTGCCGAAGCCCTGCAGCCGCTGGGTGGCAAGGCACAATGCTTCGACGACCTGGAGCGTCTGGTGAGCGCGGTTACCGCAGAAGCGCATGACGGCGACCAGATCCTGGTCATGAGTAACGGAGGCTTCGGCGGCGTGCATGACAAGCTGCTCGAAGCCCTGGCACGAAAGGCCTGAGCATGCAGCCTGATCGTCGCCGGATCATCGCCGCCGCCTGCGGTCTGGCCCTGCTGGGCCTGACCGGCTGCCAGCGCGGCCCGCGCTTCAATACCACCGACATCAGCGGCTCCGACATGGGCGCCGCGCTCCGGCTCACCGACCATCATGGCAGGCCACGCACGATGGCGGACTTCGCCGGCAAGGCCGTGGTCGTCTTTTTCGGATACACCAACTGCCCCGATGTATGCCCCACCAGCCTCATGATGCTCAAGGAAGCGCTCGCCGCCCTCGGGCCGGATGCCAGCCGCGTGCAAGTGCTTTTCGTCAGCGTGGATCCCGCCCGCGACACCCCGCAGCAGCTTGGCGCCTACATGCAGGCGTTCGACCCGGGCTTCCTTGCCCTGAGCGGCAGCGATGCGGAGATCGCAGCCGTTGCCAAGGCCTTCAAGGTCTTTTACGAAAAGAAGGGCGACATCGCCGGCGGCCACTACACCATCGACCACACCGCCGGCTGCTACATCTTCGGGCCGGATGGCCGTACCCGCCTTTTCGCACGCCACGGCGAAACGCCGGAGCGCGTCGCGGCGGACCTCAAGCTGCTGCTCGCCGGCCAGTGACACGCGAGCGCCCCGGCGAGGCCCGGGTCGCCCAACGCATCATTTCACCCGCAGGATGGCCAGCACGGTTTCAAGATCCGCGCTGTCGGTGATGTATTTGGAATAGAGCTTCACCGCATAGCCTTCGATGCCGGCCATGGCGATCTGGCTCTTCTCCACCACCACGGCGCCTTCCTTCTTCGCCTTGGCCAGAGACTGCGTCTCGCTGTCCGCCCACAGCTTCTTCATGAAGTCCGACGAATCACTGGCAGCATGCTCGAGCGCCTTCTGCTCGGCCTCGCTCAGGCTTGACCAGGTCTTCTTCGAAATCACCAGCACCTCGGGCACCGAAGAGTGCTCGTCCAGACTGTAATACCTGGCGATCTTGTAGTGACCACTGGACACATAGGACGGTGTGTTGTTTTCCGCCGCATCGATCTCGCCACTCTGGAAGGCATCTGCCACCTTGTCATACGGCAGCACGACCGGCGTTGCGCCCAGCTGGCTGATCAGATCCTTGTAGACCGGCGAATCCTGCACGCGGATGCGCAGGCCCTTGAAATCCGCCAGGCTGCGGATGCTGCGCTTGCTGCTGTAGAACGAACGCGTGCCGCTATCGTAGTAGGTCAGCACGACTGCGCCATTCTGCTCGGCCTCCTTGCGGATGCGCTTGCCGAAATCGCCGCCCAGTACGCGCCACATGTGTTCGCGACTGCGGAAGAGGTAAGGCAGGCTCAGCAGCTTCACCGCCGGCATGTCCTTGGCCAGCTGGGCCAGATTCACGCGTGCCATGTCGAGCGAGCCGGCCTTCACCTTCTCCCAGGCCTCGCCCTCCCCCCCCATCTGGCCGCTGTGCCGGAGCTGGATCTGCAGAGCCCCCTTGCTCGTTTCGGCCAGACGCGTCGCCATCCGCTCCTCCACCTGGATCATCAGATGGCCCGGCGGATGCACATCCGCCAGCATGAACTCCTTCGCGCCGGAAACCTGGGCAAACAGGCCCGCCAGCAAGGCGAACGCACCCAGCACCACTTCTCTTCTTTTCATGACTCCCCCCGTATGCCGGGCACCGGCCCTCGCCGGTAATGCCCGTTCATTCGTCAGGCATCGTCATGACATCGTCTTACAAAACAAATAGTCAGAAACCCTAATGCCGGATCAGGAAAGCAGCGCCTGGAAGAGCCAGAGCGCGAGCAGCCCGATCGCGATCGTGGCGAGTACGCTACGGGTGAAATACGCAACCAGCGCCGCCAGAAAACCTGCCCAGAAGCGCGGGTTTTCAAGCAATGGCGCCAGTCGGCCCTGCTGGATGAACACCTCCGGCGCGATCAGCGCGGCCAGCACGGAAGCGGGAACATACGCCAGCAAGGCACGGAAACGTGGCCCCGGACGGAAGCGCTCGCCGCTCATCAGAAAAAGTGCGCGTGTTGCAAAAGTGATCAGACCGCCGGCCAGCATTGCAAGACAAAGCAGAAAGGTGTCATTCATCTTGCGCCCTCCTGTCGAAGCGGCGAGCCGCCATCCCGGCCGCCATGCCGGCCAGCGCCGCCAGCACGATCCAGAGCTTGTAGGGCACGCCCTGGGCTGCCAGCGCCACCGTGGCAGCGACCGCGGCGGCGAAGAGTTCGCTGCGCCGGCGAAGCCCCGGCACCAGCAGCGCAATGAAGGTCAGCGCAATAGAGAAATCCAGCGACCAGCCCGCGGGAATCACCGCCCCGACCAGCACACCGCCCAGCGTGGCCAGTTGCCAGCAGGCCCACAGCGTGAAGCCGGTACCGAACAGGAACCAGTGCCGGTGAGGCGTCTGCGGCCCGGCCGACAAGCGTCCCACGGCCGCCATATAGGCTTCGTCAGTGAGCAGATAGGCCAGCAGCAGCTTCCAGCGCAGGCCCAGTCCGCCCAGCAGATGGGCGATGCTGGCGCTGTAGAGCGCATGCCGCAGATTCACCACGCCAACCGTTCCGACAATCACCGGCACCGGCACGGCCGCACCCCAGAGCTGTGCGAACACCACCTGCGACGAGCCACCGAACACCACCGACGACATGGCCACCACCGCCCAGGCCGGCAAACCGGCTTGCAGACCGAGCACACCGAAGACCAGGCCGAAGGGAATCACGCCCAGCAGCAAGGGCGCTTCGGCCTTCGCGCCCGCCCACCATTCGGCCTTGCGGCCCGCGCTTTCCAGATGACTCCAATCGCTCACACCGGCCTCCTGCGTAATCCACAAGGATAACGCGCTTGGCAAGCCTGCCCGATAGTCATTAGAATGCTCGGCACGCGTGGGGGGGTAGCTCAGCTGGGAGAGCGTCGCGTTCGCAATGCGAAGGTCGGGAGTTCGATCCTCCTCCTCTCCACCACCGATTCGTCGTCACGACATTCCGTGACGGCACCAAAAAGCCGCACAGCCTTGAGCTCTGCGGCTTTTTTCATGTTTGTGACCCCGTCGTCAGGATGCTCCACACGCCGTGGCCGGGTCGCGAATGCGATGCGCATCCGCCTGAACCGTGGCCGCAGGTTTCCGGACCCGCCAGGGGAGCGCATGCATCGCGGCGGTGCGCCGGCAGAACGCGCGCTGCCACGCGCGCGGTCCGACCCGGCGGATCCTTGGCTCGCCGGTCGCCTGCCCCGCGGCCGCCAGGCGGCCGCGGGGCATTCAGCGCTCAGGCCGCGGCGGACCAGCCTTGTGGAATCGAGGCCAGCAGACGGCGGGTATAGTCGCTGGCAGGCGCGCGATAAATGCTGTCAGCATCCGCCTGCTCCACCACCTCGCCCTTGTTCATCACCATCACCTGATCGGAGATGTGGCGCACCACCGCAAGGTCGTGCGAGATGAAGAGGTAGGAGAGGCCGAACTCGTCCTGCAGATCCTGCAGCAGATTGAGCACCTGCGCCTGCACCGACACATCCAGCGCCGACACCGACTCGTCGCAGATCAGGATCTCCGGCTTGAGCGAGAGACAGCGCGCTATCGCGATGCGCTGACGCTGGCCGCCGGAAAACTCGTGCGCATATTTTTCCATCGAGCGCGCCGGCAGGCCGACACGGTCCAGCAGTTCGCGGGCGAGCTGCTCGCGCTCGGCACGGTTTGCGCCGATGCCATGCAGCTGCATCGGCTCGGTGAGGATGCTGCCGACCGTGAAGCGCGGATTGAGCGAGGCATAGGGATTCTGGAAGACGATCTGGATGCGCCGCTTGTAGTCCATGAATTCGCGCTCGTTCATCGCGAGAATGTCCTGCCCGTGGAACAGGGCCTTGCCGGCTGCAACTTCGCGCAGCCGCATCAGCGCGAGGCCGACCGTGGTCTTGCCCGAGCCGGATTCGCCCACGATGCCGAGCGTACGGCCCTTGGCAAGCTTGAAGGAAACGTTCTTCACCGCCTCGAACTTGCGCTTGCGGAAGAGCCCTTCGCGGATGTCGAAATTCACGCACAGCCCCTGCACTTCCAGTGCGACGGCATCGTCCTGCGCATAGCCGCGCGCGCGTTCGGGCGGCTGCACATAGGGCTCGGGGCGCAGGAAATCCTCGATCACCGCCAGTCGCTCGGGCCGGTGTGCCACCGAGGGCCGACACGCGATCAGCGCGCGGGTGTAAGCATCCTGTGGCGCCTCGAACACCTGCTGCGCACTGCCCTGCTCGCGGATCTCGCCATGACGCATGACGATCACCTCGTCGGCGAACTCGCCGACCACGCCGAGATCGTGGGTGATGAAGAGCACCGACATGCCGTGCTTCTTCTGCAGGCCCGCGAGCAGCTCCAGAATCTGTTTCTGGATCGTCACGTCCAGCGCGGTGGTGGGTTCGTCAGCAATCAGCAGCTTGGGCTTGCAGGCAATCGCGATGGCAATCATCACGCGCTGCTGCTGGCCGCCCGAGAGCTGATGCGGATAGGCGCGGGCGCGCTTTTCCGGATCGGGCAGACCGACTTCCTGCAGCAGTTCGATCGCGCGTTGCCAGGCCGCGGAGCGGCTCAGCGCCTCATGCAGCATGAGGGTCTCGGCGATCTGGTCGCCCACGGTATAGACCGGGTTCAGCGAGCTCATCGGCTCCTGGAAGATCATCGTAATGTCTCGCCCGCGCAGCGCGCGCATCTCGGCCGGCGTGGCCTTGAGCAGATCGCGGCCGGCAAAGAGGACTTGGCTCGCAGGATCAATCTCGCAGCCGTATTGCGGCAGCAGGCGCATGATCGCCATCGAGGTGACGGACTTGCCCGAGCCGGACTCGCCGACCAGCGCCACCGTGCGGTGCGCGGGAATGTCGAGGTCGATGCCCTTGAGCGCCTCGAAGCGGCCACCGTCTTCCTGGCGGAAAGCCACCCTCAGCTGGCGGATGGACAGAAGGATTTCACGTTCGCTCATCGCAGCCTCACTTCACTTTCGGGTCCAGCGCATCGCGCAGGGCATCGGTCAGCAGGCTTACCGCCGTGACCAGGGTAGACATGAACAGCACCACGGCAAGCAGCTGCCACCAGTAGCCCTGCAGCAGCTCGTTGGGCACCTCGCCGAGGATGGAGCCCCAGCTCACCTGCTTCACGCCCACGCCGAAGCCGAGGAAGGAGAGGATGACCTCGTACTTGATGAGGCCGACCAGCAGCAGCGAGAACTGCACCAGCAGGAGGTGCGAGATGTTGGGCAGGATGTGCACGAACATGCGGCGCAGATGGCTGGCGCCGATCGCGTCAGCCGCCTGCACATACTCACGCGAGCGCTGCTTCATGAATTCGGCGCGCACCAGGCGGAAGGTCGCCGTCCAGCTGGTGAAGGACAGCACCAGCACCAGGGTGGTGAAGCCACGGCCCGACACCGCCGCGAAGGCCAGCAGCAGGAGCATGTCCGGCACCGAGGTGAAGACACTGTAGAACCACATCAGGAAGTCATCGGTACGACGTCCGAAGTAGCCGGCAAAGGCGCCCAGCAAGGTGCCCAGCAACACGGAGAGCAGCGCACCGAAAATGCCGACCAGCATCGAAGTCGCGGTGCCCTGCAACACCTTCTGCATCACGCTGCGGCCGCGCTGATCCGAGCCCAGGATCAGGGAGTCGGTCTTCTCGATTTCCCGGGTCTTGTAACGCGCCGCATTCTTGCGGGCCGCCTCCATCTCCTGATTGATCGGGTCTTCCGCAGCCGCGAGCCGGATGATCGGACCGGTCGAACCGTCGAGTTCGTTTTCCCCGCTCGTCACCGCCACCTTTTCATGCGCGACCCACAGCGGTGAGGTATTCGGCTCACTGATCTCGGCATTCCAGTTGCCGGCCAGCAGGCCGGTCCAGACCAGCGCGGCGACCAGCGCGAACACGCCGACGATCCACAGGCTGACGTAGCCGACACGATCCCGCTTCAAACGCTGCCAGCCGAGTGACCAGAGCGAACGGGGCGGCGCTGCGGCCGGAGAATTCTGTTGCATGCTGATGTTTGCGCTCATTTCAGCTCCACGCGAGGATCGATCCACTTGTAGAGGACGTCTGCCAGAAGGTTGAAGACCATCGTGGAGATGGCAATCGTGATGGTGATGGCCTTGATGACCGGGAAATCGCTCTTGTCGACGGCCAGCAGCAGTTCGTTGCCCATGCCGGGAATGCCGAAGAAGCGCTCGAGCAGCATCGAGCCCAGCACCAGGAAGGGCAGCGAACTCGTCACCGCCGTCACCACCGGAATCAGTGCATTGCGCAGCACATGCTTGAAGAGCATCACGCGCTCGGACAGGCCTTTGGCGCGTGCGGTGCGCACATAGTCCTGATTGAGCTCTTCCACCACGAAGCTGCGGTAGAAGCGCACCGAGGGCGCGAGCGACACCGCGAGCCCCAGCAGCAGGGGTAGCGGAATGTAGAAAAGCCAGGCACCGAGAATGCTGTCGTCATCCCAGCCCTGCACCGGAAACCAGCCCGCCTTGTAGGCCAGCACATACTGGCCGACGATGATGTAGACCAGCGAGCTGATCGACATCGCGACCGTACAGGCGATGGTCACCGCACGGTCGACAAGCTTGCCGCGGTAATAGGCCACCAGGATCGCGATCGGCAGCGCGGTCAGCAGTTCCACGACCAGCAGCGAACCGGTGAGCATCAGCGAGGGGCCGACGCGGGCTGCGAGGATGCCGCCTACCGGCTGCTGGGTGGACCAGGACGGGCCGAAGTCGAAATGCAGCACCTGCTGCACGAAGAGCAGGAACTGCTCGGGCATGCTCTTGTCCAGCCCCAGATGGGTACGGATGTTGGCAAGGGTTTCGGGCGACAGGCGTTTCCCGGCCAGGATGTAGCTCGGGTCGCCCCCCACCCAGTTGAAGACGATGAAGACCAGCAGCATGACGCCCAGCAGCGTGGGCACCATCTGCCAGAGTCGTCGGAGAATGTAGGCAAGCATGTTGTTATTCCCGTGAGGCAGCGCTTACTTCTGGAGGTCCAGATAGCGCCACGTGGTGATCAGGATCGGGTGCTGCTTGTAGCCGCGCACGTAGGGATTGCTCAGGTAGTTGCCGACGCGCACGTCACCGAAGATCCAGGGCGAGAGCCCTACCACGATCCGGTTCATGCGGTCATAGATCGCATTGCGCTCGGGGCCGTCGGGCAGCAGCAGGGATTTGCGGAACAGCTCGTCATACTCGTCATTCTTGAAGAAGGTATGGTTGGTCTGGCCGGAGTTCGGGCCATAGAGCAGTTGCAGGAAGTTGTCGGCTCCGGGGTAGTCGGCCGTCCAGGCGCTGCCCCACAGCTGCAGCTTGCCTTCGGTACTGGCCTTGTAGAGTTCGTTCCACTTCGCCACCTTGAAGCGCAGGCGGATCCGGATCTTGTCGAAGGCTTCCTGCCAGGCCTCGTTCCACTGGCGATCCACTGCGGTGGGGCTGGTGGCCATCTCGATTTCGAGCGGGCTGCCATCCGGCTGGGTGCGGAAGCCATCGGCGCCGATGCGATACCCAGCCTCATCCAGCAACGCATTCGCCATGGCGGGGTCATACTCCCAGGCACCGTGGAAGTTGGGGTCATTGCCGGGAAAGTTGCGCGGAATCACGTTCTGCATCGGCACCGCCTGCCCCTTGCGCAAGTCGCGGATGGCGCGCATGCGATCGAGGGACATGCCGATCGCGCGGCGCAGCGCGATGCGATCCTTCGTATAGCCGCCGACCACCGGGTCGGTCATGCCGAAGTAGTAGTACGTGATCTCGGGCATCAGTTCCTGCTGCAGGCGGATGCCCTTCTTCTCCCACTCGGCCATCAGCTTCGAGCGGCCCGGGTGTGCGGGATCGGGCCGCAGCACACGGCTCACTGCCGAGAAGGGAACGGACGTCAGATCAAGCTGCTGGTTGACGAAGCTGAGCCAGCGCGGCTGCTCCTCTTCCATGATGCTGACTTCGATACGCCCCACCAGCGGCAAGGCCTTGCCCTTCAGATAGCTCGCGATCTCGGCATCCACGCCCTGCCCGCTGCCATCGCTGGTCAGTTCGAAATGGCGAAAATTCGGGTTGGCCTCCAGCACGATCTTGTTGCCGGGCTTCCATTCCTTGAGCATGTAGGGGCCGGTGCCGACCGGATGCGCCATGGTGTTCTCGGCATAGGCCTCCATCACCTCGCGCGCCACCATCGCGATATGGATCTGGCCGAGGATGTAGATGAAGCTGCTGTTGGGTGCCGTGATGCGGACCTGAGCGGTATAGCGGTCCAGCGCGCGCACGCCGGGAAGTACCTTGTCATAGTCGAAAGGCTTGCCGCCCAGCGATTTGGCGTAATCGTGCAAACCCTCGATGTTGTCCGTCACCAGATAGGCGGACGGCGAATTCACCTTCGGATCGGCCAGACGCTTCATGCTGTAGACCACGTCATCAGCGGTCAGCTCGCGCTTCTTGCCCTTGAAAACCGGGTCGTCCGAAAAGTAGATGCCCTTGCGCAGATGGAAGGTGTAGACCTTGCCATCGGCCGAAATCTCGGGCATCGCTTCAATCACGTTCGGTACCAGCTTCAGCGGCCGGGCGAGGTAATCGTAGGTCACCAGCGTGTCAAAGATGTTCTCGCTGATACCACTCGAATAAAGGTCGGTGGTCTTGGCCGGGTCGAAGCCGTTTTCCGGCGCGACGTAGGCCACATGCAGCACCTTGTTCATGTCGGCCGCCTGCAAGGATCCTGCGGCAGACACGAGCAGTGCGACGAGCAACAGGCTCTTCTTGATCATGATTTTTTCATAGTCCTTGAATCGGGCCGCCCGGGAGCGGCCCGGAATGCCTTACCAGATCCGAACCCGTTCTTCGGGCTTGCGGAACATGCCGTCACCGGGTTTCACACCGAAGGTCTCATGGAAAGCCTCGTTGTTGGCGGTGGCGCCGATCACGCGGAATTCAGGCGGGGAATGCGGGTCGGAAACGATCCTCGCCAGCAGCGCTTCGGGCCGGATCTTGCTGCGCCAGACCTGCGCGAAACCGGTGAAGAAACGCTGCGGGCCCGACATGCCGTCGATCACCGGCGCAGGCTGGCCGCCCAGCGACAGTGAATAGGCCTTGTAGGCGATGGCCAGGCCGGCGATGTCGGCGATGTTTTCGCCCAGCGTGAGTTCGCCGTTGACGAACTTGCCCGGCAAGGCTTCATAGCCGTTGTACTGCTCGACCACCCGGTGGGTCAGTGCCTTGAAGCGGGTCTTGTCGGCTTCGCTCATCCACGGATTGAGCATGCCGTCAGCATCATACTGGCTCCCCCAGTCATCGAATCCATGACTGATCTCGTGCCCGATCACCGCACCGATGCCACCGTAATTGACCGCGTCGTCTGCCGCCATATCGAAGAAAGGCGGCTGCAGGATGGCGGCCGGAAACACGATCTCGTTGAAGACCGGGTTGTAGTAGGCATTCACGATCTGGGGTGCCATGCCCCAGCGGGTGCGATCGACCGGATCGTTGATCTCGGAGAGCTCACGCGTGAATTCCAGCTGCTCGGCCTTGCGGATATTGCCGACCAGATCATGCTCGTCGAGTACGAGACCCGGGTAGCCGCGCCACTTCTCCGGATAGCCGATCTTGACCATCAGCTTGTCGAGCTTGGCATGCGCTCCCTTGCGGGATTGATCGCTCTCCATCCAGTCCAGCGTATCGATGTCGGCGGCATACGCGCTCAGCAGGTTCTTCACCAGCGCCTGCATGCGCGCCTTGTGCTCGGGCGGGAAGTGCTTCTCTACATAGAGCTTGCCCATCGCTTCACCCAGCGTCTCGTTGATGAGGCGCAGGCCACGCTTCCAGCGCGGCCGGTTCTGCGTGGAGCCGGACAGTGCGGTGCCGTGGAAGGCGAAATGCCGGGCGACGCTGGCTTCGTCCAGATACGGCGCGTAGGCATCCAGCAAGCGGATGCGCAGGTAATCCTGCCAGGTGCCGACCGGCGTCTTGCGGATCAGGGCGCCCAGTGCCGTCACATAGCTCGGCTGGCTGACGTCCAGCGTCGCGATGCCGCCAGCGCCCGCCGCCTCCAGGAAAGGCTTCCAGTCAAAGCCGCGCACCTTCGTGGACAGCGCGCCGCGCTGGAACTTGTTGTAGCCCGCGATGGGGTCGCGCAGCTTGACCTTGTCCCACTGGATGCGGGCGATCCCGGTTTCCAGCGCCATCACTTCGGCGGCGCGTTGCGCGGGGCGATCGAGTTTCAGCGCGGTGAAAGAGGCGGTCAGGTAATCCACATAGGCCTTGCGAGCCTGCACGAAGCGAGGATCCTGCTCGAGGTAGTAGTCCCGATCCGGCATCGCCAGACCGTCCTGCGACACAGTGGCGAGATAGCGCGCCGGCGCTTTCTGATCGAGATCGACATGGAAGGCGAGCGGCAGCGAAACGCGGCGGTTCTCGCCCTGCCAGCGGCCCAGCAGGCGCATCAGGGCGGGCTTGCCGTCGAGCCGCGCGATCTCGTCAAGCTGGCGGCTGATCGGCTGGATGCCGAGCTGCCCGGCCTGATCGGTATTCATGTAGCTGCGGTACATCGCACGCACCAGCGCTGCTTCCCCGGTGGCGTCGGCGCCGAGCGCCTCGGCGATCACGCGGCAGCGTTCCTGGGTCAGGTCGAACACGGTCAGGAAAGCGCCAATGTTCGATTCGTCCGCCGGAATTTCAGTGCGCTTGACCCAGCCGCCATTGACGGCCTGGAAGAGGTTGTCCTGCGCGCGGACCGCGGGGTCCGCATTGCCCGCTTCGATGCCCGAGCTCAGCGGCGCCGCGCACACGCCCGCAGCGCCAAAACAGGCGACCAGCGCAAGCCCGGCGAATGGTTTTGATATGAGTTTCATGAGACTCCCGATCCTTTATGCAGCCCGGATGGACGCACATGCAGCGCAGCAGGAAGCGACCGGTGAAGGCCGTTCCTGCCGCGGCATGGTGAACATTGAAGGAGCGGCCGGAGAATGGCCAGCTCCCGGGCGGATTACTGGACGAACTGCTCCGAACCCACGATGCCCAGCTTGGTCAGGCCGAGGCGCTGGGAATTGGCCAGCACCTTGGCGACCGGCGCATAGGTCGCGTCCTTGTTCGGACGGATGTGCAGCTCGGGTTGCGGGGTTTGCGCCGCAGCGGTCGTCAGCCGCGCCTCGAGATCCTCGGCGCTTGCCACCGGCTCGCCATTCCACAGGATCTGATCCTGCGGCGTGACATCGATCTGCACGATCACCGGCTTGACCGGATTCTCGTTGGGCGTGTTGACGGGCATGTCCAGCTTCACTGCGTGAGTCTGGATCGGGATGGTGATGATCAGCATGATCAGCAGAACGAGCATCACGTCGATGAGCGGCGTGGTGTTCATTTCCACCATCATGTCGTCGTCACCGGAACCTACCTGCATGGCCATTTGTGGACTCCTTTCCTGTGTCTGTATTCGCGCCCGGCTTTACTGGCGGGGCGGCGGCTCGGTAATGAAAGCGATCTTCACGATGCCTGCCTGCTGCACCGCGAGCACGACCCGACCGATCGGGCTGTACTTCGCTTCCGCATCACCGCGGATATGCACTTCGGGTTGAGGATCCAGCTTGGCCACCTTCACCAGGCGGGCCACCAGATCTTCCTGGCTGGCCACCCGGGCGGTGTTCCAGTAGATGTTGTTGTCCTGGCCGATGCCGATCACGACGTTTTCCGGCTTGGTCTGCGTCGGGATGTTGCTTTCTTTCGGCAGCGTCATCTTGACGGTCTGGGTCACGACCGGAACGGTGATCAGGAAGATGATCAGGAGCACCAGCATCACGTCGACCAGCGGCGTCGTATTGATGGCGGAAAGCACCTGATCCTCATCAGACGGCCTGCGGCCGTGCCTCTGGAATCGCGACATGGCGGATTACCGTGCGGAGTTCAGCAGACCGGCGTGCAGGCGACCCGCCACGACGCGGACCATGTCCAGCACCAGCTTGTTGCGGCGGACCAGCCAGTTGTAACCGAGCACGGCCGGCACGGCGACGGCCAGACCGATGGCGGTCATGATCAGCGCTTCACCCACCGGGCCGGCGACCTTGTCGATCGAAGCCTGGCCGGACATGCCGATCGCGGTCAGCGCGTGGTAGATCCCCCACACGGTACCGAAGAGGCCGATGAAGGGCGCGGTGGAGCCCACCGTCGCGAGCACCGAGAGGCCGCCCTGCATGTGGTGGTTGGCGGAGTCGAGCGCATCGGTGATGGCCATCGACACCCAGGTATTCAGATCCACGCGGGCAGCCAGTTCCGACTTGTGCTCGCCAGCCGCAGTGATGCCGGCCTGGGCAATCGCGCTGAACATGCCTTCGTCAGGCAGCGCCTGGGCCTTTTCCTGCAGATCGGCGCCCTGCAGCGCGAGCAGTGCGCGCCCCTGCTTGAGCAGGCGGCGCTGTTCGAG
Organism: Uliginosibacterium paludis; assembly: GCF_039631355.1. Classification (NCBI taxonomy): domain Bacteria; kingdom Pseudomonadati; phylum Pseudomonadota; class Betaproteobacteria; order Rhodocyclales; family Zoogloeaceae; genus Uliginosibacterium; species Uliginosibacterium paludis. The sequence continues at coordinate 64,175 of NZ_JBDIVF010000012.1, read as the reverse complement.
CAGCTTGACGATGCCGACATACCAGGTCGAGGCAGACATCAGCAGCAGGATCACCAGCGTGCCGCGAGCGACGGCGTCGCCCTGGGCCCACAGGGCATCAATGCCATACGGGTTGTGGGTCACGACAGTGTCCTGGGCCAGTGCGGGCAGGGCAACGGCGGCAGCCAGGGCCAGCGCCAGGCGGGAAGCGATCTTGAAAGAGGTGTTCATGAAAGTGTTCTCCTGAAATGGTCGAATCTTTGAAGCGGGCACAACCGGCAGAGCTCAGTTGTCGCCCAGCGAAAATGAAAATTCCTGCGCCATCAACGCGCCGGCCTTGCAGTCATAGCTTTGCAGCGCGCGTGAAATCGAACTCCGGAACGCGTTCTGGTAGCGGCCGGGAATACGCTCGAAGCTGATCTGCTGAATGCTCTCGAACTTGCCGTTCGCACCGATGCTGAATACCACCTTGACCAGCCCCTGCACTTCGTCTTCCTGTGCCTTGGACGGGTATTCGGGTGATGCGAGGCGGCTGCAATTCGCCTTGGCCGAGACCGGACCTGCCGGTGCAGCGGGCTCGGGCGGCGGCGCGGGCTTGACCGGTGGCGGCGGCGTCGGATCCGACGTCGTGGCTGCGATCGCGTTCTGGGGAGCCGCGGTCACCGGCGGCGGATTCACCACCGGCGGCACATAGGCCTTCGGCTGAGGCGTCGGCTCCTGCTTGACGACCTTCTCGACCTTGGGAGGCGGCGGAGGCGGTGGGGGTGGAGGCGGCTCGCTGATCACCGCCACTTCGACCTTCTGCTGGATCACCTTGACCACATCCTGCGCCAGCCCGGAGACCAGGCCATAGATCAGCAGGACGTGAAAGATGATGACACCGGCAAGACCTGCTGCCCGGCTGTTGAAGCCCGGCTTGTTTCTTGTGTAATTCAACGTAGTCATGTACTCAACCTTCCAGGCTTGCCCCTGACGGGACAACCGTTTCGCGCATGCGAGGGATTCGGGCGCGAGCCCGGGCAAACGCGAGAAACCGGACCTGACCGGCAATGAAACCGGTCAGGCCCAGCGACGGACTTACATCTTGTAGGACAGGTTCAGGAACAGGACACGGCCCACGACATCCGCATAACGGGGGTCGTAACCGGTCTGGAACTGATTGTTCTGGTTCGAGTAAGGCGGCTTGCGGTTGAAGATGTTCTTGGCGCCGAAGGTGACGTCCAGCGTCTTGTTCCAGTTGTAGCTGAGTGAGCCGTTCCACAGCAGCTGGCTGGCAACATGATGGTTGGAGTCGTCGTCGTTGGTGTACATGTCGTTGTAGCTCGACTTGTAGGTCGTGCCGATGACTGCACCCCAGGCGTCCTTCTTCCAGTTCAGGTCGACGTTGGTCTTCCAGCGGAAGATCACATAGTCGTCGCCGTAGCGGCCGACGTTGTGGGTCCACTCGCCGTCCTTCTCGTTCTGGTAGTCATACTTCTTCATGTAAGTGGAATTCACGTCCACCGAGAAGTTGCCCACCGCGGTACGAGGCAGACGCCAGGTTGCACCCAGGTCTACACCGGAAGCACGCATCTTGCCGAGGTTCTCGGAGAGCGCGGTGATGTAGTCCAGCGAGCCGTTGGACTTGGTGACGAAGCGGCTGCGGTACTTGACCGGGTCACCCATGATGACGGACTCATCCAGCGTACCGATGCGGTCCTTGATCGCGGTGGTCCACAGGTCGGCACTCAGGGTCACAGCCTTCACGGGCTCGACCACCATACCGATCGAGGTCGACCAGGTTTTCTCCGGCTTCAGCTTGGTGTTGCCACCCTGCTGGATGTCACGCTGGTCAGCCACGCAAGCACCGGCGCTTGCACCGGCGACCGGGTTCTTGCCGTCCGGACACAACAACGGGTCAGAGTACTTCGTGCCGGTGTTGGTCTTCGAGGCCGGCATATACATGTCATACAGGCTCGGTGCGCGGAAGCCCGTGCTGGCAGAGCCGCGGAACATGACTTGCTCGACCGGCGTGAACTTGAAGGCGGCCTTCGGATTGATGGTGTCGCCAAAATCGCTGTAGTGGTCATAGCGGACGGCGGTCTGCACTTCCAGGCTCTTCAGCACCGGCAGGATGGCCTCGCCATAGAAGGCGTAGACGTTACGGCTGCCAGCGGTGGGCTTGGAGTCTTCCGAACCCGAGCTCATCGCCTGAGTCGCCAGCGAGGTATTGACCTTGGCATCGAGCTGCTCGCGACGGGCTTCGGTACCGAAACCCACAGCTGCAGCGCCACCGGGCAGATCGAAGAGCTCACGGCTCATCTTGTAGTCTGCCGTGGTGAGCTTCATCGTCGACTTCTTGAGCACACCGGAGAGCGCGAGGCTGTTCCACAGCGAGGCAGAGTTGGAGGCAAAAGGATTCAGGGTGCCGTTGTCGATCGCAGCCTGCATCTTGTCGGTGCTGATCCAGCCCGACTTCATCGTTTCCTTCAGCTTGGCTTCCGAGTAGCCGAGGCCGCCTCTGTAATCCCAGCCTGCCAGCTGACCTTCGAAGTTGCTCTGCAGGCGATCCAGGGAGGTATTGAACTCGTTGACACGGTTACCTGCTTCGACCGTGCGGCCGTAAAGCGCCAGGTCACCGGTGTTCGTCGTGCCATCCGGATTGGTCTTGGGATAGTAAGGGCTGGACGGGCCGATCGAAACGGCACCCGCGGTCGGAGTCGGAGCCACCGAGCTGGTGGTCTTGGTTTCGGCGTGCAGGAACTGCAGCGAAGCCTCATGTTCGCCAAAGCGCTTGGTCGCCTTGGCGCTGGCATTCATGCGCTCGGTTTCCGGCAGGATGCCGATGAAATTGCTGGTGTTCTGCAGGCAGTACTTGCCCGAAGCCTCGGTACCCGTTCCGCACTTCGGATAGGTACCACTCCAGCGAACGCCCTGGCTGCTCAGATAGTTTGCCGGGAAGGCATTCGAGCTAAACGAGGGATTGCGATCGATTGCGACATCCGCACGATCCTTGGCCCACAGGGCTTCGGTCTTGGAAACCGCCAGGGTGCCCATGACGTTCCAGCCGTCATCATTCAGGTCACCATAACCGCCGGCAACAGCCAGACGGCGCTCGGTACCGCCGCCGCTCTGGGTCGGGCTGGAGTAGCCGAGATTGACCGTGGCACCCTGATAGGACTTCTTGGTGATGAAGTTGATCACGCCACCGATTGCATCGGTGCCGTAAATGGCCGCAGCGCCTTCCTTCAGCACTTCGACGCGCTCGATGGCCTCAAGCGGAATGGCATTGAGGTCAACGGCATAACCGCTCTGCCCTGCCGGCTGGTTGGCGGCACGACGGCCGTCGATCAGCACCAGGGTGTATTGACTGCCGAGACCACGAAGGTTGGCGAAGGCTGCGCCGCCCTGGTCGGAACCGACCGTTCTGGCAGCAACAATGTCCGACTGGTTCGAGGCCAGGGTATTGACGACGTCCTGTGTCGTCGTCAGACCCTGTTTGGTGAACTCTTCCGTGTTATGCACCTCGATTTGCGTGGCCTGCTTGGCCGCTGCGCGCTTGATGTTGGAGCCTACGACCTCGACCCGCTCCAGCTTGGCTGGATCGTCTTCGGCCCGGGCAACCACCACCTGGGAAACGCAACAGGCAGCTGCAACCGCCATCGCAATGCGTCGTTTCGAATAATTCGTCATATCTGACTGTTCTCCCACTACATGAATGATCAGCGGCGGGTGGCCGCCCCCCGGGACGGCACCGGTAAGCGCCGCACCAGCCATTGCACAAAGTGAAGGGACGTCAGGAAGGCACTGTCAGCCCGTCCGCGCCACCCCCATCAGCCTCCCGAAAGGGCAGGCCACTTTGGCGTGCTTCGCTACAGCAACCGGCGTGCCAACTTTTCAAGGCGATGACACATTCTTTAACCATCTGTTTTGTTTCGTAAAAATTCGTCAAAGCCAAATTGGTTAGTTTTTTTTCATGACGATTTGCACCGTTTTGAACAGCAAAACAACAAACTGCACCGTATTGATGCACGCAAACGATTGCGTACAAAGATTGCACCCCGAAGCGGGGCGTGGGCAGCAGAAACGACCGGAACGGGGTCAAAATACAGGTAATTACCTCAGGGTAATCCCTTGTCAAAAAAGCTCAGGAAGCGCGCGAAAAAACACCGGCAAGCCCGAAAACCGGAGGTTCCTCAGGGGCGCCCTTCTCGGCCCCCTTGCGCGCGGGGCCGGTTTCCGTTCTCGCGGGACGGGCATGCAGCAAGCCCTGGCGATATCTGGCAGTCCGACGCGCGCCAGGAATCCAGGATGTGGCGTGGCGCCTGCCCGCCGCCCCTTCGCACGGAGTCGCCCTGCGCGGCCTGGCCGGCAGCGGCACGCGGCCGGCTGGAGATACCCCCAAAGCGCTTTTGTGGCCTCGATCACCGGGACGCTCGCGCGCTGCGAGGCCTCATTCGCTGGCTTGCCTGCCGGAAAAGGCGCTGCGACGACTGCGTCACCGGGTGAAAAGCCCCGGGACGCCCGACCGCTCAGGCCCCGGCGCTGATGCTGGCGCCGCGCCGGTACCGGGCGAAGCGCACGTCGAGCGTCAGCGTGATGCCGGTGAGTGCAGCCGCGCGTGCCCGGCCCTCGGCCGTCGCGCGATAGAGATGGGGCGTCATGGCGAGCAGATCGGCAATCGCCGCGGCGCCCTCCACCCGGATTTCGCAGCGCAGGCGCTCCGATCCGGCGGCGCTGAAGCCGGCCGGCGCATCCGCAGACTCCGCCTTGGGCGCCTTGAGACTCGGATAGATGATTTCGCGCAGCTCACGCAGATGGTCCGGGCCGCTATCCACCTGCAGCAGCAGGCCACCCGGCTTGAGCACCCGCGCGAACTCGGCATGGACCGGGAAGCCGAACATGCACAGCACGCAATCGAGTGATTGCGGCGGCACCGGCAGCGCGGCGTTGCTGCCGACCACCCAGCTGGCCTGTCTGTCCTGCTTGGCTGCAGCCAGCACGGCCCACTTGGAAATATCCAGCCCCAGCACATCGAGCGTGAGGCCTGAGGCCAGGGCGGCCGCTTCGAGCTGGCGCAGGTAGTAGCCCTCGCCACAGCCCGCGTCCAGGCAGGCCAACGGGTGCTCCGGCTGCGCGGCTTCAAGCACCAGCCGGCTCATCATCGCTGCAATCGGCGTGTAATGGCCGGCACCGAGAAAACGCCGCCGTGCGGCCACCATCTCCTTGCTGTCGCCCGGATCCAGCGAGCGCTTGTTCTGCACCGGCAGCAGATTCACATAGCCCTGGCTGGCCAGGTCGAAGCTGTGTCCTGCAGCGCAACGCAGGCTCATGCCCTGCCTCAGCAGGGGGGCGCCATCCAGCGGACAGCTCAGGGAGGTAAAAGGGCGGATCGGCATGGCGCCGCATGTTCCGCGACAATCCGCCGCCAGGCAAGACAGCACGCGACCTGACGGGCGAATCACGCGGAAAAACAACCATCCCTGAATCCGGATCCGTAACAGTTCGCTCCAGTTTCCGCGATGCATTTCCGCGTCAGGTCGCCGAAGATGAAGACGTCCATCCCCTCCGCCATCAGGAGCCAGACCATGAAGTCCCGTCGTCAAGCCCGTCGTACCATCCGCCGCATCATGCGCGACCTGCGCAGCCATGTTCACGGCTATCTGGCCGGAGACGATCTCCAGACCTTCCGCCAGATGAATCGCGCCGTGCTGCGCGGCCCGCGTCTCGCCTGAAAGACAGTCTCGCGGCCGCGAGTACGGCACTTGCTTTCATCCGGGAACCGCCACCGGACAGGAAAATGCCATGCCTGACGCCGTTTTTTCCGCATATCCGCTTGACACTGGCCGGATGGCGGATCTCGAAGCTGTCTTCCAGGCCAGAGGCTGTGCCGAAGCTCGCCGCTGCTACTGCATGTACTACCGGCTCGCCCATCGCGACTATCAGCCAACGCCGGGCCTGAACCTGTCGGAGAGCAATCGCGCGCGGATGCGGGCTCTGGCCGGCGCTGATCGCGCCCCCGGTCTGATCGGCTATCTCGACGGGCAAGCCGCCTGCTGGATTTCGCTCGGCCCGCGCGAAGATTTCGCACGCCTCGCCACCTCGCCCACGATGCGGCGCGTCGATGACACGCCCGTCTGGTCGATCGTCTGCTTCGTCGTGCCCTCGCAGCACCGCGGCCAGGGCCTGGCGCACCGTCTGCTCCAGGAAGCCATCCGCTTTGCCGCTGCGCAGGGCGCGCGCGTGCTCGAAGCCTATCCGGTCGACCGCGAAGTGCCCGCCAGGGCCGACGCCCCCTGGTTCGGTTCGCTGAGCCAGTTCCTCGCCGCAGGCTTCGAGGAAGTGGCGCGCCACCGGCCGGGCCGGCCCATCGTGCGCCTGAGGCTGCGCGAAGCCGATCATCCGCCCGGCGATTGAATCCGGCGCGCAGCCCGGAAGCCGGTATCTTGCCGGACTCACGCCAGACCCGAACGGCATGACAGCCGGCAAGCAGACCCATGCACGAGGACACGCCAATGACCTATCCGGACCCCATCAGCACCGTTCGCGAATTCTGGCGTCTGATGGCAAGCAACGATTTTCCCAGCGTCGCCGCGGTGCTCGCGCCGGACTTCATCCTCGAATGGCCCCAGTCCCGCGAGCGCGTACGGGGCGCGGAGCGCTTCGTCCGGCTGAATCAGGAGTATCCGGCGCACGGGCCGTGGCAGTTCGAGATCCGCCGTCTGATCGGCTCCGGGGCCAGCGTGGTCAGCGAAGTCGCGATCACTGACGGCGTTCAGTCAGCCACCGCCATTTCCTTCTTCACGATCCGCGAAGGGCGGATCAGCCACCTGCTGGAATACTGGCCCGACCCCTATCCAGCCCCCGCCAACCGGGCCCATCTTGTCGAAGCGATGGATTGAGCCCCGCTTACTCCGGCAGCCACATGCGCGCCGTGCGGGCCGGCAGCGTGAAGCGATAGCTGGCGTCGATGTTGATGGCATTGGCGCGGTCAGTGCGTCACGGTAATTGCGATACCCGTATGATTTCGCCAAGGGATTCACGGTGAGACAGCTCGCGCAGCGCTCGCTGATGCGACCCCTCGGACCTCCATGAGCGCGCCCAGGCGAACGTGTGCGCACAGACCACGACGACGGGTGAAATGGCGCATGGCCGGGCGCAGATGCCACCCGAAGATCCATCCTCTGCGTGCCTGCCGATACGCGCCCCTGAGGAATTCCCCGGGCCTCCATGCACCGCTACCAACTGCTGCTGCTCCCCCCGCCGCCTGAGCTGCCGCCACCCCAGCTGCTGCTTGAAGACGAAGAAGAGGACGAGGAAGACGAAGAGGACGAGCTGCTTTCCTGGATGCGTGCGATGGCATAGCTCTCACGGCGTCGCTTGTTGCAGGCCTTGCATTGGTAGAAGCGCGTGCCGCGCCCGCTGGACGAGGTGGTGGCAGCCTCGACTACTTCGTCTCCCAGCAGCAGGCGCGCCATGGCCTTGCAGTCGGGGCAGCGCGAATACTTGCTGTTGCGCTGCGGATAGGCAATGGAACTGTACTTGCCACAGGCCGGGCACAACCAGACATCGTGATCCACCGAGTGCAGGCTCTCCTCCAGCTGCTGCGTTTTGCCGAGAAAGGCATCCTCTTCTTCCTCGCTCAGACAGCGCATGCCGGGCTGCTTGCAATGCAGGCAGGCACGCGGTGCCCAGCGGTAATGACGGGCCAGTCGATCCAGCGTGAAAAAGTGAACGGCCATGGGCACAGGAAAAATGAAGGCCATGCCCCCCCAGAAAACGCGCTGCGTCTCCAGCAGCTCGGCCAGCGCCACGTACCGGCGTCGCTGGAACATGCGCGCCAGCTCTTGGCGCAAGGCTATGGCCCGCAGCACAGCGGCCAACAGGTAGAAGCCGTAGATGCCGCCCAAAGCCAGCCAGAAGAGCCCCGGCGGGCGCAGGATGTCCAGCAGCAGCAAGAACAGCAGAGGCAGGCCGGTGAATACGGCTGCATGGAGATGCCAGGGCAGCCGCTGCATACACCCGAGGAATCCGCCGCCCCGTTCGGATGTCTCTTCACGCTTGCCTGTCGAGCGGAACATCTGCCAGAAGAGTGTGGCAAAGAGCAGACAGCCCGCGAACACCCAGCGCAACACGCTCCAGGCATCCAGCACCTGAGCAGATGCGCGGCTCGTGGTGCGGGCTCCGCTCGCCTCACTGAAGTTGCCTGCTTGCAGCGGCAACATGCCGCTCCCGCCTGATCGAAGCTGCTGCAGTACCGCCTGCACCCCGGCCAGCATGCCTTCGTCGTAGCGTCCGGCGCGTAGCGCCGGCAACATCAGTTCGCTGGTGATGCGCTTGCATACGGCATCGGGCAGCACGCCTTCGAGTCCGTAGCCGGTATGGATGCGCACCGTTCGCTGCTCGAGCGCCAGCAGGATCAGCGCGCCGTCGTCATGCCCCTTACGCCCGATGCCCCAGCGCTCGAACAGACCCTGGGCAAATCCAAAAACGTCGCCATCAGCCACCGACTGAACGGCCACTACCGCAACCTGGGTACCGGTCTCGGCCTCGAGTTGCTTTAGGAGGCCATCGATCTGGCTGACTGCTGCACCCGACAGCAAGCCATCCGGATTGGCCACATGACTGCCTTGCTGCGCACGCGGATCCGCAAGTTCATCAACGCGGGTAGCGGCCAGTGCTGACAGGCTGAATAACAGGAACAGACAGTGCAGCAGAAGGTGGCGGGCGGACAGCATGGGGAAGGTCAGTGGAAATGGAAGCTGACATTATCCTCATGCGTTGGCCGGCCATGTCGCTGATCGTCGCCAGCCGCAAGCCGCCCGCACCATTGTCGCAATCGGCCTGCCCGCATCAGGTCGGCATCGCTTACGTGCACTTGAGAACGAACCGGGATCCATCAGCGTCACGGCCCGAGAGCACGAGAGCCTGGAGTCAGGTGGCCGCCCGCCCAGCCAGATCCGCAGCCAGGCCAGAGCATTCCAGCCACCTTGCCGCACCCCGTCCCTTTCGCGAATCCGGCCACACCCTGCTTGCTGCGGGATCGGGACAAGCCCGAGTTGCCCGGTCAGGGCTCTTTCCCGCCCTCCTTGTGCTGCTGCAGCGTGACAGGGGCCGGTGCCGCCGGATTCCCGCGGAAACCCGGTGATTCGGTCGAAATCCTTGTCAGCAGGCAGACCAACGCAGGACAACACCTCAGTGTCATACCCGGCTCCCATCAGTACCACCGTCCACGAATTATGGTGCCTGATGGCGAACAATGATTTTTCGAGCGTGGCCGCGGTGCTCGCGCCGGACTTCATCCTCGAGTGGCCCCAGTCACGCGAGCGGGTGCGGGGCGCCGAGCGCTTCGCACGGCTCAATCAGGAGTATCCGGCGCACGGGCCCTGGCAATTCGAGATCCGCCGCCTGATCGGCTCGGAGGCCGGGGTAGTCAGCGAAGTCGCGATCACTGACGGCGTTCAGTCAGCCACCGCAATCTCCTTCTTCACGATCCGCGAAGGGCGGATCAGCCACCTGCTGGAATACTGGCCCGATCCCTATCCGGCGCCCGCCAACCGGGCCCATCTTGTCGAAGCGATGGATTGAGCCCCGCTTACTCCGGCAGCCACATGCGCGCCGTGCGGGCCGGCAGCGTGAAGCGATAGCTGCTGGCGCCGATGTTGATGGCATTGGCGTCGGTCAGTACGTCACGGTAGTTGCGGTACCAGTAGAACTTCTCCGAGGTATTCACGGTGAAGCTGGTCGCACTGCCGCACTTGTTGATGCCGACGATGCCTTCCTTGCCACGCCGGAAGAGCAGTGCGCAATCGCTCGACGCGAGTACCTCATACGGCTGGCCCAGTACTTTCTCATGGAATTTCACGCCGGCCTTGATATGCGAGGCGATGTACTGGCTGACCCAGCGACCACCATCGACACGCCCCTCGTAACCGTCGTCGAAAACCATCGGCACCCCGTCCTTGCGCCCCAGAATGTAGGCATAAGCCAGCTTTTCGTCGGTCGCATCCATGATCTGGTGCCGGAAGACATCGTTGTATGGAATATCGTGTGTCACCACCACGCTCACCGCACGCGCATCGGCCAGCGCCTTGCCAGTGGCATCCGGTTGCGCCAGTGCAGCGAGGCTGCCGCCAGACGCGAAAGCCTTGCGGACGGTCGCCAGCAGCGGGAAGTCATAGGCGCGGAACTGCTGCGGCAACTGACTCAGGTAGGGCGCGAGAAAGAGGTCGTACTCCGCATTGCCGACACCGCCATCGGTGATGATCTCACCAAAGATGAAAGCATCCTTGCGCACGTCATCGGCAAAGAAGTAGCCGATCGCGCCGTTGGGCATGTGCTTGGCCGCATCAATGCGAAAGCCCTTCACGCCAAGTGCCTTGAGAGCACGCAGGTAACTCATGCGACTGTCATTCACGTGGTTTTCTCCCGGCACCGTATCCTTCAGGTCCGGCAGGCCGGGCGAGGTGCTGCAACTGATGCGGCCGCGGATCACTTCGCTGGTGTCATACCAGTTGGTAATGCAGAGCGGATCGTGGAAATCGCTGGCGGTGAAGAGGTTTTTCGTCAGATCGCCGAAGAGCTTCTGATTGTTCCAGTAAGTGGCATTCGATGCGTAGGCCGCCAGTGCGTTCGTACCCGGAAAAGTCGTCGAGTTGTTACGCTCCTCCGCCATCTGGTTAAGCACGACATCGGCATAAACGGCAATGCCGCGTGAAGCGAGTTCCTTCACCATGGCCTCGAACTGCTGCCGGTTGCCTCGGTAGTTGTCGATCACCCGGTAGTCCTGCGGCTGGTAGCGCATCCACCAGGCACCGTTGCTGGCAGCGCTCTTGAGCGGGGGCGCGACCAGCACCGCCTTGAATCCGGAAGACTGGATCGTGGCAGCGCGTACGGTGACGAGGTCATAGCGCCATTCGAAAGCGTGCAGGATCACATCGGCTCGCGCGGCGGGTGCCACGCCGCACAGTCCGGCCAGCAGCACAGCGAGATCCATCATCAGTTTTTTCAGTTTCATGGCTTGTACTCTCTTGAGGGAAACGGGACCGCGGCCCGGGCCTGTCCGGCAGCCGGCCGGAATGGCGTCCATGCCCCTCGGGCGGGGGCTTTCTGTCGCGCTCCGGATTTGAAATTCCACAGCCCGCGACCTCAAGCGCAGGCGGCTCTGAAGGTCCGCCAGGTCTGACCAGAGGCCTTCGTCGTCATTTTTATCAATTCAATCAATTAGATAGATTTGTCGTTTTTTCGTACCAAACAAGCGACCAGGCGCCGCGCCACCTGTCCGCCCGGCCTGAAACGAGCATCCGCGTCCTGACTGCCCGCCCTCGCCTCGCCGCCTTGCGCTGGTGCAGCGTGACCGGATTTGGTGCCCGCCGCACGAGCGCTGGCGGCGGCAGGTTCAGGCAGAAGGCTTGTGCTGCAAGGGTTTCACTCCGATCGGAGCATGCGGCACGCTTCCTGCTTGATTTTCAGCGTATTGCTCCGACGCACAGCCGTGTCGGGCACAAGCCTCCGCCAACGTGGGCGGAATCCGGAATGCAGGGCCGATCCTGCCTCCGGCATTTCCAATCCGTCAGCAAGCATTGTTCTGCGGAGGCTTCAGCAGGTTCCGGCACAGCGCCGGGTCCGGTATCGCCGAGGTCCTTCCGGAACGGGAAGAGTGATACCGAGATGAAGATCCTTGTTGTTGGCCACGGCATGGTGGGCCACAAGTTCCTCGAAGAACTGCACCAGCTCCAGATCCCCGGCGCCGAAGTAAGCGTGCTCTGCGAAGAGCCGCGTCCGGCCTATGATCGCGTCCACCTCTCCGAATTCTTCTCCGGCAAGAGCGCCGAAGACCTTTCGCTGGTCAGCCCCGGCTTCTTCGAAGCAAGCGGCTTCACGCTGCGCCTGGGCACGCGGGTGGCCGGCATCGATCGCCGTGCGAAAACGGTCACGACCCAGCATGGTGAAGTGCTGCCCTATGACAAGCTGGTGATCGCCACCGGCTCCTATCCCTTCGTGCCGCCGGTGGCCGGCAAGGACCGCGAGCAGTGCTTCGTCTATCGCACCATCGAGGATCTGGAAGCGATGAAGGCGGCCGGCGCCATCTCGCGCAGCGGTGTGGTGGTGGGCGGCGGGCTGCTCGGGCTCGAATGTGCCAAGGCGCTGCGTGACCTCGGGCTGGAAACCCATGTGGTGGAGTTCGCGCCGCGGCTGATGACGGTGCAGGTGGATGACGAAGGCGGCCGCATCCTGCGCAACAGGATCGAGGCACTGGGCGTGCAGGTGCACACCAGCCGCAGCACGGTGAAGATCACCGACGGCCTCACCGCGCGGCATCGCATGGTGTTCTCCGACGACACCCACCTCGAGGCCGACATGATCGTGTTCTCGGCCGGCATCCGTCCGCGCGATGAACTCGCCCGCGAAAATGCGCTGCCGGTCGGCGCGCGCGGCGGCTTCGCAATTGATGACCACTGCCGCACCAGCGATCACGACCTGTATGCCATTGGCGAATGTGCCAGCTGGCGCGATCAGCTCTTCGGCCTGGTCGCCCCCGGCTACGACATGGCCCGCATCGCCGCCCGCCATATTGCCGGTGACGCCACCGCCGTCTTCGCCGGCGCCGACATGAGCACCAAGCTCAAGCTGATGGGCGTGGATGTCGCCAGCATCGGCGACGCCCAGGGCAAGACGCCGGGCTGCCGCAGCTTCCGCTATGCCGACGAAGCCAAGCAGATCTACAAGAAGATCGTGACCAGTGCTGACGGCAAGCTGCTGCTGGGCGCCGTGCTGATCGGCAATGCAGACGAATACGGCACGCTGCTGCAGATGGCGCTGAACCGCATCGCGCTGCCGGCCGATCCGGAATTCCTGATCCTGCCTGCGTCCGACGGCAAGGCCAAGCCGGGCCTCGGCGTGGAGGCCCTGCCCGACAGCGCCCAGATCTGTTCCTGCAACAACGTGACCAAGGGCCAGATCTGCGCAGCGGTGGCCGAAGGCGTCACCACCGTTGCCGGCATGAAGGCCTGCAACAAGGCCGGCGGCACCTGCGGCGGCTGCGTACCGCTGGTGACGCAGGTCATGAAGGCCGAAATGAGCCGGCTGGGCATGGAGGTGAACAATCACCTCTGCGAACACTTCCCCTACTCGCGCCAGGAGCTCTATCACCTGATCCGCGTGGGCCAGATCAGGAGCTTCGCCGATCTGCTCGCGAAGCACGGCAAGGGGCTGGGCTGCGACATCTGCAAGCCGACGGCGGCCAGCATCTTCGCCTCCTGCTGGAACGACTTCGTGCTCAAGGGCGAGCTCGCCAGCCTGCAGGATTCCAACGACTACTTCCTCGGCAACATCCAGAAGGATGGCACCTATTCGGTGGTGCCGCGCATGCCGGGCGGCGAAGTGACGCCGGACGGCCTCATCGCGGTGGGCATGGTCGCCAAGAAATACGGTCTCTACACCAAGGTCACCGGTGGCGCGCGGGTCGACATGTTCGGCGCCCGTGTCGAGCAGCTGCCCTTCATCTGGGAAGAGCTGATCGCCGCCGGCTTCGAATCGGGGCACGCCTACGGCAAGGCGCTGCGCACGGTGAAGAGCTGCGTCGGCTCCACCTGGTGCCGCTATGGCGTGGATGACTCGGTCGGCCTCGCGGTGGAGCTGGAGAACCGCTACAAGGGCCTGCGCGCACCGCACAAGATCAAGTTCGGCGTCTCCGGCTGCACGCGGGAGTGCGCCGAAGCACAGGGCAAGGATGTCGGCGTCATTGCTACCGAAAAGGGCTGGAACCTCTATGTCTGCGGCAACGGCGGCATGAAGCCGCGCCATGCCGAGCTGATCGCGTCAGACCTGTCAAAGGACGCGCTGATCAGCCTGATCGACCGCTTCCTGATGTTCTATGTGAAGACGGCAGACCGCCTGCAACGCACCAGCACCTGGCGCGAAAACCTCGAAGGCGGGCTCGATTATCTGAAGGAGGTGCTGATCGCCGATTCGCTGGGCATCGGCGACGAACTCGAAGCACAGATGCAGCATGTGGTCGACACCTACCAGTGCGAGTGGAAGAGCGCGGTCACCGATCCGGAAACCCGCAAGCGCTTCCGCAGCTTCGTGAACGATGCCGGCCATGACGAACGCATCCTGTTCGTGAAGGAGCGCGGTCAGATCCGGCCGGCACGCGCTGACGAGCAGGCAGAAGCCTCCCCCCACCCGGTCACGGCCTGAATACCAGAGGACACGTTTTCATGACAGCAGCAATCCCCGAATGGAGCGCCGTGTGCGCGGTCGATGACATCCTGCCCGGCACCGGCGTAGCTGCCCGCGTGCTGGGGCGCCATGTAGCGGTGTTCCGCATCGGCGCCGAGGAGTTCTTCGCGATCGACAACATTGATCCGAAATCCGGTGCCTCGGTGCTCTCGCGCGGTCTGGTCGGCAATCTCGGCGAGCATCTCGTCGTGGCCTCGCCGATCTACAAGAACCACTTCAATCTGCGAACGGGCACCTGTCTCGAATCCCCCGAGCACTCCGTGATGCCGCATCGCGTGCGGGTCGAAGACGGCAAGGTGTTCGTCGCACTCTCCTGATGCGATCGGGCGGACGGAGACGACAGGCATCGTCGTCGCTGCCCGCCCGCCATCTCAGCCCGGCCCCGTATCCGGATGACATGCGGTGCCGTGTCCGGGCCAGCCCTCAGCCCGCGAGTGCGCCGGTGAAGCGGCCGACGAATCCCTCGAGCTTATCGCCCGCAGCACCCATCGCCTCGTAGAAGGCCAGCGGCTCGGCATAGCGCATGCCCACATACAGCGCACTTGCCTTGAGCGGCGTGAGCACGTCTTCAATCGTGCTCTGGATCAGGCCTTCGGCCGAGTAGGTGAAGGCCGTGGCGCCGGCGGTAACTACCGCGAGCAGCTCGCGCCCCTTGAGCGCCGTGCCGTTTGGGCCGAACGCCCAGCCATAGGTCCAGACCTGGTTCATGTAGGCCTTGAGCATGGGCGTGAGGTTGAACCAGTGGATCGGAAACAGGAACACGATGCGCTCGGCGGCCTCGACCGCTGCCTGCTCGGCGGCGATGTCGAAAGCGGCGGAATCGTTGCCGTAGAGTGCTTCGAGATTGCGCACTTCCACGTCCGCCAGGCTGGCTGCGCTCCGCTGCAGCGCCTTGATGACAACAGACTGGTCAGGATAGGGATGGGAAGCGATGACGAGTGTTTTCATGATGAATGTCCTTGTGTAATCGGGGGAGGGGTTGAGGGCGGCAATCGGGATGGCTCAGGCAATGCCTTCGACGAAATAAGCGTGGCTCTCGGCGGCCGCAAGGCGATGGCCGAGGATGGCCTGGTAGGCCGGGGAGTCGTGCCAGGCGTGGGCGAGTTCGAGGCTGGGGAAACGCAGGATCACGATGCGCCCGAGCGGCGGTGCGCCCTCAATCGATTCGGCAACGCCGCCGGCAACGATGCGTTCGCCGCCGAAGGGCTTGTAGGTAGCGGCCACCTGTTCCTGATAGGGCTTGATGGCGTCAGGATTGTGGATCTTCACGTCGATGACGAAGTAAGCGGGCTGGCTCATGGCCGGAGTTCCTTGTTGTTGGGGGGGAGGGAAGGTGTCGCGGCTCAGGGCACGAGGTAGAGCTTGCCGTGGGTGAGGCGGCTCTCGATGGCGCGGTGGGCGTCTGCCGCTTGCGCCAGCGGATAGGCCGTGGCCTCCGGCATGCGCAGCCAGCCGGCCTGCAGGCCGTCGAAAATGCTTGCCGCACGGCGCTGGAATTCGCCTGGTTCGGTGATGTAGCTGAACACCGAACCGGCCGCGATGCGCGTGCAGGGCACGATCAGCTCGCCCGGGTTGATGGCCGGCGCCGGCCCGGAGGACACGCCAAAGCTCACCGCCATGCCGCCCCGCGCAAGCCCCTTCACCGTGCTGGCAAACGTGGCGGCGCCGATCGAATCGAAGGCAAGATCAACGCCACGCCCCTCGGTGAGCGCCATCAGTTCATCGAGGAAACGGTAGTCGCGGCCGTAATTGATCACCGCATCCGCGCCGGCTGCGCGCGCCACGCCAGCCTTTTCCTCGCTGGAAACGGTGCCCACCACCCAGGCGCCCAGATGCTTGAGCCACTGCACCAGAATCTGCCCGACACCGCCGGCGGCGGCATGCACCAGCACGCGGTCGCCGGTCTGGATGGCGCGGTATTCTTTCGCCAGATATTGCGCCGTCATGGCCTGGAAAATCAGCGCCTGCGGCAGGGCGAGCGCTTCGGGCACCGCCACCAGCAGCTCGGCGCGCAGCACGATCTGGCTGGCGTAAGAGCCGCGCGCATTCATCCACGCCACGCGCTGTCCGGGCTGCAGGGCCACGCCCTCGCCCACCGCGCGCACCCGCCCCACGCCTTCGAGGCCCGGGGTGAAAGGCGCCGGCACGGCATGCACGCCGGCGCCCTTGCGCAGATTGATGTCGAGAAAATTCACGCCGGCCGCTTCCACCTCGACCAGCACCTCGCCCGCGGCGGGCAAAGCCGGATCGGAAAAGGATTCGACAGCCATGTGCTCGGGTCCGCCGAGCGCCTTGACGATGACGCGCTGCATGGCACGCTCCTCTGTCATGAAGGGGTTCAGAGGCTGGCTTCGTACACCTTGCGGGTCAGCGCCGGGGTCACGTCGCCGTGCTCGCCCAGGCTCACCATGCCGTGCGCTTCCACGGCGGCGACCAGCGCATCGACTGCGTCTGCGCTCACGCCATAGGCGGAAAGCCGTGTGGCCACACCCAGGCTTTCGAAGAAGGCACGGGTCCGGGCAATCGCCAGATCGATGCGTTCGTCATCACTGCCGGCAGTGATCTGCCAGACGCGCGCGGCGTACTGCAGCAGCTTTTCGCGCTTGGCTTCGCGACGCAGTTCCAGCATCGAGGGCAGCAGCACGGCGAGGGTCTGGCCGTGGTCCATGCCGTGCAGCGCAGTCAATTCGTGGCCGATGATGTGGGTGGCCCAGTCCTGCGGCACACCGGTGGCGATGAGGCCGTTGAGCGCCATGGTGGCCGCCCACATCAGGTTGGCGCGCGAGTCGTAGTCCGCCGGCTCGTGCACCACCTTCGGCCCGATCTCGATCAGCGTCTGCAGCAAGCCTTCGGCAAAGCGATCCTGCACGCGGGCATCCACCGGATAGGTCAGGTACTGCTCGACCACATGCACGAAGGCATCCACCACGCCGTTGCCGAGCTGGCGCGCCGGCAGGGTGTAGGTTTTCACCGGATCAAGAATCGAGAACTGCGGTGCCACGAAGGGTGAGGCGAAGAAGGCCTTGGTGTGCGTGGCTTTGCGGGTGACGACCGAAGTGTGATTCATCTCCGAGCCGGTGGCCGGCAGGGTCAGCACCACGCCCAGCGGCAAGGCGCTGTGCACCACGCCGCCGAAGCTTTCCAGAATCTGCCAGGGGTCGCCGGCAAAGGGCACGGCCGCGGCCACAAACTTGCTGCCATCGATCACCGAACCACCACCCACGGCAAGCAGAAAGTCGATCTGCTCGGCGCGCACCAGTTCGACCGCTCGCAGCAGGGTTTCAAACGCCGGGTTGGGCTCGATGCCGCCGAACTCGAACACGGTACGCTCTCCCAGCGCAGCGCGCACTTCGGCAAGGGTGCCGGTGCGCTCGGCGCTCTGGCCGCCGTAGAGGATCAGCACGCGGGCGCTGGCGGGCACCAGGTCAGCAAGACGGGCGATCGTGTCCTTGCCGAATACGATGCGGGTGGGGTTCTGGAAATCGAAGTTGAGCATGGCGGAAAGCTCCGGAAGAAATTGCGATGGCTGCATTCTGGACGCGCGCATTGATTACCGTAACGACACATGTGGTTTATGCTTTATCAACTTCAGGTTAAGAGAAGGCCATGGACTCCTCACAACGCGTACGCGCCATCCTCTCCTTCATCCAGGTTGCCGATGCCGGCAGCTTTGCCGGCGGCGCGCGGGCGCTGGGCATTACGCCAGCCGCGGTGAGCAAGAACATCGCCGGGCTGGAAAAGGCACTCGGCGTGCGCCTGATGAACCGCACCACGCGCACCCTGAGCCTCACCGAAGAAGGCAGCGCCTTCCTGCACCAGGCACGCATCGCGCTCGACGCGCTGGATGCCGCCACTGACGCGGCCATCGCTCACCGCGCAGCCCCGGTGGGCAAAGTGCGCATTTCCACCAGCGCGGGCTTTGGCCGCGAGCAGCTCGCCCCCGCCCTGCCCGGTCTGCTGGAAAAGTATCCGGGCCTTGCCGTGGAAGTGGATTTTGACGACCGCGTGATCGACCTGATCCACGACGGCTACGACCTCGCCCTGCGCGGCGGGCGCATTGCCGACTCTTCGCTCGTCTCGCGCCCGGTGTGCCAGTTCCACCTCGTGCTGGCCGCTTCGCCCGCCTATCTCGCGCGCTTTGGCGTGCCGCGCACCCCCGAGGAGCTGAGCGAGCACCGCCTGCTCACCCGGCGCTTTCTCGGCGGCCGCGTGCTGCCCTGGAATTTCCGCGCCGCCGACGGCAGCATCACCACGCTGGACACCGAGCGCGCAGTGATGACCCTCTCCTCGCCGGAAACGCTTGCCGAAGCGGCGCTCGCCGGCGCCGGCATCGCCGAGGTGGGCGTGCATCACGTCTGGAAACACCTGCAGACCGGGCAGCTCAAGCTGCTGCTGCTCGACCGCCACCACCCCGGCAGCTTCGAAATGACCCTGCAATACCCGCACCGCGCCCTGCTCGCGCCGCGGGTGCGGGTCACGGTGGAGCACCTGCTGGCCACCTTCGCCCGCCAGGACGAACTGCACGTTCCCGCCGAGGCGCTGCGCCTGTTCGCAGCGTAGGCCGCTTTGCCAGAGGGCCTGAGCGCGATGGCATTCCCCGCCGAACACCGCCGGAATCAATTCACGTATCTATTCACAAATCAATTCACGCCTTCGCCTGACCATGTCTTCGCACCCGGACGCGCTCCGCCTTCTGCTCGCCAGAGGCCCCCACAGCGCACGCCAACTCATTGAAAAAAAAGCATCAGCCAGCCGACGCTGTCGCGAGCACTCGCGCAGCTCGGCCCGGAGCTGGTCCGGCTGGGCGCGGCAAGATCCATTCAGTACGCGCTGCGCGACACGCGCCGCGGCCTGCCGGAAATGCCGGTACACCGCGTGGATGCCGAAGGGCGGCTGCAGCGGCTCGGCCAGCTTGTGCCGGTTCAGCCGGAAGGCTTCGTGATGCTGGAAGCCGGCGGCAGCGCGCTGCACAGCGAGGGGCTGCCCTGGTGGCTGGCTGACATGCGACCCGCCGGCTATCTGGGCCGCGCCTATGTCGCGCGCCACGGCAGCACGCTCGACCTGCCGACACACCTGGGAGAATGGTCCAACACCCATGTGCTGCGCGCGCTGCTCACCCACGGGTACGACCTGCCCGGCAACCTGCTGCTGGGCGAAGCCACGCGCGAACACTTCCTCGCTGCCCCGCCTCCCGCGCCCCTTGCCGAAAACGACAAGGCCCGCCTCTACCCGCGCCTGGCACAGGAAGCCGCTCAGGGCGAACAGCCAGGCTCGTCCGCCGGCGGCGAACAGCCGAAATTCACCACCTTCGCCGACACTGCAAACGGCCCACGGCATGTGATCGTGAAGTTCAGCGAAGCGGAAGCCGGCCCGGTCAGCGAACGCTGGCGCGATCTGCTGCTGGCCGAACATCTGGCGCTCGAAACCCTGCGCGGAGCCGGCGTTCCCGCAGCGTGCAGCCGCGTGCTCGATGCGGGCGGACAGCGCTTTCTCGAAGTCGAACGCTTCGACCGCAACGGCGAGGCCGGCCGTCACGCGCTGTTCTCGTTCGCGGCGCTGGATGCCGAATTCGTCGGCGCCGGCAGTGGCGGCTGGCCGGCCATCGCCAGCCGGCTCGCTGCAGCACGGATCATCACCGCGGACGCCACCGAGGGCGCGGCGCTGCTGTGGGCCTTCGGCAGCCTCACCGGCAACACCGACATGCACGCCGGCAACCTCTCCTTCACCGCAGACCGCGGTCGCCCCTACGCCCTGGCCCCCGCCTACGACATGACGCCGATGGCCTTTGCTCCCCGCAGCGGCGGCGGCCTGCCCGACGCTGTCCCGGCCATTTCGCTGCGCAGCGACATCGCCAGCCCGATCTGGCAGCACGCCAATAGCCTGGCGCAGACATACATGCGCCGCCTGCAGACCGCAGACGGCTTCAGCCCCCGCTTCGCGCCCTGCCTGGCCGCGCTCGGCGCACATCTTGACGCCTGCGCCCGGCAGATCGCCCGGCTCGCCTGAGCGCGGCGGGCACGAGACGGGTGCTCAGGCCGGGCGATCAGAAGGGTGATTCACGCCGTCATTCGTGGGCACCTCGCCGAGGTCGAAGGGATTCACGCCTTCAAGGCAGCCCACGTTGTAGCCGTACTCGGCGGGATTGGAGCGGCGCTGATGATGGGTGTAGATGCCGCAGACCGAACAGAAGTAGTGCTTCGCCGTGCGGGTGTTGAACTGATAGCACCGGAGCTCGGACTCGCCCTTGAGGATCTCGATGCCCGACAAGGGCACCGAAGCCACGATGGCGCCCTTCCTGCGGCAGATCGAGCAATCGCAGCGGCGCGGATTCACGATGCCGTCGGGCAGGTGCAGGCGAAGCACGACGGCGCCACAGTGGCAGGAAGCAAGATGCCATTCGGAAATCCGGGTCGGACCGACTTGCCTGATCATGATGAAATCTCCCGATGAGCAATGGCCGGGGCAAGCGTCGGGCCTGCTGGCAAACGGCCTGAAAGACGGCCCGGCGCGCTACTCGACAATTTCGGCGCCCCAGCCGTCATACACACCGCCATGCGTCGCCGCGAGCGCCTCGAACCGGCGAGACAAGTCATTGAGCACGGCCAGATCGAGCAGCATCTCTCGCCGGGCAATCACCAGAAAATCGGGATTGTCGTCGTCCGGCCCGAAACATTCCGTCAGCCATCCCGACGCCTCCAGTGCTTGCGTGATGCCTTCAGCGGTCTCGAGCGATGGCATGTCGAACGCGAACTCGGGCCGGTGTGGTCTGGCGAGATTGGCGCCAAGCTCCAGCATTTGCAGCAGCACCCGGGCATCAGGGTCCTGACTGCCCTGCAGGCTGGCGATGAGTGAAGAGGCTGCGGACGACATCCTGTGGCTCCGGAATCGGGATCAGACGCACAGTTTAAGGCCATGCCGCGTGTCCCCGGCTCAGCCGGCATCGCTTTCCGGCGCCAGCGGCTTGCGCATACGTGCGTTCGGCAGCGCGATGTCTCCGCTCCAGGCCTGCCGTCGTTCGAGCACCACCAAGCCGAAGTGCCGGAAAAATGCCTCCGCACTGAGACTCACGTCAGCACTCATTTGCGCGATTCCCCTGGCTCGCGCCACCTGATGGAGGTGCTGCATCAGGCTGCGCCCCACGCCGCGGCGCGGATGCCGGCCGGCCACGAAGAAATGGTCGATGTAGCCGTCGGCCTGCAGATCCGCGCAGCCCAGGATCTCGCCGGCCTCCTCGGCGATGAAGGGCTGGATCCCGGCCATCCGGCGAGCCCAGCGCGCGGGATCCGGCGCATCCGGCGCCCAGGCCCTGATCTGCGCCGGGCTGTAATCCGCCGAAGCCACCGTGTGGATGGCGGAATGGAAGACCTGGAATAGCGCCGGCGCATCGCCGGGCTCAAAGCAACGTATCTGCATGCGAAAGGATGCGGCCGGAGAATCGGACATCGCGGCAAGCCTTGTGCCGGGCGGGCAACAGGACCGGAAAATGAAAATGAGGCTGAGGCCACCCAGCACAGCGCCTGCGGCGCTTTGCCTGTTGCCGGAGCAGCGAGCCGGCAGCGCCGCCGCCAGTGTTCGTCGGGCGGTCTCAAGACGGGAAATATTCCGCCGTAATACCCGGCAGAAGATCAAGGATCGCAGCGGTCCGACCGGGGCTCCACACAGGAGCTTCCGGAGAACGACCGCCGCACAAATTCCGGAGACAAAAAAAGGGGGTTCCTGCCGGCGGATTCCGCGCCGGGGCGTCCGCTTGCACTCTGGCGCGAGTGCCCGCGCCGACGATCACCCCGCCGTCCTGACGCCAGCTGTCCGATGCAGCCCGCCAGGCGGAATCATTCACGAAGGAAAACCATGAAACTCAGCATTGTGCAAAGACTCTGGGCCATCGTCGCCCTCGCTGCAGCCGCCGTGATCCTGGTGGGCGCGGCCGGTCTGCTGACCGCATCGAACGTGAAGGGAGATCTGGACACGATCCGCCAGGACCTCTTCCCGAGCGTCTACAAGCTCAACCAGATGACCCGCGCGATCATCAACATCCGGCTCGCCGTGCTGACGCATGCCACCAGTGACACCGAGAAGGACAAGGCCGACCAGAACAAGCGCTTTGCCGAACTCAAGACCCAGCTCATGGAGCTGACGGACGAGTACGAAAAGGAACTGATCACCAACGATCAGGACAAGCAGATGCTCGCGAAGGACCGTGAGCTCTTCAGGGAATATCTCGACCAGGCGGAAAAGGTGCTGGCCGCATCCAACGCCGGCAAGACCGAGGAAGCCGGCGCCGAACTCAAGAAGCTGCGTGAAGTGGCGGTACGCGTCAATCAGCAGGGCGTCACGCCGCATGTGAAGTTCAACGACGAGCAGGTCGACGCGGTAAACAACCATGCCGAGCAGGTCATCAAGAGTAGTGTCACCACCAATACCACGATCATCATCGCGAGCGTCCTGCTGGTCATCGCGCTGGGCTGGTGGATCGTCCGCTCGATCACTTCGGGCATCAACACGCTGGAAAGCACGGTCGAGCAGATCGAGCGCAATCTGGATCTGACCCGGCGCGTCAAGTATCAGGGCGAAGACGAACTCGGCCGCATGACGAAGTCATTCAACCGCCTGCTCGACCGTCTGCACAACAGTCTGAAGTCCGTTTCGGGTTCGGTGCATCAGGTCACGAACGCATCGGTGAACACGGCGGAATACGCCCGCCAGGTCGCAACGGCCGCCGAGGAGCAGAGCAGCTCGGCGACCAATATTGCCGCCAGCATCGAGGAGCTGACCGTGAGCGTCAGCCATATCGGCGACCATGCGGCGCAGACCAGCGAGCAGGTCAGCCAGTCCGGCAAGCTCGCCATGAACGGCGAGCGCATCGTCGAGCAGACCGTGGCAGACATCCAGAAGATCGCGTCCCTGGTCGACAACTCCGCCGGCCTCATCGAGCAGCTCGAAACCCAGAGCGTGAAGATTGCGCAGGTGATCGGGGTGATCCGCGAAGTGGCGGACCAGACCAACCTGCTGGCGCTCAATGCCGCCATCGAAGCCGCCCGCGCCGGCGAGCAGGGCCGCGGATTCGCCGTGGTGGCCGACGAAGTGCGCAAGCTCGCCGAGCGCACCGCCAGCTCCACCCACGAGATCACAGAAACCATCAACACCATGCGCAGCCAGGCGCAGAACGCCTCGCAAAGCATGCGCAACGCGGTCTCTGAAGTGGGCGGCAGCGTGGAGCGTGCCAGTCAGGCCAGCGAAGCCATCCGCGAGATCAGCCACAGCGCGCAGGCTTCGGTGCAACTGGTCAGCGAAATCAGCGACTCCATCCGCGAACAGGGCGCGGCCAGCACCGCAGTCGCCCAGGCGGTCGAGCGCATTGCGCTGATGACCGACCAGAGCACCCAGGCCGCACGATCCGGCGCCGGTGCGGCCCGCGAACTCGACGAACTGGCGCGCAAGATGCAGGCCGAAGTATCGGCCTACGTGCTCTAGATCACGCCGCCGGAAAGCCCTTGCCGGGGCTTTCCGGCAAGCGGGTCAGCCCCGCTGCCTCGGGTCGCAGGGCGCTGGCAGCGTGCGATGCAAGGCGATATGCTCCAGGGCATGACATCGTCCTGATTCCGCGCACAGACGCCCGCCCATGCCTCCGCACACGCAGCCCTCCGACACGGACGGCGATCTCGGCTTCAGCTACCGCCAGCGCAAGAATGGCGAAGTCGAGATCCTCCATCACGGCCGGCTCGCTGCCACCCTGCGCGGGGCGGAAGCCACACGCTTCATCCAGGAAGCCGAACGCGGCGGATTTGCCCTCGCCCAGCATCGCATGGCCCGCCTCACCGGCAACTACCGGCGCGGCAACGAAAGCCAGGCCTCCCGCCATCCACGCAATCGCCGCTGAGCAAGCTCAGCCCGGTGAAGCGGGCTAATCAGCGCGCTCGATGCTGACGGTCACTTTCCCGGGTTTGCGCAAGGGTTCGAGATCCGACTCGATCCGCCCCAGCTTCACCAGCCCGCTGGAATAGCGGAAACCCTTGTGAAAGAGCGCGAGATTGCCCCAGGGCGCGTAGTAGGCCAGATCGCCCGCTGCGGGCGCATGGCCTTCGGGCTCGCCGG
This sequence comes from Uliginosibacterium paludis, assembly GCF_039631355.1. Lineage (NCBI taxonomy): Bacteria > Pseudomonadati > Pseudomonadota > Betaproteobacteria > Rhodocyclales > Zoogloeaceae > Uliginosibacterium > Uliginosibacterium paludis. Next base: position 39,881 of record NZ_JBDIVF010000012.1, on the reverse strand, counting down.
CAATGTCGAGCTTGCGGGGTGGATAGGCGATCTTCTCGGTTGCGGCATAGTCCTCCAGCGTCAGCTTGAGCGGGAGCATGCGGTAGAAGTCACGAGCGGCCGGACTGTCCTGCAGCGTGGCGAACAGGGTCTGAGCCGGGAGAACAAGCCGGATCTTCATGCTGGCGGAGTCCTGTGGCAAAGGCAGGCGCTGCGCGAAGGCGCCAAGAATCAGAGCGAGCGGCAGAACCAGAGCGATCAGCAGGCGCCGGGCACGGCAGACCGACGCGAGGAGCGGGCGACTTACCTTCATGCGCACGCACTTCCCGAAGACAACTCACGCAGGTCGCCGGGCGTATCGATATCGAACAGGCAGCCCGGATCATTCACCGGCACATGCGTGATGCTGTCCTGATGCGCGCGGAGCAGATGGCGGGCGCCCTCGTCACCCTCCAGCGTCATGAGGGCCTGTTGCCAGACCGTGGAGAATCCGACCGGATGCCCGCGCCGGCCCTGGTGAAACGGCGCGGCCAGAGGCGCGCCCTCGCGCAGCGCACGGGTGATGTAGCGCAGGGTCTCATCGCGGATGCAGGGCATGTCGGCCAGCGCCACCAGCCAGCCCCCCGCACCGGGCGTGGCCTGCACGCCCCGCGCGAGCGTCACGCCCATGCCGGCCCCGGCATCGGGCACCTCCAGCACCTCGATGCCCTGTGCATGCAGGAGCTCGCGCTCGGCGTGCTGGGCGGGGCGCAGCAGCACGATGCAGCGATCGGTGGCCGCAGCCAGCTTGCGGGCGCTGGCCAGCAGAACCGGCTCGCCATCGGGCAGGCGTTCGAGCAGCTTGTTGCCGCCAAAGCGGCGGGCGCTGCCGGCGGCAAGCAGGAGCCCGAAGATGGACACAGGTGCCTGCATGGGATCAGGACACGGCACACGCGCCGGCGGCGCGCAGTTCGCCGGCAGCCGGCAGATCCGCCCGGTGCGGCAGGCGCGACGCGGTCGCCACGCCGTTCCGCACGGCAACCATTTCAGCCAGGATGGCCACCGCAATTTCGGGGGGTGTATGGCTGCCAATGGGCAGACCGACCGGGCCGTGCAGGCGGGCCAACTCCTCTTCAGAGAAGTCGAAGTGCTGCAGGAAGCGTTCGCGCCGTTTCGCGTTGTTGAGCCGGGAGCCGACCGCGCCCACATAGAAGGCCGGCGAGCGCAGCGCCTCGAGCAGCACCATGTCATCGAGCTTCGGATCATGGGTGAGCGCCACCACCGCGCAGTGTGCGTCCGGCACCATCTCCAGCAGGGTATCGTCAGGCATGCTGCTCACCAGGCGCGTGCCGGGCACATCCCAACCCGGGCCGTATTCCTCGCGCGGCTCGCACACGGTGACTTCATAGTCGAGCGCCAGCGCCATCTGCGCGAGATAACGCGAGATCTGGCCGGCGCCGATGATCAGCAGGCGCCATTGCGGCCCATGCACGGTCAGCAGGCGTTCGCCGTCCCAGCGCATGGCCGCGCCGCGGCCCGCCGCTGAAAGCGTGACGAGACTGGAGGAAAGATCCACGCTCTTCGCCACCAGCTGGCGCTGACTCAGCCTCTCGGCGAGCTCGTCGAGCAGCGCGGCATCGGGCTGCGGTTCGATCAGCACCTCAAGCGTGCCACCGCAGGGCAGGCCGATGCGCTCGGCCTCCTCCTTCGTGACACCATAGACCAGCGCGAAAGGCCGCTTGCCGGCGAGGCGCCCGTCTCGCATGCGCATGACGAGGTCATCCTCGATGCAACCGCCCGACACCGAACCTTCGACCAGTCCGTCCTCGCGCAACACCAGCCAGGCACCTGGCGGACGCGGCGCCGAACCCCAGGTGCGCGCCACCGTCACCCAGGCAAAGCGCCGCCCTTCGGCGGCCCAGCGCCGGGCGGTGGCGAGCACCTGCAGATCGACGCTGTCCATCTCAGGCTTTCAGCTGCGTGGTGTCGAAGGGCAGATCGCGCAGGCGCTTGCCGGTGGCCGCCGCGATCGCATTCGCCACGGCCGGCGCGAGCGGCGGCACGGCCGGCTCGCCGATACCGGTCGGCTTCTCCTGCGAGGCGATGAGGTGAACCTCCACCCGCGGCATCTCGGTGATGCGGATCGGCGCGTAATCGTGGAAGTTCGACTGCTCCACCACGCCATCCTTGAGCGTGATGGCGCCATGCAGCGCGGCGGAGAGCGCATAGCCGACCGAGCCTTCGACCTGCGCGCGGATGACATCGGGATTGATCGGCACGCCGCAATCCACGCCGCACACCACACGATCGACGCGCAGACTGCCATCGGCCTGCAAGGTGATCTCGGCCACCTCGGCCACGAAGGTTCCGAAGGACTCATGCACCGCCACGCCCCGCGCCCGGCGCTCGCCCGGCGCAGCCGGCAGCGGCGTGCCCCAGCCGGCCTTGTTGGCGGCAAGGCGCAGCACTGCGCTGTGGCGCGGGTGATCCTTCAGGAGCTCGAGCCGGTAGGCCACCGGGTCCTTGCCGGCCTGCGCGGCCAGCTCGTCGATGAAGGTCTCGGTGGAATAGGCCGTATGGGTGGAACCGACCGAGCGCCACCAGTGCACCGGCACGCCGATGTCGGTGGGGGTGTGCAGATCAACGAGCCGGGCCGGAATGGCGTAGGGCAGATTGGCCGCACCCTCGACCGAGACCGGGTCGATGCCGTTCTGCACCATGCCGGCAAAAGGCGAGCCGGCGAGGATGGACTGGCCGACGAGGCGGTGGCGCCAGGCGGTCGCATTGCCGTGCGCGTCCAGCGCGGCTTCGATGCGGTGGTGGAAGACCGGACGGTAGTAACCGGCCTTCATGTCGTCCTCGCGGAGCCACACCAGCTTCACCGGTGCGCGCCCCTTGATGGCCTGCGCGATGGTGACGGCCTCGCGCACATAGTCGGCGTCCTTGCTGCCGCGGCGGCCGAAGCTGCCACCGGCGTAGAGCATGTTGATCTTCACCTGCTCGACCGGAATGCCCAGCAGCGCCGCCACGGCCATCTGGTCGCCGGTCTGCATCTGCTCGCCGTTCCAGATCTCGCATTCGCCCTGGCCCAGGCGCACCACACAGTTGAGCGGCTCCATCGCCGCATGCGCGAGGAAGGGGAAGTCGTAGCTGGCACTCAGCACCTTTGCCGCGCTTGCGAAGGCGGCGTCGGTGTCACCGCTGCGATGCGCGACCGCCCCGGGCTGCTTCGCGAGCTCATGGTAGCGAGCGAGGATCTGCTCGCTGCCGAGCCTGAAAGCGCTGCTGTCGTCCCAGGTGATGCGCAGGGCGTCGCGCCCTTTTTTCGCGGACCAGGTATCACGGGCCAGCACGGCCACGCCGGAAGGAATCCGCACCACCTCCACCACGCCCTTGATGGCACGCGCTTTCGAGGCGTCGACCGATTTCACCTTGGCGCCGAAGCGCGGGGGATGCGCCACCACGGCGGTGAGCATGCCGGGCAGATGGATGTCCTGGGTGTAGATCGCACGGCCGTTGACCTTTTCAGCCGAATCCTTGCGCGGTGCGCGCTTGCCGACGAGCTTGAAGTCCTTCGGGTCCTTGAGCTGGATGTCGGCCGGCACGCTCTCGGCAGCTGCGGCCTGCACGAAGTCGCCGAAGCTGCCGCTGCGACCGGAGGCTGCATGACGAATGACGCCGTCATTGACGGTGATTTCGCTGGCCGGCACCTGCCACTGTTTGGCCGCTGCCGACACCAGCATGGCACGCGCCGCGGCGCCGGCCTGGCGCATCTGCATCCAGCAGTTGGCCATGGCGCTGCTGCCACCGGTGCCCTGGAACGGCCCCCACAGCGTATTGGCATAGCGCTTCGCATCGGCCGGTGCTCCTTCGACGCGCACCTGCGCCCAGGATGCGTCGAGCTCTTCGGCCACGATGGTGGCGATGCCGGTGTAGGTGCCCTGCCCCATCTCGATGTGCTTGGAAATCACGGTCACGACGTTGTCGGTGCCGATGCGCACGAAGGCATTCGGCTCGAAGCGCAGCGCGGTAGCGGAAGCATCCGGCGGCAGGCCAGGACCGGTGGCCGCGCCCGACTCGGGCAGGCAGAAGGCCAGGCTCAGGCCGGCGATGCCCTGCAGGAAGCGGCGGCGGCTGTCGTTTTCAATACGGGTGTTCATGGTCGGCCCCCTCACGCCAGCGCCGCGGCCGCTTCATGGATCGCGGCACGGATGCGGACATAGGTGGCACAGCGACAGATGTTGCCGGCCATGGCGGCATCAATGTCGGCATCGGTCGGCTTGCGGTTTCCGGTCAGCAGCGCCACGGCGCTCATGATCTGGCCCGACTGACAGTAGCCGCACTGAACGACGTCCAGCCGCTTCCAGGCCTCCTGCACAACCTGCGCGACCTTCTGGGTCTCGACGCCTTCGATGGTGGTGATCTTGTGACCCACCGCCACGGATACCGGTGTCGTGCAGGAGCGGATCGGCTGGCCATCGAGATGCACCGTGCAGGCGCCGCACAGGGCCATGCCGCAGCCGAACTTGGTGCCGGTGAGCTGCAGCGTGTCGCGCAGCACCCACAGCAGGGGCGTATCGGGCGCCACGTCGACACGCGTGGCTTGTCCGTTGATGTTGAGGGTAATCATGGGGCTCTCCGTTCAGGGCGCAGATCTGCGCTTCTGCATTCTGGGAACGGCGGAGTCCCTGCGATAGATCATTCCTCTGAGTTTCTTGCCTGATCCTCCTGCCTGCCGAAAACCCCGATCCGCCGCGTCAGCGCAGCACCGCCGGGCGTTCAGCCTGGGGCAGCGCACGCCGATGCAACAGGGTCTCGATATCGCGCCGGGGTGGCGCGCCGAAGAGCCGGCTGTATTCACGGCTGAACTGCGAGGGGCTTTCATAGCCGACCTGGAAGGCCGCGCTCGCGGCATCGAGATGCTCGTTGAGCATCAGGCGCCGCGCCTCATTGAGTCGCAGCCATTTCTGGTACTGCAGCGGGCTCATCGCGGTGAGCTGCCTGAAATGCAGATGCAGGCTCGACGGGCTCATCTGGATCCGCGCGGCCAGCTCCTCGATGCGCAGCGATTCCTTGAAGTTGGCTTTCAGCCAATCGATCGCCCGTGCCACCCGATGGCTCTGGCTGCCCAGCAGGATGATCTGGCGCAGGCGCGCGGCCTGGTCACTCATCAGCAGGCGGAAGTGGATCTCGCGCTGGATCAGCGGCGCGAGCACCGGGATCGACTCCGGCTCATCGAGCAGCTGGAGCAGGCGCAACATCGGCTCCAGCAGGCGGGGCGTGAGCGTGCCGGGCGCGATCCCGCGCGCCGATCCGTGCCCTGCATCGGCGGGCACATTGCCCTCGGCAATGAGCTCGGCCATCACGCGCAGGTTGAGCCTGAGCACCAGGCCGACACAGGGCCTCTCCGCACTCGCGTCGATGACCTGGGAGCTGGCCGGCAGATCGATCGAATTGATCAGGAAACGTTCGGTGTCATAGGGAAAGGCATCATCGCCCACCAGCAATTGCTTCGCGCCCTGGGACACCATCACCACGCTGGGCTCCACCATGCAGGCACAGGGTTCGGTCAGCGAGTTGCGACGGAAGAACAGCAGTCCGGGTACCGGCGTTTCACGATCCTCGTCACCGGGGGTGTGCCGCAGGATGATGTCCGTGATCGCCGCCTGCAGTACATCCGGGTCTGCGCCGGCTTGTCGGGGGACCTGGGGGGTCATGGGGCTTCTCCTTGTTTTCTGCTGCCCAATCTAGCCGGCAGCGCCGGATTCTGTCTCGCCCCGGCACCTTCGTCTGGAGGATCAGGCAAGAAATTCGCAGGAATGGGCAGTCCGCGGCGGAACGCTGACATGACGACCCGCGCGCCCACCGAATCCGGCTGACGGAAAAATCCTACAAGCCGCGATCCGCGCCGCCGACTCCGCCATGCGCCTTCATGAGCTGCTTTGCGAAGGGCCGCCTGCCTAGAGTGGACACGACACCCCCAGCGTCCGCACCGGCATGGCCGCCGCGTTTCAAGGAGTACGTCATGATTCCCCGACATTCCGTCCGCATCCTCCTGCTCGCAGCCTTCGCCGGCCTGCTGCCTGCCTGCAGCCGCGGGCCGGCAGAGCCCCGCGCGGGCCACACCGGTCTGTTGCCGCTCAGTGTGTCCGCCAGCGCCGAGGATGTGTTCAGCGCCAGCCTGGAATCCGCCGGCCGCATGCTGCAGGCCTATGAAACCGGCGTGCGTGCGATCGCCACGCGCGAAGAGGCGGACGATGCCCTGATCGACCGCCGCCTGCGCTCGGAGATTACCGAAGACGCCACCCTGCGCGGGCTGGATGTGCAGATCAGCACGCATGCCGGCATCGTGACCCTGACCGGCAGCCTGCATCGCGACGAGGATCGCCAGCGGCTGATCAGCCTGAGCCGCTCAATGGAGGGCGTGATCTTCGTGAATGACCGCCTCCGGCTCGTCGGTCCCGACGGCCGCGCCGCCTGAGGCGCGTCTCTGTTGCCCCACCCCGCTTGCGCCTGACCGGCGCCCCTTCCCTGCCCGCACGAGGTATCCAGCATGAGCGACACGCCCCTCAATCCGCCCCAGCATCAGGACCGCCAGCCCGGCCTCGAGTCGGAGATGACGCCGCCGCCGCGCGCCGTCAATCCGGAGACCGGACCGCTCCGTCTCAAGGACCAGGTCGCCATCATCACCGGCGGCGACAGCGGCATCGGCCGCGCCGTCGCGGTGGCCTTCGCGACCGAGGGCGCCGACGTCTGCGTCGTCTATCTCAATGAGCATGACGACGCGGAAGACACCGCCGGCATCGTGCGCAGCCTCGGCCGGGAATGCCTGCTGCTGGCCGGAGATATCGGCGATCCGCAATTCTGCCACCAGGTGGTCGGCCGCACGGTCGAGCGCTTCGGCCGCCTCGACATGCTGGTCAACAACGCCGCCGAGCAGCATCCGCAGGAGCGGCTCGAAGACATCGAACCCGAGCAGCTCGAACGCACCTTCCGCACCAATGTGTTCGGCATGTTCCACCTCACGCGCGCGGCCCTGCCCCACCTGAACGAAGGCGCGCGCATCATCAATACCACCTCGGTCACCGCTTACCGCGGCAACCCCACGCTGCTCGACTACGCGGCATCGAAAGGCGCGATCGTGGCCTTCACCCGCTCGCTCTCGCTGCAACTCCTGCCGCGCGGCATCCGCGTGAACGCGGTCGCGCCCGGGCCGGTGTGGACGCCGCTGATTCCCTCCACCTTCGAGCCCGACAAGGTCGCCCACTTCGGCCAGCAGGTGCCGATGCACCGCCCGGCGCAGCCTGCCGAGATCGCGCCTGCCTATGTGTTTCTGGCGAGTTCCGACGCCTCGTTCATGAGTGGGCAGGTGCTGCATCCGAATGGCGGAGAGGTCGTGAACGGCTGAGCCGGGCGGCCACGCGGGGGGCGCTGCACGAATGGCTGGCATCGGTTTGGCTACCGGCAGGCTAGGGTGAAACGTTCAGGCAGTCGCATCAGGCAGGAGGAAGTCATGTCGCAACTGGAATCCATCAAGATCCATCTCCAAGACCTCGGCAAAGCCATCAGCCATGTCGAGCACCACACGCCGGAAGAACTCCCCCAGCTTGCAGCCGCCGCACTCACCGAAGTCCGGAAAACCCTCTCCCTGCTTACCCAGGAAATCGCCGAGATCCAGTCACACCTGCCGAAACACTGAGGCCACACGGCTCCCGGCTGTTGCTCGTCTTCAAGGCAGGCGTCATGCCTTGCGCCAGTCTTCCGGCTTCACGCGGCTTGGATTAGCATGGGGCACGACCATGGCGCTGCCTATCCCAGGCAGCAGATTGCTCCCGCCCCTTCAAACAAGACATGCCGTACTACCTGATCCAGCCTGAAGACCCTGAAACCCCCGATGCGCTTGTCCTGCTCGATGCGCTGTCCGATACCCTGGCCGCGATCACCGGCAGCAGTGGTCGTGCCTCCTTTTCACCGGACGATGTTCGCGGTGAGGGTGCCATTTTCCTGATCGCGCGTGACAGCGCCGGACGCCCGGTCGGTTGCGGCGCGTTCCGCCCGCTGCAGTCAGGCGTTGCCGAGCTCAAGCGCATGTATGCCGCGCCCGGCACGCAGGGCGCGGGGAGCGCGCTGCTGGAGGCGCTGGAAGCGCATGCCGCGCAACTGGGCTACGCCGAGCTCTGGCTGGAGACCCGGCTGGTGAACGCCCGCGCCGTTCGCTTCTACGAGCGCAAGGCTTATCAGCGCATCCCGAATTTCGGCAAGTACGCCGGGCGGCCGGAAGCCGTCTGTTTCGCCAAGCGCCTGCCTTCTGGCTCATCGTCGCCCGCCTGAAACGCAGCCTGTGCCGGGCACGGGGCAGACATGACGGCGTCCTTGCTTCAACACATGATGTGCCCTGATCAGGTGCCCTCCGAAGCTCCGTGAAACACCGATCAGCCTTCCGGAAATTGTCGGGTTGAAGTCTCTGCAGGACGGGAGGATGTCGCCGGATCAGGGGAGTCCTGAGGCCGGGCATTCCGATTGAAGCCGCGGCCCGCATGAAGCGGTGGCTCGCGTCAGAAGCCCGACGAGGGGCCCCGCAGTACGGCAAGCGCATCAAGATCCCGCAGAAAACAAGGCACGCAGTTACCTGGGCTCAGACATCGGCATTGCATCCGTCATGGCCAGTTGAACCAGCCATCTGCGCACGACCTCCTCCTCCTTCGCCGGCACGCCTTTCAGCAGAATCTGCTCGACAAGCTCGACACGCTGCTTGCAGTTTTTCAGCATCAAAAGACCTGCCGAGCTGAGCTCGATACATTGCGCCCTGCGATGCACCGGATGGGCGCTGCGACGGATGAATCCTGCTTTTTCCAGGTTATTGAGAATCACGCAAATCGTCTGCGGCGTCAGCAGTGACAGGCGAGCCAGGTCCGCGCCGGCGATGCCAGGGTATGCAGAAAGCATCGTCAGTACGGAAAACTGGGGCAGGGTCAGGCCCAGTGGCTGCAGGGCCTGTTCCAGGCGACTGCGATGCACGGCGTACGCCTGGCGCAGCAGATAGCCGATATGCCCCTCGACGCCGCGCTTCCCCTCGCCCACCGCCGGAATGTGTGTTTCAGATTGACGCTTGCTCATACCATTCGAATTCGAATAACATTTCAAAACCATTCGAATTCGAATACTACAGGAGTCACTCGCATCATGCCCACATCGACTACCCTGCGTTACGCCGATCTTGCTGCACGTGCCCCACAAGCAGTCGAAGCACTGCTGAGTCTGGGTCGTGCCATTGACGCCAGCGGTCTGAGCAAACAGCTCAGCGAATTGCTGAAAATACGCGTTTCGCAAATCAATGCCTGCGCCTTCTGCCTGAACTTTCACCTCAAGTACGCACGCAAACTCGAGGTTTCAGCACAGAAAATCGACATGCTGCCGGTTTGGCGTGAAATGGGCACGCTCTACTCGCCCGCCGAACACGCTGCACTGGCCTGGGCAGAGGCGCTCTGCTACATGCCCGGCACTCCGCTCGACCCCGCCGTACGCGAAGCGCTCAGCAAACACTTTTCCGCTGACGAAATCATCAACCTCACGCTCAGCATCGGTCATATCAACGCCTGGAACCGGATTGCCGGCGGGCTATCGCTGGACCCTGAACTGGCGGCAGGAACCGGCAGTTGAATATCACCCCTCGCGGGCTGCGGCGGAAGGTCGAGGCCAGAGCGGGGCGCTCGGACCCAAGCACATTTCCAAGTACCACCGCCGTCCGCTTCGCCAACCGCCTGCCTGCCGGCTCATCGTCAGCCGCCTGAAGTTCGATCGGCGCCACACTGCGGCGAGCATGACTTTGTCATCATTGATGGACAGACCCCGGCCGTCAGCAGATGCTGTCTCCAGGTTTCTGGCAGCGGCCCCACTCATGCCGTCATCATTGCCGGAATAGGCGAATACGGGCCTCTTCCCTGACTGAACCGGCTCACCGGAACGGAGCAAGGATGTTCTCTCACGTATTTGTCGGCGTAGCGAAGTTCGAGCAGGCGCTCCGCTTCTATCGCGCCCTGATGGCCTGCCTCGCCGTCCCTGAGCGTTTCTGCGAACCGGACCGGCCCTGGGCGGGCTGGCAGACGCCGGAGAGCGTGCGGCCACTGTTCATCATCGGCAAGCCCTGGAACGGTGAGCCCCATGCTCCAGGCAACGGCCAGATGGTGGCGTTTGCCGCGGCAAACCGGGCCATGGTGAACGCGGCCTGGGAAGCGGCGCTCGCGCACGGCGGCAGGCCGGAAGGCGCCCCCGGCCTGCGGCCCGAATACCATCCGCATTACTACGGCGCCTACTTCCGCGACCCGGAGGGCAACAAGCTCTGCGTCGTGTGCCACGCACCAACCGACGACGCTGCGCCGGCCTGTCGCCTAGGCTGACTTCGGGCAACAGTCATGAGTGTGTTCGCGCTGCGCCCGGGCATGCCGTTTGCCGCGCAGGGCGTCCAACACACGCCTGAAGGAGAACGCCATGCATGCCCGAGAAATGCTCGCCACGCATCCTCATGTCCAGGGTAATACCAACGATGCGCTGATCCGCTGCATCGAAGCCTGTGCCGACTGCTGGCAGGCCTGCACCGCCTGCGCCGACGCCTGCCTGGGTGAAGACATGCTCGACCGGCTGACCCAGTGCATCCGCCTGAATCTGGATTGTGCCGACTGCTGTGCCGCGGCGGCGGCCCTGGCGAGCCGGCGCACCGGAAGTCACGAGGCGCTGCTTCGCACGATGCTCGAAGCCTGCGCCGAAGCCTGCCGGGATTGCGGCGAGGAATGCGAGCAGCACGCCACGCAACATGAGCATTGCACGGTTTGCGCCCGCATCTGCCGCGCCTGCGAGGAAAGCTGCCGTGAGGCCGCGGCCTCTACCGGTGAAGCACGCGCACCGCTCTGAGTGCGCGCAGCATGAACATGCCCGCCGCATACTGATTCCGGACGCCCCAGGAAAGCGGGGCGCCGCGGGCGACCGGGTGGAAGCGCCGGCTCAGCCCTTCGCCGCGGCCGCCCGGGCGCGATGCAGCTTGCGATAGCTGTCGATCAGGCGCTGGTGGCGGTCCAGGCCTTCGAGCTTCATGCTGGTTTCGGTGAGCCCGAAGAAGCGCACGCTGCCCTCCACCGAGCCGATCGCGGCGTCCATGCGCGCGTCGCCGAACATGCGGCGGAAGTTCGCCTCGTAATCGGCGAGCGCCAGTTCCTCGTCGAGCGTGACTTCCAGCACCACGTTGAGCGCCTGATAGAAGAGCGCGCGCTCCAGCGTGTTCTCGTTGTACTGCAGCCAGGCACCGACCAGCTCATGCGCGGTTTCAAGATCCTGGATGGCAAGGCAGATCAGCAGCTTCAGCTCCTGAATGGTGAGCTGGCCCCAGACGGTGTTCTCGTCAAACTCCACGCCGATCAGCGTGATGATGTCGGTGTAATCATCCAGCTCGCTGTCTTCCAGGCGCTCGAGCAGATCCTGCAGCGCGTCGTCATCGAGGCGGTGCAGATTCAGGATGTCTTCGCGGAAGGCGAGCGCCTTGTTGGTGTTGTCCCAGATCAGGTCTTCCACCGGATAGATCTCGGAGTAGCCCGGCACGAGGATGCGGCAGGCCGTGGCCCCCAAGTGGTCATACACCGCGACATACACTTCCTTGCCCAGATCCTTGAGGATGCCGAAGAGGGTCGCGGCTTCCTCAGCATTGCTGCCGGAAAAATCCCACTCGACGAATTCATGATCGGCCTTGGCGCTGAAGAAGCGCCAGGAGACCACGCCGCTCGAATCGATGAAGTGCTCGACGAAGTTGTTCGGCTCGGTGACCGCATTGCTCTCGAAAGTGGGCTTGGGCAGGTCGTTGAGGCCTTCGAAGCTGCGGCCCTGCAGCAGCTCGGTGAGGCTGCGCTCCAGCGCCACTTCGAAGCTCGGATGCGCGCCGAAGGAGGCGAAGACGCCGCCGGTGCGCGGGTTCATGAGCGTGACGCACATCACCGGGAATTGCCCGCCCAGCGAGGCATCCTTCACCAGCACCGGGAAGCCCTGCTCTTCCAGGCCCTGAATGCCGGCGACGATGCCAGGGTACTTCGCCAGCACCTCAGCCGGCACATCCGGCAGGGCGATTTCGCCTTCGAGGATTTCGCGCTTCACGGCGCGCTCGAAGATTTCCGACAGGCACTGCACCTGCGCTTCCACCAGCGTATTGCCGGCGCTCATGCCGTTGGAGAGATAGAGGTTGTCGATCAGGTTGGTGGGGAAGTACACCACCTCGCCATCAGACTGCCGCACATAGGGCAGGCAGCAGATGCCGCGCTCGGTGTTGCCGGAGTTGGTATCGAAGAGATGCGAGGCACGCAGCTCGCCATCGGGGTTGTAGATCGCGAGGCTGTACTCATCCAGCATGCCGGCGGGCAGCGCATCCTTCTTGCCCGGCTTGAACCAGCGCTCGTCCGGGTAATGCACGAATGCCGCGTTGGCGAATTCTTCGCCCCAGTACTGGTCGTTGTAGAAATGGTTACAGCTCGCGCGCTCGATATATTCGCCCAGGGCGGAAGCCAGCGCGCTTTCCTTGCTTGACCCCTTGCCATTGGTGAAACACATCGGCGAATGCGCGTCGCGGATATGCAGGGACCATACATTCGGCACCAGATTGCGCCACGAGGCGATCTCGATCTTGATACCGAGTGCCGCCAGCGTGGCTGACATGTTGGCGATGGTCTTTTCCAGCGGCAGATCCTTGCCGGGGATGTAGGTGAGCGTGTCCGAATCGGGATTCAGGGTGAGCAGCGCCTGTGCGTCAGCGTCCAGATTCTCGACTTCCTCGATGATGAACTCCGGCCCGTTCTGCACCACGCGCTTCACGGTGCAGCGGTCGATCGAGCGCAGGATGCCCTGGCGGTCTTTCTCGGAAATATCCGCCGGCAACTCGATCTGGATCTTGAAGGTCTGCTTGTAGCGGTTCTCGGGATCGACGATGTTGTTGTGCGACAGGCGCATGTGCTCGGTCGAAATACCGCGCGCGTCGCAGTAGGCCTTCACGAAATAGGCCGCGCACAGGGCCGAGGACGCCAGGAAGTAGTCGAAGGGGCCGGGCGCCGAGCCATCGCCCTTGTAGCGGATGGGCTGATCGGCAATGACCGTGAAGTCGTCAAACTTCGCCTCCTGGCGGAGCTTGTCGAGAAAATTGACCTTGATTTCCATGGCTGAATTCCGGGTGTAGCAGACAGAGTGGCCGCCATTATCCGGGTTTCCGGCGGCCAGCGCCCCGCCGTTGCAGGCCAGGCCCTGCGCTTCCCGCCTCCGCCCTGCCCGATCCTCCTCCGGCGCGCCGTCGCTCCTTATGGCGCAGCGCGGCGGGCAAGCCCCGCGGAGGCGCTCGACCGGGGCGCCTGGCGGCCATAGGGCCGCGCCTGGAGCACGATCACCTGCTCGCCTTCGGTGGTGGCCCATTCGATGTCCTGATCGTGGCCGCCGAAGAGCTTGCGGATTGCGTCGCCGACGCGCGCGAGGCGGCGCGCACTGGCGTCGTCGAGCACGGTCTGGTGCTGGCTGGCTTCGTCCAGCGCGCGCTCCCGCACGCCACCGGCCTCATCCAGCGCCAGCTCGCTCTGCTCGTCGGCGCGGCTCAGCAGCTGCACCGCGCCACTGCGCGCATCCGCCATCACCTGCTCGGCAATCCGGCGGCCTTCCACCACCTTGATGCCGATACCGCGCTTGGCGGCGATGTAGCTCGCGCCCCGGTGCGCGGCGTCGAAGGGATCACGCGTGATCATCACGCCGGAGCGGCGGGAGTCGACCGCTGTCTGTACCAGCACCGCCATGGCTACTGCATCCAGTGGGATCGCGGCGGCGCGACGCGCCTCGAAGGCTTCGCTGTTGAAGACCGAGGCCCACACCGTTTTCACTGCCTCGGACAAGGCCTCAGCCTGCCGCACGTTGGGCACGGTGGTATAGAGCCCCGCACCGCTGAAGCCGGGCAGGTCTTCGGAGTTGGACGAGCTGCGCACGAACACGCCCGCGCCGCCCAGTTGCGCCTGCCATTGAGCCAGCCACTCGGCAGACCAGGCTTGCGGCAGCGGCAAAGCCACCAGCTCGCGGCGCAGCGTGTCGAGCGCGGCATGGCGCACGGCGGGATCCTCGTCGAAATGCGGCGTGGCTGCCGCCGCCCGGATCAGCGCCTGCGCGGCCGCGCCGTTCATGAATTCGGCATAACGCGCAAAGGGAATGCAGAAGCCGTCCGGCACCTGCACCGAAGGCAGTCTGGCGGCGCGGATCTGACCGAGATTGGCCGCCTTGCTGCCGCAACGGCTGCGATCGGGCGCGCGCAGGGCAGCCAGGGGCGCCAGTGCCGGGTGGCTCAGATCGGGCCTGGGCAGCGCGCGGCCCTGCTGTGCCTTCACCAGCGCCTGGGGGGCGATCGGCTGCACGCGATAGCCCTCGCGCGTCACCCGCAGCTCAATCCATTGCCGGTCAAGCGGGGCAAATGCCGTCAGCGCGTCGCGCACCCAGGCATTCGGAATTCCCCAACCGTGGGCGAGCAGATTCACATGCGAGATCGCGGTGGAAGGCCGGCTGGTAATGATGCCCGCCACTGGCGGCAGGCTGATCGGCACCTCATCGAGCACCAGAATGTCCTGCGGATCGGCGTCTGCCACGATGCCGCCAGCCGGCACCAGGCGCACCCGGCCTTTCGCCACGCCCTCATTGAGCGGCAGGAAGGCCTGCTCGCGGATCAGCTGTGCCTGCGACAGGAAAGGCAGGCCGGCGGTGGTCGCCACCCGCTCATGCGCCTGGGCATTGGCCTTGAATACCAGCGGCGCGAAGAAGGCGGCCTGCAGGCTGCGCTGTGCCGCCTGCAGCAGGTGCGCATCGAGCTGGTCGCCTTCCCAGAATTCATAGGTCCATTGCTGCGTGCTGCGCTGCCAGGCCAGCGTGCCGAGCAGGAAGCGGCGATCCGGCGTGCGGTAGTTCGCCGCCAGCGCGGCATGGTCCAGCCGCAGGTGCAGCGGACCGCGCGCCAGGAAGTGCTCATGCAGGCTGAAGCGACGGGTATTGATGAAATAGGGCCGGTCGCCCTGCTGCCGGTCGATCAGGAAGAGCAGATGCGGCAGCTCCAGCGGCGTGCCGCGGTGATAGCGCCGCGCCAGACGGTCAAAATCGACCTGCCCCCCGATGCGGGCGCGATAGGCCTCGGCCACCGGCGGCGTGGGATCCACCTCGCCGGCAGCCCGGAATGCCGAGGGTTTCGTAGCCAGCTGGGCCTGCGCCGGCAGGCCCGTCAGGCACAGCAGACCGAGCGCGCCTGGCGCCAGCCTGCGAAGGGAGCGGAGAAACAGACGGAGAGGCGCCGGAGCAGTCATCACGAAACAGCACGCAGGAAGGGGCGCCCATCATGCCACCGCGCCGGAACCCTGCGCCCGCCGCTCGTAGCCCGGCGCGACGCAGGCCTGCGGACGGTCAGCACCTCGCGGCCCGGGCACCGGGCCCACACAATGCACGTTTATGCACGTTTACATTCCTGTTTGTGCACGATATGGTGCGCAGATGAATGCCGACCTGCCCCTTGCCCGCCGGGACCAGATCGCCGCCCGTCTGGCCGACGGCCAGCCCGTGGTGGCCGCCACGCTCGCACGCGAGTTCGGCGTATCCGAAGACGCCATCCGCCGCGATCTGCGTGCTCTCGCCGCCGAAGGACGCTGCCGCCGCGTGTATGGCGGCGCGCTGCCCTGCACCCCCGCATTCAGCCCGGTCAGCGCCCGTGCCGAACAGGACGGCCCGCTCAAGCAGGCCCTCGCCCGGGCCGCCGCCACGCTGGTGCAGCCCGGCGAACTGATCTTTCTCGACAGCGGCAGCACGCCGCTCGCGCTGGTCGATGCGCTGCCGGACGAATTCGAACTCACCGTCGCCACTCATGCCATTGACATCGCCGCCGCCGTGCTGCGCCGGCCCGGGATGAAGCTGGTGATGCTCGGCGGCTGCGTGGATCCGGTCGTGGGCGGCGCGCTGGACGCCACCACCGCACAAGGCCTCGCGCAACTGAACATTGATCGCTGCTTTCTCGGCGCCTGCGCCGTATCGGCCAGCCGGGGGCTGAGCGCCCAGCATGCTGCCGACGCGGCCTTCAAGCGTCTGCTGCTGCAAGCCAGCCCCCACAGCACGGTGCTCGTCACCGCGGACAAGTTCAGCGCCCGCGCGCCTCACCGCATCGCGCCGGCCGAGGCCGTGCAGTGCTTCGTGCTAAGCCCTGAGGCCCCGGCCGCCGAAGCCGACGCCCTGCAGGCCCTGGGCTGCAGCCTGCTGCGCGCCGCCGCTACCTGAAAACTCCTGCGCCGCCCACTGCCTGACCGGAGCCCCTCATGCCCCTCGCTCACGTTGCCCTCTGGACGACCGACCTCGATGCCGCCGCAGATTTCTGGCAGCGCTATTTCCAGGCCGAGGTCGGCGAGCCCTATCACAGCCGCCGTCGCGCCGGCTTCTGCTCCCGCTTCGTGAGCCTGCCGGGCGGCGGCCCGCGCATCGAGCTCATGAGCCTGCCGGCACTTGCCCGCGCTCCGGCGGCCGAGCACAGCGGCTGGGATCACATCGCGGTCTCCCTCGGCTCTGCCGAAGCCGTGGACGCGCTTGCCGCCCGCTGCGCGCACGATGGCCTGCTGCTCTCGGCCCCCCGGCAGACGGGCGACGGCTTCTATGAAGCGGTAATCCGCATGCCCGACGGCGCGCCGGTCGAGATCACGGCCTGAGCGGCTGCCGCCAGCGGAGCATCATCATCTTTACCGCCGCATGAAAAACGCCGCCTCGCGGCGGCGCTTCCACACGGTGCGGTTCGAGCATCAGGCCGCCTGGGCTTCGGCGTTGGCGGTCTGTTTGGCGAACTGGGTGAGCTTTTCATCGGTGGCCTTTTCCTCCTGCAGGGTTTCGAGCAGCAGGTCCATGGCGTCGTCATGGCCGAGCAGCTTGGCCCAGGTTGCGAGGGTGCCGTAGGTGGCGATCTCGTAGTGCTCCACTTTCTGTGCGGCGGCCACCAGTGCGGCATCCAGGATGGGGCCTTTTTCGAGCTCGTCGATGAGCTCGCGCGATTCCTCGACCAGGCCTTCCATGGCCGCGCATTTGAGCCGCTTCAGGCGCAGGCCCTTCGCTTCCACGATCTGGTCGATGCGCTGGACCTGGCCGAGGGTCTCTTCAAGATGGGTCTCGAAGGCCTGAGCCAGCTCGGAATTGGTGGCTGCGCGGGCGAGCCGCGGAAGGGCTTTGGTGAGCTGCTTCTCGGCGCTGTAGACGTCGGAGAGCTCGTGCAGGAAAAGTTCGTCAAGGGTGCGGGTTTTCGTTGCCATGGTCTTGCTCCTGATGTGGGGTGGGTGGGGAAAATGAGGGCGGGCGACTCACTCCGGCAGCGAGCCAAGCTCGGCGCCGGTGGTGGGATTTGCGTCGGGGTCCGAGCGGGTGCGCAGCGCGGCGGCCTCGACGGCGGCCTGCTCTTCCCTGTCGAGCCGGACTTCCGCCAAACCGTCGCCGCCATCTACCGCGTGTTGCGCTTCGCGGTCGGCAACGACGGTGAAATTCTCATCGCTGTTCCAGGCGCCTTCCGGCGCGTCTTCCTCGCCTTCACTGTCTTGCGACAGGTCGAAATAGACGCGCTCGAACTCGGGCATCGCAGGCAGCTTGCCGGGCGGGAAGTTGGGCGTAATCGCGTAGAGGGCTTTTTCGAAGGAGAGCTGGTGGGCAACCTCGCGCGTCATCAGGAAGCCGAGTGCCTCCTTGACGCCAGGGTCGTCGGTGGCATTGATGAGCCGCTCGTAGATGATCTTGGCGCGCGCCTCCGCCGCGATGTTGGAGCGCAGGTCCGCCGTCGGCTCGCCGATGGTGTCGATGTAACCTGCCGTCCAGAGGTAGCCCGCCGAGTTGGTCAGTGCCGGCCCGCCGCCATAGAGCAGCTGCGTGAGGTGGGAGTCATTGCCGGCGCCGGTGATCGAGCGGTAGATTTCGGCTTCCTCTTCGGCGGCTTCCGCGAGCCGGCCCTTGGCGCCCTTGTTGAGCATGGCGACGAGCGTGCCGATGACTTCGAGATGACTGAGCTCCTCGGTGGCTATGTCCATCAGCATGTCCTTGCGGCCCGGGTCGAGCTCGCCGAGCGCCTGGGTGAAATAGCGCGTGGCGGCGGCCAGCTCGCCCTGCGGGCCACCGAACTGTTCCAGCAGAAGGTTGGCCAGCCCGGGATTGGTCTGACTCACCCGCACGGTGTATTGCAATCGCTTGTTGTGCGCAAACATGGGTCGCTCTCCTGTCGGTTGCTTCAGTGTCGGCTGACACCCTATGGAAACCTTAGGAGCCGCACGCGGCGCACCACGTAGGAGAAGCTGCGTAATGCGGGTCGGACACCGGGAAAAGATTCGCGGCGCCGGCACACTCACGCACCTGTCTGAAAGTCGTCACCCTTTGAGCGCTGCCGCAGCACTGCCCGGCGCCGCCCGCGCGCGCCATGCGACCAGCATGAAGCCTCTTTCCGCCCAAGGGCATTCATTCCGGCTCACGACGCCCAGGCCTCGCAGTCCGGAATCAAGGCAAGCAGATCGGTCACGCCAAGTTCGACGCCGCCCATAGCCCGATGCGCCGATCCGGCCGCCCCCGGTTTCGCCACAGGCGCAAGGGCACCGACGCACTTACCTGAGCGACGGCAGACTGGCGATGAACTCATCGACGGCCTGAGACCAGATCGGCAGTGCGGCCTTCGCCCCTATCAGGCCGTGGCCATTGTTTCCGAACGGCGCCTGCAGCACATAGCGGCCCTTGCCACCGGCGCGCTCGAAGGCTTCGAACCAGCTGCGCGTGTAGCCCGGGCCGAAGAAGAGATCGTTCTCCACATAATGGAACAGCACCGGAACCTGGATGCTGGCGCCGAACCTGCCGAAGGTTTCGGCCAGTGCTCCCTCGCCGCAGGGCACGGAAGGATGCTTGACCGGATCGCCGCCTCGCCCGCCCGAGAAGTTGAGCACGAAATCCACGCCTTCAGGTTTCAGGCTCGCAGCGGCGAGCGATGCAAAGCCGCCCGCAGACTGCCCCGCAAGCACCGAGGCATCCTGCTTCACATAGGGCAGGCTGCGGCCGAAGGCCAGCGCCGCGAGCACATCCCGCGCAGCCTGCATGCCGGCCTTGTAGAACTCGGAGGCGCTGCAACGCGCATAGCCCTCGGCGTAGTCGCCGCCGGTCGCCCCGTAGCCCCGGCGTACCGGTGCGATCACCACATAGCCGCGCCGCACGAACTCGCGCGTCGCCGTCATCTGCAGCGCGCGCCCCATGGTCTGCCTGTCTGCGGCCACCGGCGGGCTGCCATGGCTCAGCACCAGAAGCGGAAACGGCCCGGCCCCGTCCGGGCGGAACACCGTCGCCACGATCTGCCGGTCACTTTCCAGCAGGGAAGCGGCCGGCACAGTGATCTGCACGATCTCTTCGTGCAAGGCTTCGTTGAGCTTCTCCTGCGCCCCGGCCGGCAGCGCAGCAAGGATCCAGATCGAAGCGAGCAGGCAAGACCATCTGTTTGTCATGACCGGTTTCCGGGTGGTTTTCATGGCATGCGCAAGCCGGGCGAAGGCTGCGTCCGGGAGAAGATTGTCAGGTCACCGCATCCACTTCGTCCAGCCTTCCGCCCGACGCGCCCCTGCCCTGCCAACCCCGCAGGGCGACCTGAGCAAAGCGAAGCGCGCCAAATCAGCCGCAGCCTCCGCCGCCGCAGCGGAGCAAAGCGCTCAGCGCAGGCTCAGGGTCATGCGCTTCCAGGCCGGATCCTGCCAGCGGTAGAAGGGCGTCAGCGACTCCGGCTTGTCGGCCCAGCGTTCGACCTGCAGGCTATCGAGATTCATCAGCTCGAAGCTGCGCTTGTAGCGGCCATCGACGCGCACCTCGCGGGCGGTGAGCATCTGCTTGCCGCCCGGCACCCAGCCAGCGAAATCGATGTAGCCGATGTCCGGACCATTGGCTGAAGGCGGAATGACATCCAGATACCAGCCATCCTCACCCTTGCGGAACAGCCACAGCTCACGCCAGGTATCCAGCGTCTGCACCGCCAGCGCGAGCATGGTGTGCTGCGGATTCGGCGCGGCGGAAGCGGGATAGACGAAGCCATAGGTGCAGCGCTCGAAGAGCGGTGCCTTCTGTTTCGCCTCAACGAGTTGGACGCAGGTCTCGCCAGGCTGGCCGGGGCGGGTCGTCACGCTCAGCGTGGACACGGCACGCGCCGCATCGCTGGCGGCCCAGCGCACCACGCCGGCCCGCGTGGCGGCGTCGCTGTAGCTGGTGCTGTCGTCTTCGGTCAGCTCGCTCTTGTTGATCGCGGCCAGGTTCTCGATGGCACGATTCGCGGTTTCCTGCGGCGCTTCGCCCCGGCGTTGCTGCTGGTAGGCGATGCTCGCCAGCACCCCGGCGCGGCGCATGAAGATGCGGTTCTTCACATGCTCCGGCAGCTTCGCGGTATCGACGCGCCCCAGCACTTCGACGCGCCAGGCATCCAGTGTGGCGCGCTGGGTCGGCGTCAGGTCGGGACTGACGCATTCATGACGGGTGAGTGCCAGCGCCGCCCGGGCGCGCAGCAGTGGCGCGCTCTGCTGCATTGCCAGCACGCGGCGGAAGGCCGCACCGTCGTAGCAGATCTGCACGCGGCCTTCGCGCTCGAAACTCGTCATGCCGATGCCATAGGCGGCTGCCACTTCGAGTTGCGCGGCGGTTTGCGCATCGCGCGCCTTGTCGCCGCGGCTGTTTGATGCGCGCCGGGCCAGCCGGTCCGCCATGGTGCCCAGCGCGTCGAAGGCTTCCGGGCCGATCTGCTCGGCCGAGGCGGCCTTGAGGAAGGCAGCGGCATAACCGATGCCCAGCGCCTCCTGCCCCGGCGTGTCGCGCACGAACTTCATCACCGCCAGCATCTGCGGCGCATCGGCCGGCGTCATCTCCATCTGGCGCACCTGACTCGTGCGGATGTAGCCGCCGCGCTCGCGGCGGTGATCCCACACCTGCAGGAAGTCGCCCTTCTCGCCGCGCACCTCCAGACTGTCGCCCTGCCAGAGCTGGGCCTGCTGCTGGGCGGAGTCACGCGGGGCGGCGCGCAGCGCCACCTGCTCCTGAGTCACGATGGCCAAGGCCAGTGCGGTCGCGGCGATCATCATTCGGCTCCTTCTTCAGCAGCCTGCGGCACGGCTTGCGAGGGTGCAGGCTGAGCAGCTCCCAGCAGATTGCCGCCGATGAAACCGCTGGTGTTGGGCGGAGCGATGATCACCTGGATCTTGTCCGAGAGCTTGTCCGCCATGGTCTTCTGGATCAGCAGCGGATGCTTGCTGATCAGCGCGCCATCGCGCTCGAGCTGGGCGGTGGAGGCCTTGCCCATCACCTCGACACGATAGGCATCGGCATCCGCCAGCTTCTGGCGCGAGGCGGCCTCACCTCCGGCTTCGATCTTGCGCGCTTCGGCATTCGCTTCCGCGCCCTTGATGCGGCTGATCTTCTCGGCATCGGCTTCAAGCTGGCGCTGCTGGATCTGCTTTTCCTTGAAGGGCAGCACATGCTTCAT
This sequence comes from Uliginosibacterium paludis, assembly GCF_039631355.1. NCBI lineage: Bacteria > Pseudomonadati > Pseudomonadota > Betaproteobacteria > Rhodocyclales > Zoogloeaceae > Uliginosibacterium > Uliginosibacterium paludis. The sequence goes on along the minus strand of NZ_JBDIVF010000012.1, from coordinate 18,388 downwards.
GGATTCGGCCTGCGCCTTGGCTGCAATGATCTGCTCGTTGCCGGCCGCTTCGGCTGCGCGCTCGCGGCGCACGGCTTCGGCCTGGCTTTCCAGCTCGGTCTGCTTGACCTGCTTCTCCTTCAATTCGAGCGTGTAGCGCATCTTCTCGGTGGCCAGTTCCTCGGAGAGCAACTGGTCCAGCCCGCGCCGGTAATCGGCCGGCAGATCCACCTTGCCCATCATCACGCCCTTGAGCAGGATGCCGTCAGCCGCGAGCTTTGGCCGGAGTTCGGCTTCGATGGCCTGCTGGATGTCCACACGCCGGGTCGAGAAGATTTCGCGCACCGTGTAGCGGGTGAAGGTCTTGTAGATCACGCCCTGCACTTCCGGCTCCACCACCTCGGCACCGATGTTCTCCGGCAGCTTGCGCACCGTGCTGGCGAGCTTCGCCGGGTCCAGCGCATAGCGGATCGAGAGCTCCACGCCCAGCGACAGCCCCTCGACCGACTGGAAGGGCGCCGGGCCATCGGCCTGCGCGCTGCGCTCGGCGCGATAGATCTGGTCATGCAGCGGATAGCGCTGCAGGCGATGCAGACCGGGAATGACGAGAACGGAACCATCGGTGATTTCCGTGACCGCGCCAGTGAGCTGATTCACGCGCAGCCCCGCTTCGCCACGCCCCACCGTGCCGACCGGCGGATGCTGCCAGACCGCATAGCCGGCCACCCCGACCGCACCCGCGATGAGCAGCGGGCGCACCGCGCCACGCATATTGCGCCCGGCCTCGAAGGCCATCGGCGCAGTGCGGCGGGAGAAGCGGTTGAAGGTGATGCGCAGGATGCGGGTCAGCGTGTTCAGACGGGGCAATTCCATGATGTCCTCCAGAGTGGCCAGGTGCCGGGCGGCACCGCTTGTGCCGTGTTGCCATCATGGTTTCGGGGCCGGAGAGCACTCAATCATGCCGCCGGGCCTCTTGCTTCCGGCCCCGGAAGAAACACTCACAGCCACCGGCATGAGCCCGGGCCGGAATGCGGGGATAATCGGCGCAGTGCCTGCGCAGCGGAGAAGCCGATGTTCAAAGTAGCCGTCATCGAAGACGACATCCCGACCAGCAACCAGCTCAGGAGCTGGATCGAGGCGGCCCGGCCGGAAATCCGCGTCGACCAGTGGTTCTCGCGTGACGAGGCCGAAGCCGCGATTGCCCGCGAGCACTACGACGCGGTGGTGCTGGACATCGAACTGGGCCGCGAGCGCCATGCCGGCGTGGCCATCATCAATGCCATCAACAAGGCGGGTGGCGGCGCCCAGGGCACGCCGGTGCTGGTCGTCTCGGCGATGCCCGCGGCGATCTACCGCAGCATCATGAAGGCGCTGGACGCCTGGGATTACCTGCAGAAAACCACTTTCGAGGAAAGCGACTTCATCGACACCTTCCTCGACATCCTGCGCACCGTGAAGGCCCGCCAGGACAAGGCCCAGCCGGCCAGCGCCATGCCGCACGACGACCTCTCCATCGACCCGCTGCGGCAAGGCGCCACGCTGTGGCGTGGCCAGCGCGTGAACTTGCCGCTCACCGCCCAGCGCATCCTGCTGGCGCTCTATGAGCACAAGGGCCAAGTCGTGTCCTACGAACAGCTCTTCGAAGTGGTGAAGAGCGGGCGCAACCGCGACAACATCCGCAAGCATGTCAGCACCATCCGCGAAGCCTTCCGTGAGCTGGACGAGAAGTTCGACGCCATCGAGAACGTCCCCATGCGGGGCTTCCGCTGGGCCACCGAGGCGCGCGGCTGATGGCACGCCGCGTGCTGGCCTGGCTCAGTTCCTTTCGCCTGCGCACGCTGTTTCGCGCGGTCTTCCTGCTGCTGCTCGGGGCCACGCTGGCGCTGGCGCTCACCGTGCTGCGCGAAGAGAAGCAGCAGAGCTTCGACAATTATCAGGATGGCTTTGCCAAGACCCGCGACCAGATCGCCGCCCGCCTGCGCCACCCCACCGGCCAGCTCGCACTGCTCAATCCGCAATCCGGCGGCGACCAGATCACGCCGCTGCGCCCGCTGCTGCTGCCCTATGCGGCGCTGGATGTGGATGAGCAGAACAAGGTGCGAAATGCCATCGACATGGCTGGCTGTGCGGTGCAGTACCCGGACGACGCGAGCCTCTGCGTGGCCGTGGGCAGCAACCCCTGGGCGGGCGCCTTCGTGTATGCCGCCGGGCGCTTCGCCGCCCCGGTGCTGGTGCCGCACGAGCGTGGCGACCGCTACCTGACCGGCGCGCACCGGCTGCGCATCCAGCTCTCGCTGCGCGGTCAGGATTACCGCTGGGTCGCGCCGGTAGAGCTGGAGGGCGACGGCTCGGCCCAGCCCGGCAAAGCCTTTCGCGGCCGGCTCACCGGCTTCACCGAAATCCCCGATGGCGATTATGTGTTCACCCGGCCACAGCGCGAATTCCGCGGCTGGATCTGGCAATCCGCCGCCTGCCTGCCCGGCCGCGAACCGGCGCCGGATTGCGCACGCGAAGCCTTCTACGCGATCCGTCTGCCGGTCGAGCTGCTGCGCGAAGAGCTGCTGGGCAAGCGCCGGCCGATCTGGCCGCCTGCCGACCTGAATGACATCCGCGTACAGCTGCAGGTCTTCGCGCCGCAGGCCGACACGCCGATGTTCGACAGCAACAGCGCGGAGGCCCGCGCGCCCTTCCTGCTGGCCGATCTGCAGAGCCTGCTGCTGCCCGGCGAAACCCTCAGCATCCGCAAGGCAGGCGACGACAAGGCGCCGGAACTCCTCCACATGCTCGGGCAGGAAGCGAGCGACGAGCCGATCTCGCCGCTGCTGCTCGGGCTGATCCGCCGTCTGCCGGTCGACAGCAGCGCTTTTCCGCTGCAGACCCGCGAAGAGATTTCCACCCCGGTCGGCCGTTTCGAGCTGGTCCTGACCGGCGACGCGCGCAGCGCCAACCGCATCCTCGCCCGGGCGGTCACGCGCGTGGCCTGGTTCGTCGGCGCCATGCTGGGCGCGATCTTTCTCGCCTGGCTGACCATCGAGCTGGGCATCATTCGCCGGATTGCCGTGCTCACACGGCGTGCCCGCGCGGTCCAGAAAGCCAGCAGCGCCGAGCAGGGTCTGGAGCAGCTCAATGTGGCCGACCTGCGCGGCGGTGATGAACTTGGCATATTGGCCACCTGCCTGCACGAACTGCAGCGCCGCGTGCGCGAAGACATGCTGCGCGAGCAGATCCGCACCGGACAGGAGAAAGACATGTGGCACGCGGTCGGCCACGAGATCATGTCGCCGCTGCAATCGCTGCTGGCGCTCCACGCCAGCCCGGACGACCCCGACCAGCGCTATCTCGCCCGCATGCAGCAGGCGATCCGCGTGCTCTATGGCAGCGCCTCGCCGAGCGAGGCCTTCGAGCTCTCCACCGTGCAGGCCGGCCGCGTCGACCTCAACGCCTTCCTCGCCGCCATCGCCAGCAACGCGCCGAGCGCCGGCATCCGCGATGTGCATTTCACGCCGGGCGACAAGCCGCTGTGGGTGCGCGCCGACGAGTATCCGCTGGAAGACGTGGTCACCCACATCCTCAGGAATGCCGATCGCTACCGCAGCCCCGGCAGCCCGATCCGCCTCGCGCTCGCCGCGGACGAAAACGCCGCGCGTGTCACGCTGCACAACACCGGCCCGCAGATCGCCGCCGACATGCTCGACAAGATCTTCGAATACGGCGTCTCCGATCAGGCCGAGGCGGGGGCTGCCGGCAATCGCGGCCAGGGCCTCTTCGTTGCCCGCACCTACATGGCCAAGATGGGCGGCACCGTCAGCGCCCGCAATGTGGCCGATGGCGTCGAATTCGAATTGCTGTTGCGCCGGGCCAGCGCCTGAAGAGGCCTGCGCAGCGACAAGGTACGGGCACGGCTTTCAAGACTTCGCGAGCACGCGCACTCGCGGAACACCTGCTCCGGGCGGCACCGCCACCCATCCGGCCCATGCGCCGGATATGAGGTTTCCGCTATGGTTCGGGCTTGCCCCCACCCCCTCAGGAAAAACATGAACGCCCTTTCAAACCTCCATCAAATGCTGCGGCGCGCCGCCCGAACGCTCGCCAACATGCGCCGCCACACGCTGCTCGTCCTGCTCGCCAGCCTGAGCGTCTGTGTCTGCTCGGCGCCGGCGCAATCGGCCGGCAACCAGGGCATGGAGCGCGCGGTCGTCAAGCTGCTGACGGATCCGCAACTGTTCGAGCTGACGCCGGATTCGGCCGCCGCCAGACTGAAGCCATTTGGCCGGCTGAAGGAAGATCCGGCTGGTGGCTTCACCGCGAAAGGCACGGCGCTGCGCTCGTTTTTCATTGAACTCAAGCCCTATGGCCGACGGGCAGCGGTGTATTTCGACCGCAGCAACGACCGCCTGACCAACATCACGCTGATGTTCAGCCCCGAAGACGCCATCGACGCTGCACGCGTGCGTGCCGCCCTTGCGCCCGCGCTCGGCGAGGCCAAGGAATGGGCGCAAGCCGGGAGTAATCGTGTGGTCTGGTGGGACGGTGCTGACGGACGTCGCGTGCAGATCACGCTGGACCCGGCCGGCGTCGAGCCGGCCCGTGTGTATGTCGCCAGCGTCGGGCGCGAAAGCAGCGATCGACCCTGAGCGCCCGCGGGTCCCGGCTGAACGCGGAATCGCCGCTGCGGGCGCAGCCTCACTTCATGCGCCGCGGCAGCGCTTGCACTCCGGTCAAGGCAGCAGCCTTCGACGCCCGGCCCGATCAGCGCGCACGCGGCTTAGGGCTGATCGAGCGCACATCGAATTCATGTGCATCAAGCAGCTTGCCACGCGCATCCAGCAGTTCCAGACGATGACGCCCGGGTAGCGGCAGGGGCAGCATGCGCTGCAGGCTGCCGCAGGCCGCAACCGCCTTGCCATCGAGGCGCAGGCAGTGCGTCGCGTCGCCACTGGCTTGCAGCAGCAGGGATTGCAGCCGCTGGGGGATGTCCGGATCCGGCGCGATGATGGCCGCATCCGGCGGCATGATGAGGTGCGGGCGCGCACTGGCGAGCTTCTGCACGAGAGGCGCACCCACCCTGTGCTGATCGTCGCCTGCGGTGCCGGCGATGAACCAGTCCTTGCGCGGGGCTTCGATCGCCGGCTGGAACACCACCTGCCGCGCCTGCACGCCTTCGGGCGCAGCCGGTGCGCGCGAAGGCTGTTCCGCCAGCAGATGCTCGACGATATCGCGCCACACCGGCGCCGCACCGGTCACACCGGAAACATCCCACATCGGGGCGCCGGAAAAATTGCCGACCCACACGCCGACCGTATGGCGCTCCGTGAAACCGATCGCCCAGTTGTCCCGCATGCCCTTGCTGGTGCCGGTTTTCACCGCCGCCCAGCCATGCGTCGACAGGGCGCTCGAGAATCCGAATGTCATTTCCCGTGCAACCGGATCGGCAAGGATGTCCGCCACGATGAAGCTCGCCTGCGGACTCAGCACCTGCCGACGGAGTGGCACCGCATCCTTCGCGACCGGCGCGAAGCTCGGTGCCGACCAGGCGCCACCATTGGCGAGCGCACGATAGGCGTTGGCCAGCTCCAGCAGGCTGGTCTCTGCGCCACCGAGCGCCAGGCCAAAGCCATAGTGATCCGCATCGCGCTGCAGACTCGCGAGGCCCAGATCGCGCAGCGTCGTGAGGAAGCGATTGACGCCGACCAGGGTCAGGGCGCGCACCGCCGGTACATTCAGGGAGGCGCCCAGCGCCGCCCGCACGCTCACCGCGCCGCGGAAGTTGCGGTCATAGTCCTGCGGAATGTAGAGGCCCGATGGCGTGGTCAGCGCCAGCGGGGAGTCGTCGAGTACCGAACTTGAAGTCAGCCAGCGCTGGTCAATCGCCAGTGCATACAGGAAGCTCTTCAGCGTGGAGCCCGGCTGGCGCTGTGCAGCGACGCCATCAACCGCTGCCGCGCCACTCAGATCACCGCTGGAGCCGACATAGGCCAGCACTTCCCCGCTGCGGTTGTCCAGCACGATGACAGCGCCATCCTCCACATTGCGTTCCATCAGCTCGGCGAGATGCGTGCGCAAGGTTTCGCTGGCAAAGCGCTGCAGCTCGCCATCAATACTGCTCCGCAAGACCTCGCCCGGCTGGCTCAGCAGCCGGCGCGCCAGATGCGGCGCTTCATCCACGCCCGGCAAGGGATAGGGCCTGGCGGGCAAAGCCAGGGCCAGAAAACGCGCCTGCTCGCACTGCGTGTCTTGCGCCATTTCCTTCAGGGCCGCACAGGCGCGACGCGCAACGCGATGGCGCGAGGCGGACGGTGCCCGGATCAGCGCCGCGAGCACCGCAGCCTCCGCCTGATCGAGGCCGTCCGGTCCCTTGGCAAGCAGGCCACGCGCCGCCGCGTCGATGCCGATCAGTTCGCCACGAAAAGGCAGGCGATTGAGCCAGGCTTCGAGAATCTCGCGCTTGCTCCAGAAAAGCTCAAGCGCCAGCGCATGGCGCGCCTGCTGCAGCTTGCCGAGCCAGCCACGGTCGCGCTGCGGCCCGGCGAGCAGGCCCGCAAGCTGCATGCTGATCGTGCTCGCGCCGCGCGCCCGCTCACGCCGCAGATTGTCGAACGCGGCGGAGACGATGCCGATCGGGTCGACACCGGGATGCCACCAGAAACGCTTGTCCTCCGACACCACCACCGCGCGGATCAGGCTTGGCGAGATGCGCTCCAGCGGCGTCCAGGTCAGCATGCGCTGGGACTTGTCGACGCGCAGGCGCTGGATGACATGGTCATCCCGGTCGAGCAGTACGGCTTCGGAACTGCGTGTCGCCGCGCGGACCGCCTCGAATCGGGGGACCTGCGCCGTCACCACGAAGAGCACGCAGCCCAGCAGCAGCGCCAGCGCACAGCCCAGCAGCCGGCGCCAGGTCATGCGTGCGCGCAGCGCAGCCAGCCCCTGCAGGCGCGTCAAAGTGCCACGCCACAGGTTTCGCCCTTGCGCCAGCAGCCAGGGTCCGGTTCGTGTGCGGAGCATCTGGTGCAGGTCTTCAGGCTGGCGTGACATCTGCGCCCCTGACAACTGCCGGCGGCTTCACTTCACCTCCATCTTCGCCACCGGCACTTCCGCGAAGATCTCCGGTGCATACATCGCCTCGACGCGCGAGGCCGGCAGCAGGAAGCTGCCAGGGTTGTTCAGGCGCACGGTGTACTCCACGCTGAACTTGCCCTTGGGCACGTACTGGTAATACGCGCGGAAACCGTCGAAGGCACGCTCTTCGAAGGCCGGGCGCTGCCAGCCGGTTTTCTTCTCGCCTGAGGCGAGCTGCTTCGAGTCGCCACCGAGGCCACTGCCGAGCACGCTGGCGCCAGCCGGCACCGGGTCATTGACGACCACCCAGGTCATGTCGGCCTGTGCGTCGATTTCCAGCGTGACGCGGTAGGTATCGCCCCGCTGCCAGACGCCGGACTTCTGCTGCTCGACCGGCGTGACCGTGCGCTTCATCTGGTAGCCGGCAAACAGCGGCTTGTCGAGCGGCAGCGCGGCGCGCGAGGCGATGAAGGCCCAGGGCTTGCCGCTGCCCTGGTGCTGGAGCGAAAGCGGCGCGGTCTTGTCCGGCCAGTCGAAGTGCGCCGAAACGCCGTCGCCGATCGGTGTGCCCTGCGCCGGGTCGCCTTCGTTGCGAGACGCCGCTTTCGACCAGTCGAGCGGACGCTCCACGTCGCCCAGCCTGAGCAGGCTCGCGCCGGCCACCGGATCGCGCTCGAAGCGCTCCTTGAAGTGGCGCAGCGCGATCACGCCCCAGGCATTGCTCACCGTGGTCTGCCAGCGCCCCTGCTGCTGGCGACCGAGCGCGCCGCGTGCGAGGCGGCCTGCGTCGGCCGGCGCCAGGCCGGGCTCGTCGGCAGCAAGGCGCAGCATGCGGATGGCATTGAGTTCGGGCGACACCATCAGCCACCAGAGGTAGTCGCTCTTCTCGGTGGAGAAGCTCATCGTCGTGCCGGAGAACATCAGGCGCGACTTGAGGATCTGGCGCGCCTCGTCAAGCTTGCGCTCACGGTCCGGCACATTCTTCATGTGCGTCAGCAGCGACACCCAGTCGATGACGCCCGAGCTGGGCCACAGGTTGGGCGCGATCTCGAATGACTGCAGCATCTCCGGCCGGGCCCGCTCGTAGCGGGCCAGCGCGTCGAGGGCGGCGAGCTTGCGCATGACCACGTCGGCCGTCTGCAACACGCCGTAGCGATGGATGCGGCCGGCCACGAAGTCTTCCAGGCCCTTGAGCATGCGCTCGCGCGGCCCTTCGGGAATCTCGTAGCCTGCTTCATCGGCGATGCTCAGCAGATAGCTCGTGAGCGTGTCATCGCCCTGCAGCCAGTCCATCGGGAAATACTTCGCGAGGCCGTCCCGGTCGAGATAGGTCGGCAGGCCGTTCATGACGCTGTCCCAACGCTTCTCGTCCTCCAGAGCAACCGCGACCGAGGCGCGCTGCTCGAGGCAGCTGTAGGGGTAGCGCTGCATCCACTCGCGCAGGCTGCCCAGTTCGCCACCGAGCGAATTGGCCAGGCGGATATCGACACCGCCGCGCCCCGCGATCGCACCGGCCGGGCGCTGCACCGGGAAGCTCAGCGGCTTGCCCGCTTCGAGCTGCTCCAGCGTCTGCTGGTAGACACGCACCGGGTAGGCGGCGCCGACGGTCTGCACGAAGCTGAGCGCGTCCTTCGCGGGCGCGGCATTGCCGGTGACCACTTCGGTCGCGGCGAAACGCCAGTTCAGCTTCTTCGCATCGAAGGGCACCGTCGCCGGGAAGCTGACGGTATCCGCTTCGCCAGCCTTGATGCTCACCCGCTGCGTGCCGACGGGCCTGGCGCCGGTGCCCGCGTCCGCGCTGGCCGTCACATCCAGCGTCAGCGGGCGGTCGCCGCCATTGCGCACGGTCAGCATCGCGGCGAACTGGTCACCCTCGCGCACGAAAGGCGGCAGGCCGGCGAACAGCATTACTTCCTGCGAGGTGCGGATGCGCGTGCTGGCCGAGCCGAACTGCTGCGTGTTGGCATGCGCGATGGCTTCGATGCGGAAGGAAGTCAGCGAATCATTGAGCGGCACCTCGATGCGTGCCTCACCCTTCGCGTCCAGCTGCACACTCGGCCGCCACAGCAGCAGCGTGTCGAACATCTCGCGCGCGTTCGCGCCTTCGCCGCCACCACCGCCTCCCGGTGCTGCAGCCTTCTTGCCGAAGTGGCGCTTGCCGATCACCTGTGACTGCGCGGTCGAGGTCTGCACCTCGGCCGGGCGGCGCTGCATCATCGCGTCGAGCAGCTGCCAGGAGGTGGGCGCGGCAAGCTGCAGCAAGCCTTCGTCAACGGCGGCGAGTGCGATCTCGGCGTTCGCGGCGGGCTTGCCGTCCGCATCGGTGACCGTGACTTTCACGGCCGCCTTGTCGCGCACCTTGTAGCGCTCGCGATCCGCTTCCACCTTCACCTTGAGCTCGTATTGCTGCCAGCCCACCTTGATCTGCGCCATGCCGAGCCGGAAGGCCGGCTTGGTCAGGTCGACGAGTGCGGTCGGCGCCGTATTGGTCTCGTGAGGCAGCTCCTTCACCAGACCGAAAAACATGCCGATGCGATAAATCATGCGCCGCAGCCAGGCGAAGGCACCGGGCGCTTCCGGATCGACGCGGCCGCGCACGACCATCACCGACACATAGGCATTCGGCCCGAACTCCCTGGCGATGGGCACGTCGACAAAGGGATTCTTCGCACTGATCGGCAGCACCATCGAACTCAGCACGCCCTCACGCTCCACGGTGACCAGCGCCATCGCCTCGCGGAAAGGCATGCGCACCTCGAAGTGCGCCGTTTCTCCCGGCTGGTAGGCGCGCTTGTCCGGCAGCACGTCGATGCGGTCGCTCTGCGAGGCGCTGAACCATGCGTCTTCACCGGCAACGTACACCTCGGTGCTCGCGATGGCCGTGTTGCCCTTGTCATCTTCAGCGCGTGCCACGAGGATCAGCTCACCGGTGTCCGGCGCGCTGCCATCGCAGATCAGGATCCCGCGCGGATCCGTCGTGCCGCTGCAGGCGGTGCCGACGCGCTTGATCTCCTGCGTCTCCTCATAGGCATAGAAGCCGCCGAGCAGTCGCTTGCGATAGGCATAGGTCTTGCGCTGGTAGGCATCCACCGTCACCTTGCGGCCTGCCTGGATCTTGCCGCTCACATCCAGCGCCAGCACCTTGAAGCTCATCTTCTCCTTGGTGGCGTACCAGCCTTCCATGCGGATGCCCAGCGCCAGCGAAGAGGGCAGCACCAGCACCCGCGTGGCCGAGGTGAGGATCTGGCCGTTCGGGTCGCTGTACTCCATCTCGACTTCCAGCGCGCGCGGGTCTTCCGATTGCGGAATGCCGTCGAAGCTCACGCGTGCGCCACCGTTGGCATCGAGCGACAGGCTGCGCGTGCGGGCGGCGTAGCCGGTGTTCACCGCCGAGCCGGTGTCGACTTCGCCATCGCTCTCGTCCTCATCACCCGAGGGGTTGTAGGCATAGGGCTGCACGGCCGAGAGGCCTTCCTGCGGCACCTTGCCCCCGAAGCGGAAATCGTCATACGCAGGGAACAGCAGCGGATAGGGCACGAGGCGGCTGCGGAACTTCACCGGCGCGCCCGCAGCGACACCGCCGGCAAGGTAGGAGAGCTGCGCGTCCACATCGATCTTCGTCTGCTTCACGACCGGCGCCGGCGGCTTGAGCACGGCCTTCATCAGCGGCACGCGATACTGCTCGACGCGGAAGCTGCCCGACTGCAGGCTCTCGCCGCCGAACTGGAGCGTGATGCTGTAGGTGCCTAGCCTGGCCTCCTTCGGAATCGCCCAGGCCGATACGCCCGTGCCGGCGTTCCAGCTGACCGGCACGTCATAGCTCTGCCCGCTGCCCTCATGCATGAGCACCGCATGCTTGCCCGGCCGGCTGTCCGGCGCGGCGAAGCCCTTGCCGGTGCGCATGCGCAGGAAGTGTTTCATCGACACCGTTTCGCCCGCGCGGAACAGCGGCCGGTCGAGCACCGTATGCGCAGCGATCCGCCCCGCCGTGCTGCCTCCGCCGAAATTGAACTGCCAGGTGCTGATGCCGTCGTTCCAGCTCGACAGCATGAAAGAGAGGTCATCGTCCTTGCGCGCCACCACCAGCAGGCCGGAGCACTGCTCGCCATAGTATTGCGTGTTCAGCGCCTCGCCGATGCGGGCCATGCCCTTGGCATCCGTCGTGCCCTTCCACATCGGCTCGCCGTCACAGGTCGACACCGTGACACGCGCATTGGCAACCGGCGCGGCATTGTCGAGCTGGGTGACCCACGCCAGGGACGATTCGCGTCCGAGCTTGAAGTGCACGGCCATGTTCGTGACCAGCGCGCTGGAATAGGCGTAATAGGGTTTCTTCTCGCCATGCAGCGCTGCCCCGAGGCGGTTGCTGGAAAACTCCACCACATAGAAACCGGGCTTGGGCAGCGGAATGCCGACCAGCTCCAGCACCTTCTCGCCTTCGATGCGCGGCAGGGTCAGGGGCGTTGCCTTGAAGCCCTTCGACTTGTTGTGGAACAGCAGCGGCAGCTCGCCTTCGCGCGGATAGCGTTCATGCTTCTTCACGAAGGCATCCAGCGCCGCGCCACTCAAGGCGGGGCCGCGCAGCACACGATTGAGCCAGACGGCAATCTGGCTGTCATCCTCGGTGTCGACGCGCGCGAGATTGCCCTCACCTGCCGAGCCGGACGAAGCACCGGCTGCCTGGGTCTGCAGGCCCTTCATCGAGGCCTCGACATTGCGCACGCTGACCGGCAAGGCCGGTTGCGCCTTCGATTCAAGAATGCCGAAGTGCGAGGGGAATTTCACCAGCGGCGGATCCTCGTCGATGCGTACCTTGAGCGGGAAAGACTGCGCATTGATCAGCTCGCGCCCGGCGTCATCCTTGAAGCTGCGCGGCAGCGTGATCGTCACTTCGCTGCTGGCTTCGAAAGGCCCCGGAAAGCTCACGCTCTGCACCGCCTTCGCGTTGGCTTCCAGCCTGGGAGAAAGCGTCTTGCCGCTCGCCGTGCGCAGCTCGATCTTCGCTGCCAGCCCGGCATCCACCGGCGCGGTGAATACCAGCGTCAGCGGCAGCACCGGCACGCAACCCGCATTCGGGCTCACACGCTCGCAGGTCTGCTTGGCCGCGAACTCCTCGCGCACCATGAAGGGCAGGGTCTGGTCCTCAGAGGTCGCCACGCTATCGGCTGCCGCCCCCGCCGAACGGATGCCCGCGCCCCACACGATGCTCACCTCGGCGCCGGCCGGCAGCTTGCGGGCGCAACGCGCCACGACGATGGGCGCGTTCCTGAAACGATCATCCTTCACCGCCAGCAGGCCACTGCGGCCGCGCTTGGTGATGACCTGGAAGACGTTCTGCGCGCGCCCTTCCTGCTCGGTCAGAATCCGGTTGCGCTCGTCCCCCTCGATCAACTCCAGCGGCACGCGCTCGCCCACCCCGGCCACCTTGCAGTACGCGCGCTCGCGCACGCTGGCCGGATCCGCCATCGCATCCAGCCCGAGCAGGAAGACCTGACGCTCGTCGATGGCCTCCTCCCCCTGGTCCGGCCAGGACTCGCGGATCGCCGGGCCGCCGGTGCTGAAGTTGAACGTGCCCGGCGTCACCGGCGCACCGGCCTGTGTCGTCAGCTTCGCGCGTGTCGTGAAGCGGCACCTGAGGCCGGCCGGCAGATCGGCATCGAAGTCATACGCCCAGTTGCGGGCGTCCACCCAGTGGCCATTGCCCTTTGCCTCGCACTTCACCTCAAAAGGCGAAGCCAGGCGCGGGTCACCGAAGGCCACCATCGGCTCCGAGAAACGCGCCACCACCTGACGGACATCCTTGATCTCCCCCTGCGGAGAAAAGGCCTCCACCCGCGCGGCAGGCACCGCAACCGGCTGCGCATGAACCAGACCCGACACGACAAGGACCAAGCAGACGGCGTTTGTGAGTTTCATGCGACTTCCCGGCGATGGATTGAACCAGATCATGTTAGCGGCATTTTCAGGCTTTCCTCATCCGCCGCACCATTTGACCCGGTCTCCGCGCCCCGCCGCCTGCAGCCATGCACCGCCGGAAGCCGCCCATCGAGCGGGCAAGGCCGATTGGCGGTCAACACCGTTTTCCCCGCCTCCGCCAAGGCCGGATCACCCCATCCAGCCACTGCCCTGAAAAGTGCGCACCGCCATGGAAAGCGCCCTGCCCCACCTCCCCTGGATTCGACTCGCGCGGCATCACGCCATGCTTGAGACATGGCCGTGCGCCGGTACGCTGATGAATCAGGTCGCTGCTGCACAACTCCGGAATGTCTGCGTTTCAGGCATGCAGGTCAGGCAGGCCTTGAGCGGAAAATGGGCGACCGGGGTCGAACGGAGTCTCCTGTTCCTGCCACGGTAGCCGGCGCAGTGGCGCAAGCGGACATCAGCTGAAGGCGTCGCGGCCGCGCACCCTGAAAAGAATGAGCGGAACGAATTGCGTCGGAGGCTGTGGCCGCCGGGGAAACGCTTCAGTTCAAGAGCTGACGCCCTCCGCGCTGCGATCAGCCGGAAAGCGGCGCCTGAGCGTGCCGGCCTGCGGGTGGCGCGGCTCACCCCCGGCGAGCCGCGTCAGCGCCTTTGAAACGCCGCTCAGCCGACCAGGATGCCGCGTCGTTCGGCAAGCGTGATGGTGGCCCGGGTGCCGGCGTTGAACTGCACGAAGTCACTCTCGATGCCATCGCTGAAAATGACACCGTTCTCAGCCATCTGGGACACCAGCACCAGCGGCGCCTCGCGTGTCACCCGACCGAAGCTGATGCTGCTGGCAGTGGTCTTGCTGGGCCAGGGCTCGCGCACCGAGAAGTAGAGATAGTCGGATTCCCAGCGGAAATCATCGAGCAGCCCCTGCGGCGTCTCCCCGCCCACCGATGACACGATGCCGGCCGCACCGGCCAGCACACTGCGCAGCCAGCCGCTGGCCCCCATGCCGGTGGACACGATGATGCCGCTGGAAGACTGCCGCTCGCTGAGGCCACCGGTGCTGATTTCATAGCGGGCCGAGGTATGGCTGCGCGGCCCGATGAAGATGTCATTGACGGCACAAAGCGTTTCGCCAGTATTGAGGCTCGCCTGCGCCATGCTCACCTCATGCAGCGGGCGGCGAGCGGAAAACACCTCCGGCAGCAGCCGGTCGAGATCCTTCACCACGAAGGGCAGGAGCACGCCCTCCCAGCGGGCCGGGTCCGGATTCACGCCGATCAGCGGCTGGCCGTCGAGATACTTCAGCACATTGGCCACCAGCCCGTCCTGACCGAGGGCGAGCACCGTGTCATGCGGCCCGAACACGAAGTTCGGCACGAAGCTGCGGTCCAGTACCTGAACCCTCGCATGCCGCGAGAGCAACTGATTGGCCGCCGCCACCGCCTCGCGATACTGGCGATGCTCCTGCTGGTAGTCCGAGAAATCGGCGCCGAGATGCTCGACATAGAAACGCGCCTGCCCCTCGGTGTTGAAGCGCTGGATCAGCTCCTCCAGGCGCGTGCGCCGCGTCACCAACACCAGCTTGTTCTCGGTACTGCGCGTCATGCTCACTTGCTCTCGCGCTCAAGCAGGCCCTGCAGCAGCTCGGAGGAAATGTTCAGCTCGCCGATCTTGCCGGCGTTCTCGGCCAGCTCCTTGAAAGACAGCGCCACCAGCTGGGCCGCATCGAGTCGCGCACTGGTCAGCGCCTGCAGCACCTTAGGATCGGTCTCGGAGAGCGCCCGCATCATCGACGAAATGCCATAGGCCTTGGCATCGGCCTCTTCGCGCGTGTTGGCGGTCGAGATCGCCAGCAGGTTACGGTTCTGCTCCTCGAGCGCGATGCGCGTGGCCATCTCGGCTTCGCGCAGCTCGCGCTTCTTCTGCTGCACCGATTTCTCGGCATCCATCTGCGCTTCCTTGATCTGGCGCTTCTTGTTCTCCACCGCGATCTCGGTGTTCAGCTCGTTCTCGCGAATCGCGCGCTCCTGCTCGACGGCGGAATTGCGCCGCGCGAACACCGCCTCATCGGCCTGCCGCAGGATCGCCTCGCGCGCCTCGGCCTCCAGCGCCCGCGCAGTCTCCGGCGTCGGCTTGATCGCAAGGATCGAGAGCCCCAGCACCTCGATGCCCAGCGCGGTAATGGCCTCGGCCCCCTGCATGCCGGCCCGCACCGCGCCCACCAGCCGGTCGGCACCGCCCAGTGCCTCGCGCAGGGACATCACGCGCAGCGACGAGCTGGTCAGCACCTGCGCATGGTTGATGAGCCGCTGCGCGAGCTTCTGCGGATCTTCCGAACTGTAGTCACGACCATTCGGCGCCAGCGTGAAGTTCATCAGCTGCGCCAGCTTGCGCGGATCACTCACCCGATACGAAAGCTGCCCCTGCACGGTCACGTTCTGAAAGTCGGCAGTGGCCTCCTCGAAAATGAAAGGCGCATCGACACTCCCCACCGGCACGCGCACCAGCGAACTGGTCGGGCCATAGTAGAAGAACGACAGCCCCACGCCCTCGCGCACGACCTGGCCGCTCTTGTATTGCAGCAGAAAGTCGGTCGGGCCGACCTTGATGAAGCGGATGCCGAACATGTGTGCTCCTTTTCTGTATTGACCTGCACAGCCCCCAGACTGATCGATATGCCGGAAGCCTTCACCACAAGGTCAGGCCCCCACATTTCGACGCCGCCCCGGCCGAAACCGCGATTATTCCATGCGATTGAAGCCGGCAACCGGAACGCACATGCCGCCGCAGCACACGACTGTCAGATGCCCGCGCACCGCCTGCCACGACATGGCACCGATGACAGGAGCCCGCGAATACCGCTCAACAGCCGGCGGGCATGAATCTGCCCTCACCGTGAAAGCCAAGGCCGGCCTGCCCAATTGATGCAATGTGTGAAATGAATGCGAGGCGCTGCGTGTTTTTGAATCAGCCGTGGGCATTCGTGATTCAGATCATACGCACGAGTCTGGAGGCGGGCGTAGCGTGGTGCTTGAACCGGGAACGGAGAACAAAGACTTCCGGCCAGGAGCAGACAGACAACTGCCGAACGCAAAGCAGTCACTCAGATCTTTTGTACCCTGCAGGTCAGTTGCGGCTTTTCGTCGGCATTTACTTGAGTAGAAAACCGCTCCTGTTCGCCGGAAAGATATGCAGGAAGCGGCTTTACGTGGATTCCTTGCCGGGATGTTATCCAGCAACGCCCGGAGTTATACAGAAAAATTGCTGTCCAAATTTATAGTTAGCGTCATCAAGGAATTTTCATGGCTTGGGAAAAAGAAAATTTGATTTCTGCGCTGAAAACGCATGGCCTAGCAGTTGCAGAGACAAAAGATATTCAACACGGAGCACAAATTTGCCTTGGTGAAGGCACAAAGATAAATTGGTACTCCTCTGGAAAAGTAGCTCTTCAAGGTAAAGACTGTCCGGAAAAAGATTTGGCTACATCAGTGGTCAATGGCGGAGTTGTCACCCCGAAACCAGCAGCACTGCAAGCGGCAGGGGCAGCTACAGCCGCGTCTGCCGCCGCTTACGCTATACGTGAGCCTAAAGTTTTCGTTGTGTATGGGCACGATACTCAAGCGCGAGATCAGCTAGAGCTGATGCTTCTTCGCATGAATATAAAACCCGTAATACTCGGAAATATGGCACCGGACGGCAAGACGATCATTGAGGCTTTGATCGCTAACACTGACGTGCCATATGCAGTGGTATTGCTTACGCCAGATGACGAAGGTCACAAGGCTGGGGCATCAAATGAAAACAGGCCACGCGCGCGTCAGAACGTAGTTCTTGAAATGGGCATGTTTCTGAGCAAGCTGGGGAGAGAGCGGGTTGCAATTTTGCACAAAGGGAACCTTGAGCTTCCATCTGACATTCATGGCCTCATCTATATCCCTTTTAACAATTCCGTCCAGGAAACTAAGAACAAGCTCGCTGCGAGCCTACAGAAAGCGGGGTTCTACATTGACATCGAGCATTTGTCTGCGGAATAACGCTAACCCGGCAGTCGAGAGGGACCGCCCACAAGCTGCGCTTGTGGGTACCCTCCGCGCTACGCGCTCCGGCGGCCCCTCACTTCTACGTTAGATTTTCATGGCCACATTTGCGCAGCATGAAGCTTTACAAATACAGGACCTTTCCAGAAACTACTGACGCTCACAAGCTTGGCTCTGACACAAGCATACTGGGGCTATTTGAGGGCGTGACGTGGGCGTCGTCAAGGAAATACTTCAACGATCCATTCGACTCTCACATAAATTACACGAAACCAACTACAGCAGAGCTAAAGGCACTCGCGCAGAAGCTAAGCGGGAAAGAAAAACGTCAAATCAAAGCCTGGGTGTCAAAAGGCCGACTAACCGACGAATTCTTTAATTTTTGGCCCAAAATTGTTGCAGGGTTTGAGGATGTGGTGGACAGCTATCCAATTTATTGTTTCGCATCTGAACCTGACAACAACATACTATGGTCGCATTACGCCCGCGATCATACGGGCTTCTGCATTGAGCTTGAGCACCCAGATTTCGAGTACACCAAGATAAGCTACCGGGATAAATTGCCAGAGATTGCCGGGATTGACCTAATCAAGGCGGCACACAACATTGACACTGAGCGCATTGGCACCCTTATTTACAACAGCCTCCACACAAAAATGGACTATTGGCAAGTCGAGAACGAATTAAGACATCTTGCCAAGGGACGCCTGCCTCCTGGATATAAAGGACAAAAAATACCATTCCCGGAAAACTCAATTACTGCAATTATATTTGGCCACAACACAAATCCAGCGCACCAGAATTACGTAATAAACAATCTGCCATATAAAACAACTTTCAAAAAAGCAAGGGTTGACAGACAGCTTTCGAAAATTATTATTGAAGAATTGAATGCGCGGTAAAAATCTAACTGTTGGTCCAACGCGGGCGCCAACACTGGCCATGCCTTCGGCATTTTCATAACCACCGCGTACGGCGCAGTTGTAGGGTGGAGTGAAACTCCACCGCATGCGTTGACTAAGTTGGCGGAGTTGGCACTCCGCCCTACGACTGAACGCCCGCTTTTCAACTTCCCGAACGTCCGCAACGGGTCGTCATACGCCGGATCGCCGCCCCGAAAGCCGCCGCTGAATGTTTCGGTGAAATACCTCAGAGGCAAAATGAGTAATCCAGCCGGGAGACATGACATGGAACTTCCTGACCCCGATGACGCGGAGGCCGTGTTTGCCTACGCCATGGGTTTCAACGCCTACGAGAAATATGGCTCCTTCGAGGCCGCTGCGTCCATTGCGCATCGGGCGCCGCGCTCAACGCTGGACGCCCGAGTTCGACACTTCACCTCCAAAAACCGCCTTTCTTGACCTCTCGGCAACGTAGCCGTGCGGGTTTGCGGGGTG